>JAMOVA010000109.1 GCA_027061785.1 Thermoproteota archaeon
CCCCAGCACCTCGTTCACTAGGTCCTCGGCCAGGGGATTGTAGGTCTCAACGGGATAGGAGAACTCCGCAGGATGCTCGAAGTACTGGATGAAGCCCGGGGCTGGTATAAGCACCTTCCCCTTCTTCAGCTTCCAGGCAGCTAGCGAGGAAATCAGGAGGGCCTGAGCCCCTCCATTCGTCATGAACACCCCGTCCCTCTCGTAGTCCCTCCTCAGGAAGCGGGAGGCGAAGTCCACCACCGCATCCTTCGCTTCATCCATGCCGGTGAAGGGAAGGTAGTTCCGTCCCACCTCGCCCATCTCGGACAGGACCTCGGACACGGGGAGGGGTGGATCGTGCGACGGGGCCCCTATATGCGCGCCTATGACCCTCCTTCCCTGGGCGGCCTTCCTGTTGCAGGCGTCGAAGATGTCCCTTATGGTTAGCATATACTAGCTGGAGGGGATAAGATAAAATCATCCTGTGGCTTCAGGGAGCGGGACTTCAGGTGGAGAGGGCTGAGAAGGTAGCCATCGCATCGGTGATCACATCGGCCGCCATAGTGGCGGTGAAGCTCTTCGTGGCCCTAGTCACCGGAAGCATGGCCGTCCTGGGGGAGCTCCTCGACTCGCTGGGGGACATCCTCACCTCCTCGGTCACCCTGATGGGAATAAGGCTCTCACGAAAGCCTCCAGATGCCGATCACCCCTACGGGCACGCCAAGTTCGACAGCCTGCTGGGTCTGCTCTCCTCCATCTTCCTGCTGGAGGTGGAGGCCTACGTGGTCTTCAGGAGCGCCTCAGCCCTCCTCGGACCCCTGACCCCGCCGAACGTGACCGATGAAGCTCTCCTGCTGCTGGTAGCCACGAGCCTGGTGAACGTGGCCAGATCACTGGCCCTCTGGAGGACGGGCGGGTCGGAGGGAGTGAGGATGATGCAGTCCGAGGCCATCAACTACGGGTGGGATGCGGCCAGGACCCTGGTGGTGGCGGGGGTGCTCCTAATCTCGAGGGAGCTCCCACTCGTTGACCCCCTCGCTGCTCTGGTGGCCACCGCTCTGGTGATGCCCTCCACGCTCAGGGTGGCCTACTGGTCGGCCAGCGACCTGCTGGACAGGATTGACCCAAAGCTCCTAGCCAGGATAGCCTCCCTCCTGGGAAGCTGCAGGGAGGTAGTGACGGTCAGGAGGGTGAGGGCCAGGAAGCTTGGGAGGATAACGCTCGTGGATGCGGTGGTCGAGGTGGACCCATCCATAACGGCTGAGAGGACTAACGAGATAATAAGGAGATTGGAGGAGAGGGTCAGGGCGGAGATAGGACCATCGGAGGTGATGATAGTCCCTCTCGCCGCAGGCAGGTCGAGGGAGAGCGTGGCCAAGGAGGTCACGGAGTCGGTGGAGGGCGTGAGGGAGGCCCACACGTTCGAGTTCTACGGGGAGAGGGGGGAGAGGCTGCATCTCCACATTGTCCTGGACGACGACGTCAACCTGAGGAGGGCCGACGAGATCGCGAGGGAGGTGGAGTCCAGGCTTAAGGGGGCTCTGGGAGTTGAGGAGGTTCTGGTGCACGTGGACCACTCTGGCGGGGGCATCCCGCTGGACGAGATGAGGAAGAGGATAGAGGAGCTGAACGGCGTCAGATGGGCATCCATCGAGGTCGTGAGATCAGAGGGATGCGTGAGACTCGAGATAAAGGTCGGGGCCGATCCGGAGATGAGGGCCAGGGAGATCAACAGGCTGCAGCACGATGTGATGGCGATAGCCGCTGAGCTCGCCCCGAGGGCGAAGGTGTCTGTGAGAGTGGTCCCAGCCTGCTGAGGGATCATATCATATCACTTTATAGGTATCTGCGGGGATTCCATTAACCGATGGGCAAAAGTGTCGAGGACCTTGACGAGCTGGACGTGAACATACTCAGGATCCTTCAACTCAACTCTAGGATCCCTTTCAGCGAACTGGCCAGGAAGCTCGGGGTTCCCGAGGCGACGATAAGGTACAGGGTAAAGAAACTAGTCGAGAGAGGAGTGATAAAGGGCTTTTACACGCTCCTAGATCCCAGGAGGGTTGGCCTGCCCTTCTCAGTCATAGTGCTAGCGGATGTGGATCCTGAGCACCTGGACGAGGTCTTCGACAGGCTGAAGGAGATGCCCGAGGCCACACACGTGTTCAAGCTCACGGGGAAGTACAACATAGTGGCAATATTCCACGCCAGGGACATGAACCACGTGTCCCGCATAGACGAGACCGTGAGGTCTCACAGGGGAGTGAGGTCGGCCGAAACGCTGCTCGTGACCGGCCTGGTCCACATAAACCCCGAGCTACCCCTGTGACTTAGCTTGCTGATTCAGTAAAAAATTTATATAGTTCGTTAGTGGCACTGGAGTACTGGGCACGGTACCCGCACGGATGATCCATCGCTGCACGGCGATGCTTCGCCCCGAGAATGCAGGGGTAGAGTGGATAGGGAGGTAAATCCAAGTGAGCACCCTTATTAACGAGGAAACCGGGAATGAAGGGGATATCTTGCTCGCTCCTCGTCGAAATACCATAACCAGACTGCTCTCTTTACTCGGCTTCGCTCTGGTCCTGCTGAGCTCGCTCCAGCCTTGGGTCGTGATGCATCCGCCCGGAAAGGGCGTGAGGACTTTCACCCTACTGGAATTCCTGAATTCCCTCGCGGTCATCCAAGCCGATTACGGGGTGATAGACGGATACTCCGGCCTCCTCTACATGACCCTGATACTCCTCCTGGTGGCGCTGCTGACGGCCATCGCATCGGTCCTCTGGTCTCCTCTGTCACTCCTCGCCGGTGGCACCGGCCTCCTCTGCGCCGGGTTCTGGATGGCGACCCTCTGGATACTCCGCCTGAGGCTGCAGTCGGTGGGAGGCGAGAGCCTGGCTACCACAATCGGGCTCGGCCTGGGGCCTACCCTGCTCATAGTCGGATCGCTGGTCCTCCTTGCCTCCTTCGTGTTGAGCATAAGCCTGGACCTCAATTCACGGGAAGAGCTCTCTCCTCCCTTATCTTGATCCCCACTATCACATCGGGCAGGTCCGAGTTGCCGAACACCCTCCCCGTCCTCAGGATGAGGGGTCCGGACGCCACCCCCAAGTGTCCTCCGACCCAGTCTATGGACTCGTCGGCTAGAAATTCCTCGAGCTCTTCCTCCAACTCGGCCAGCTCCTCGTCGTCGGCCACCCAGTAGAGTGCCTCTATTTCCTCCAAGGGGAAGGCCAGGTAGTAGGAGATCCTCACCGCGTTACCCTCCCTCATCACCATGGCCAGGAGGTAGCTACCCTTCTCTTCTTTCAGAGCCCACATGTGATCCATGTCTGGCTTTGACGAGATCATGTCCTCGCACTCCTTTCTCAAAAGCTCTACACTGGTCGAATGGCCTATATCAGAAAGCAGCTCGTCGTAGGGCCTGTGGGCCACGAGTTCGTAAGTGAAACCCATACGGGGGTGCGGGGCTCCAGCTATTAAAGGTTGGTACGCCTGAGGACGTCGACCGGAACCCCATGAGCTGATCGACTCGCCTGTGATCCTAGACCTCGGTCGAGTTCGCGAGCGAATTTCCAGTCTGTCTCGCTGATCGCCCTTCAGCTGGG
>JAMOVA010000110.1 GCA_027061785.1 Thermoproteota archaeon
GGGAGATTAGACCTTCTGGGAGCTCGTGTTGGGAACCCCTCGCGGCATTCCCCCCATGGTCTATCGCGCTACTCGTTATTCACTGCATCACTATCAAGTGTTAATCTCAATTGCTGGCAGTTCGCGTACCATAAATTACTTATCTTCAGGAAAGTCTGTGGACAAATTGTCTGGATAACTTATAACGGGCATCCGGAGATGGTCTCGGTGATCGCATGAACAGGACCGCTCTTGTACTGGTGGCCCTCCTAGTGTTAGCGGGGGCCAGCTACTATCTCCTGACCCAGCCCGGATCTCCACTCCAAACCTCGCCGACAACCAGCAGCATGCCAGTCCCCAGCAGCACGGAAGGAGGATATGGTGAGGCAAGCGGCACCCAAGCGGGATCTCAGGTCGAAGAGCTGCCGAAGGAGCCGCTCAGCGAGGACGAGATCAAGGCCCTGCTTTACATGAGGGAGGAGGAGAAGCTCGCCAGGGACGTCTATCTTACGCTTTACGAGAAGTGGGGCATCCAGATATTCAAGAATATAGCGGAGAGCGAGCAGCGGCACACCGACATGGTGAAGGCCCTCATAGAGAAGTACGGCCTGAAGGATCCGGCCGTGAACGAGGTCGGCAAGTTCACGGACCCGCACATACAGGAGCTGTACAACGCTCTAGTGGCCGAGGGAGAGAAGTCCGAGGTGGACGCGCTGAAGGTAGGGGCCAAGATAGAGGAGCTCGACATAAAGGACATCAGGGAGTGGTTGGAGAAGGTGGACAACGAGGACATACGCCAGGTCTTCAACAACCTGATCAACGGGAGCATGAACCACCTGAGGTCCTTCGTTTCAGTTCTGAAGACCTACGGGGTCGACTATCAGCCCCAGATAATATCTCAGGAGGAGTTCGAGCGCATAGTGAGTGCCGCACCCGGTAGCTTCGGACAGGGAGGAGCTGGAGGCGGGAAGGGTTAGAGTGGACGAAGGTGCATCTCTCCAACCCGATCCAATCCCCTTCTCCTTTTTCGTTTCCCCTGGATCCCACGTTTCAACTGTAGGGACGGCCCGATTGCTGGGGCTCAAGCGTGTTGTGATCGAGGTAATACGTGCACCTTAACTTGATCCCTTCTGAGCGCGGTTCTGAATGCTTCGCCCACCTCAGGGAGGGGGAACTCTGATGTCAGCAGCTCCTCGACCCTCACCTTACCCTCTCGAAGCAGACGGACGGACTCGTTGAACGGGCCGCAGCGACTCCCCACTATACTCACCTCCCTCACCACCAGATCCGTGTAGTCCAAGGGCGTCTCGAGGCCATGCGTCGATTTGGCCGCGATAACGCCTCTAGGCCTCACGCTTTTGAGCGCCAAATGAAGGCCCTCGGGTCGCCCGGTTGCCTCTACAACGTAGTCGAATCCCTGCCCCTCCGGCGTCGACTTCAGGGCCTCATCCAGCTGGCTCAGGGGAAGGAACTCCAGCCCTAGCTTCTCAACAATCTTTGATTTCGGTGAGCCGTCCCTGGCCATCACCTTGACGTCTCCCGGCAGGAGCTGGGCGGCGAGAAGACCTATGGTGCCAGCGCCGATCACCAAGAACCTCTCACCCTGAGGAGGGGCCATCCTCGTCATCTGCACGACCGCAGCCAGTGGTTCCACGAAGGCAGCCTGCACGTCCGTGAGGCCGTCCACGGGCCAGAGGTTCTCCTCCGGCGTGATCACGTACTCGGCCATCCCTCCATCCATCGAGATTCCCAAAGCCTTGCGGTAGGGGCAGTGGGTCCTCATACCGTGCCTGCAGTACCAGCACTTGCCACAGCTCACGTTTATCTCGGTCGTGACCCTCCTCCCCACCCAGCTGGGATCGACTCCCTCGCCCACCTCGTCAACTACCCCGTAGATCTCATGGCCTGGGATGAGGGGGTCCTTCTTGAGCCTGTAGGTTCCCGAGAAGAGGGCCTTGTCCGTCCCGCATATTCCAACCCTCCTCACCCTGATGCGTACCCATCCCGCGGACGGCTCCGGGGTGGGGACCTCCGTCACCTCGACTGAGCCTGGCGCCGATGACCTGAGGATAGCGGCGAGCATATGTCCTGATCCCGGA
>JAMOVA010000111.1 GCA_027061785.1 Thermoproteota archaeon
CACTCCCGCTGCTAGGGTGGGGGTCGCAGTTATCACCCTGATCTTTCCAGAGCGGAATGCGTTTTCCACAGCCTTTCTAAGCTCGAACGGCAGTCCGGCATGGTGAAAGGCGACTCCCCTCCTCATGAAGAGGGCGAGCTTCTCCACAAGCTTGGAGGAGCTGTATCCACCCAAGCCCCCCTCGATAAGCTCTTCCAATTCCACCCCTTCCAGATTCAACTTTGATGAGAGCTTCTCAGCCCAAGAGACCGCATCCATTCTCCTGTTGTAGAATATTATGACCTGACCGCCACTCTCCAAGCTCCTCACGACTAGAGGGAGGACCCCCTCCCCGGGCAGCGGTTCGATCTCCCCATCCTGAAATATTAGATGCCCGGCGTGATACATGGCCACCCTCAAGGGAACGGGTCTCCAGTTAACTCTCAGAGGGGTAGCGCCCAGCCAGGATGCGACTTCCTCCAAGTTGGTGATGGTCGCGCTGAGGGCTATCCTCCTCGCATCGTCGTTATCGTACATGAACTTGGAAACGGCCATCTCGAGGGTAGGACCCCTGTAGGGATCGCCTACGTAGTGAACCTCGTCCAGCACTAGGAGGGTCAGCTGCCCTAGCCAGGCAGCCCCATGCCTTTGAATCGAATCGAACTTCTCATACGTCATCACTATGAGGTCGTACTGGGCTAGGGGCTCCTCGGATGAATCGTAGTCGCCTATCGAGATCCTCACTCTATGACTGCTGAACACCCGAGAGAACTCCTCGTACTTCTCATAGGCCAAAGAACGCAGGGGTACCAGATAAAGGACTTTCCCTCCCCTTTCTAACTCCTCATTCATGACCATCTCGGCCGATAGCGTCTTCCCGGCCGCCGTGGGGGCAGCTAAAACGAAGTTCCCCTCCTCGAGCAGATCCCTCTCTAGGACCACCCGCTGCGTCGGGTAAAGCTCCGTCACACCCAAGCGCTCGAGGAGGTCCTCTAGTCCCATTCTTTCATCCTTCTATCAGGCTGATTTTGTCCAGCTTGGGGAATATTATCAGACCGTCCTCGTTGAGCTTCTTCAGGATGTCCTCTATCACGTACTCCTTCCCTCTCAGATTGAGCTTCTCAGCGGCCAGCCTCACCACTACATCCCTGTCAACGGCACCATCTTCGGATTCCTCCACCAGCTGCTTGATCAGCGAGTAGACTATCTCCCTCCTCTTGACCATCGTGTAGGAGACACCGGTCATGAGCCCGGTGATATCCCTTATCCCGGATACGACATCGTGCGCGGCCCCCTCCAGCATTATGTTCACCAGCTTGATCGCCATCTCGGCGTCCTCAGCCGTCACCTCTTTCCTGAGGTGCATCCTAGCCCTAGCCTCACTGAGCCTTATGAGGGCCTCTAATTGCCTCGGAGTTATCGCTATGGTCTCGAAGAGGATGTCCCCTCCTTCTTCATCCCTAGCTATACCCTTCTTCCTCATCTCAACGTAAAATTCCTTGATCTTTCTGGCGGCCTCATCAGTTAGCGTTGGATCTATGTTCTGCTTCGCATACGCTATGTACTTCTTCAACAGAGTGGGATCTATAGGGGGTTTGGCTTCGGGGTTCCTTCCCATCCTAGTGATGAGGATGTGCTCAGCTACCATGCTGTCAGCTTCGGGGCTCGGCCTGTCCTTCATTATGAACACCAGGTCGAACCTGGAGAGGATCGTTGGAGGGAGGTTTATGTTCTCGGTTATGGAAACGTAGTCGTCGTACCTGCCCTTCTTCGGGTTAGCTGCAGCGATTATGGTGGTCCGCGCGTTAAGTGTAGCCACTATCCCGGCCTTGGCTATCGAAATGGTCTGCTGCTCCATGGCTTCATGAATCGATCTCCTATCGTCCTCGCTCATCTTGTCGAACTCGTCGATGCAAGCGACTCCCCTATCCGCCAGCACCAGCGCACCGGCTTCGAGGGTCCACCCACCCGTTGCGGAGTCCCTAACAACCGCAGCGGTCAGACCTGCCGCGGTCGATCCCTTTCCCGTCGTGTATAAACCTCGAGGCGCTAACTGCGCAGCGTATTTGAGGAGCTGACTCTTGGCAACTCCCGGATCCCCCACCATGAGGATATTTATCTCTCCTCTCACCTTAGAGCCGTCGGCCAGTATCTTGGTACTGCCCCCGAAAAGGGCGTACGCTATCGCCCTCTTCACCTCTATCCAGCCGAACACCGAGGGAGCAATGGACTTGACGATGAGATCCTCCAGATCCTCCCTCTCAGCCAGCCTCCAGATCTCCTCCTCGTCCTCCGGGGTTATCTCAAGCTTCTCGTAGATCCTATTTGGAACCTCGACATGCACTATCTCCAAGTAACGCTTATAGATCGGGCCCTGTCCCCTTCCCTCGTCCCTTCTAGCTGGCTTGATCCTTATTATTCCAGTGACCTTGACCCTATCCCCCGGCTTGACCTCATCCACTATGTCATCCAGGAGGACCCCATCTATGTGCTCGGGCATCATACCCGGAGGGAGGTCCTCGGGCCTCTCTTGGATCCTTATAGTCCTCCATCTCACAAATTTGCTCAGCTCTGGCGAAAATTTCATGGGGGCATCGTGTTTAGAACACTTTTCTGGAGGTTTAACTTTCCCACTTGCCACATCTAAAACTATTACATCATGCTTATCCTCAGGACACACATAAACTGCTTGCAGCAGTTTGTCGTATATGTCGGATACTCTAGTTATTATTCCCTCGATCTCTATCAATCTTCCTATCGAAAATTTAGTTACCTCTCTCAAAGAGGCCTTTGTTGGGATGTTGTAGAACCTTAAATGAAAATCTTCCTCGCTATAGATCCTATATCTCTCTTCTCTGATTAGGTCACCTAAGAGCTCGTTTACAAGCTCCTTAAGAGCTATGGAGGCGGCCTCTAAATGGAAAGTCGGGTGGACTATGATATCTTCAGCTATCTCCCTGAATTCGGGGTTAAAATTGTAGAGATGAACCCAATTAACCTCTAGGGATCTCCTCTGATCCTCTATCATCTGAGCTAATGCGTTGCTATAGATGGGCTCGCCGTCCTCATCCAAGTAGAACCGTATGAACTCCTTATACTTCTCGGCGAGCTCATCGGGAGACAGAAGGGGGGCCCTCTCTGCCATTATTCATCATCCCTTAATCCTAGGAAGGCGCTCATCCACCCATCTACAACCGCCCTCAGGGCATTATAAAGGATGAGCTCTTCAGGTAGGAGGTTTTTTGGGGTCCTTTTACTCGTCAACGCTATCGAGGTCCTTATATGATTCAAGATCTTGGAGATCCTCTTGTTTACTAGGGAAATAGCATCCCTGCGTATCAGGGAATCTTCAGGGGATTGCTCCAGTATCTCCCTGATGAGTGAGTAAGTATAGGGGGGGAGTTCTAGGGGCATCAGGGACACTTTCTCCTTGTAGAGCTTCTCACTGATGATCTTCCAGTCAACCTCCTCGACCTCGGCGAGCCCTTCCTCCGCCAGGATATCGGCCAACCACTTGGGTACATCCACCTCCACATCCTTGAACAACCTGATTCCGAGCCTCTCCAAGCTCAAATCCCTTTTAGGTGTGATCCTAACCTGCTGTATCTCTTCTAAGACGCGAGCCATTCTCATAGATATCACGGAAGGGCACCCATCTAATCCGGAAAGTATGTTAAATAAGCACGACTCCAAATTCATGCGATGCTGGTGAAGGGCTCTCCAGCGAGCAGTGTAACGCTGATATACAATGACGGCAAGAAGAAGACGTTAAAGCTGGCCAAAAGACTTGAGGGTCTACTTAAAGAGTCTAAAATGAGGATTGTAGGGCTGGAAGACGGTCCAGATGTGGTCGTGGTGATCGGTGGGGACGGAACCCTCCTCAGGGCTTTCCATCAGACCTTGGGTGGGGTACCGATCTTGGGGGTGAAGGACGGGACGTACGGAACTTTGCTGGAGGTCGATCCAGACGAGATAGAGTATATACCCGATATGCTCTCAAGAGGAATGTACTGGCTTGAGGAGGCGTCGACCATTGAAACTAAAGGTGATACCAGGCTCATAGCACTAAACGAGTTCTTGATAAGGAGTGGAAAGCTCGGTAAGTCGTCTAGACTGGGGATAGCTGTTGACGGGGTCCCAACCGGGGAGTGCATATGCGATGGAGTCATAATATCCACCCCAACCGGCTCCCTAGCTTATTCGCTTGCGGCTGGCGGTCCTCTAGTTGATCCCAGATCCAAGGACATGGTCGTGTCCTACGTAGCTCCGTGGCCACCTAGCCTCACCCTTGCAGTCAAGTCCTTCGTAATCCCCTTGGAGTCAGAGGTGGAGATATGGTCCCCAGACCCTCAAGCCTATGTCGTAGCTGATGGTCTTACTCCATTGAAGATGAGACCCCCGATCAGGGTGTCAGGCTCGGATATCAAGGGCGTCTTCGTCCGATTGTCCCCCAATCCAGCCGACTTCTACAAGAGGATAGTCAAGAGGATGGTTCCAAGGAGGCTAACAGGCATAATGGACTACTTAGAAACGGGCATACTCCCACAAAACCTTTAAATTCCTGAGAATGGGAAGACATGAACGCGGGGCGGGGGTGGCCGAGCCAGGTCCAAGGCGACGGACTCAAGATCCGTTGGGCGTCAGGCCCGCGTGGGTTCGAATCCCACCCCCCGCACTCACCCTCAGAGTTCCCCGTACTCCTTGAACACCTCCATGAGAACAGGGTTTATCTCAACTATCTTAGTCTTACCCACGGAAGTTCTCCTCACTATACCAGCTGAGTCCAATCTCTTCAAAATCCTAGATACCTTACTTTTAGAGAAGCCCGTGAGCTCAGGGAGATCTTTCTGCTCGATTTTACCTCCTTTCTCCAGTATTATATCCAATATGCTGCGTTCATCCCTATCGAGCTTCTCTACCAACTCCCTGTACTGTTCTACCGTCTCGTCATCTAGAACTATCTCCTCAGGTGAGGAACCAGACCAGCCCTCCACTCTAGGTCTCCTAGATGCTCTCCTGTAGAGCATGAAGGCTACCCCTCCCGTTATGATGTTCGATCCTAGGATGGCCACCAGTAACTCCGTGAGAGGTAGCCCTCCCTCCACGCCGTTTGAGGGCGTGGTGTTGGTAACTACTACGGTGGTCTCCTCACTCTTAGGAGGCTGAGTCTCTCCCTCTACCCTAAATACTATGCTGAAGTCCCATGCATTCCCTCTTGGCAGAGGGAAGGGCTTCCACAGGGCTGTCAGCCTCTCCGAAAGGGGGTCCATCTCTACTGCACCGGAATCCCCTATCTTCGTTATGGCAGCTCCATATGGAAGGAGTATCCTCATCGTAGATCTGTTGTATTCTACTGTGGCATTAGGCATGTAGAAGCGGTATACCAGCCTATACGTGTTGTCTTTGAGCCTGACCAGTATGGTGTTCGGCTTGAACATGAAGGAGAAGGTGATATTTCTTACATCCCCGGGCCTCATTTCCTTGTTGAATTTAACCAGTATGACGTCCGCATAGGACTCGGTTTTGATCTTACTCACGGAGATATCCCCAGATAACGGTCTCAACTTCTCTATACCCTTGTAAGGGTTTTCCATTACTATACCAACTGGAAGTATCGGAAAGATTAGGGAGTTAACACTACCATTGAACTCCTCACTGACAACTATCTCAGCGGTAATCGTCACTTTAACAGATGTATTCTCATAAAGCTCCGTATTAACATTCATTCTGTTAATTGTTACGCCAGCAACGGGTCCTCCAGCGGAGTGGAAACTCAACTGGGCCATTAGGAGTAGAAGTATTCCTGCTAGTATCGTTGCGTTTTGTTTCATAGGCCCTTCACCTTTTTATGGCTACCCAAGGGGGAACCTAGGAAAACATTATTAAACTATCACGGCTCTAGTCGATGGGAGACCTGACTTGAAGGCAAATCCCCTCCTTTTTCAACACATGGTGGACTGGGTTAGGAAATTGAACTCAAGGGCGTCCTTTTCTGATGTAGAGGTTGTAATAGAGGGACCGAGAGACGAAGCTGCCTTAGAAGATATAGGCGTTAGGGCCATCTTCACGCATGCCTCTAGGTTGATTAGGGACATCAGGGAACTCGGAGAGGTTAGAGTGATAGATAGAACGTTTATTATACTTACGGATTTTGATAAGGAAGGGATAGCTTTACACGATAAATTGAAGAGAATGATCACAGAGCTGGGAGGAAAAGTAGACGAATTTCCCAGAAGCTACTATAAGTCTATAGGCTTGCCCCCTTTGGTGGAGGAGGTAGGTGGCTTCCTGAAGAGGAGGGTCGTGGATTGGAGCATACTAACGGCAACAGCAGGTTGGCGATTAGAGTAACGCTGATAGCTGAGGTCTATCCAACGGAGGATGTCAGGAGAGTTCTTCAGGCTATGAACACAATAATTCCATTCAGCGAGGAGATCGATGATGTCGATATAGAGGAGGAAGAACGAAGGAAACTGATAAAGGTGAGAAAGGAGGGTTATGAGGCTCTAATTAAACTGAGATCGGCTTTCAGGAATAACAGGATACTAGATACTGCGAGGAGCCTACTCATGACGAGGAGAGGACACCTGAGAGCCTTGAGGTTCCATAAACAAGCAGCATACGTTGGTAAGGTGAGGCTGTGTGATGAGGACGAGATGTCTCCCTTAGGCGTGATATCTCTCATCATAGATTACGAGGGGGACACCCAAACCCTAGCTGACTGGCTCACCCCCAAGACGGAGAGAGGGAGGCCCGTTAGAGAGGCCACTACTCATGAACTGCTCTATGGAAGGCCCAGTACATCAGAGATCAACGGTTAGAAAATCCCGGGCAGCAGTAACTTGCCCGCTATACACTTTAGAGGCTTCCTCCTCGAACTTGGCCAGATCTTCCTCCCTGTATCTGGCACTGAAGTGCGTCAGGATCAATCTCTTGACGCCAGCAGCCTCTGCAACCTTGCCGGCCTCCAGCGCGGTGCTGTGTCCAGTCGCTACAGCCCTGTCTCTCAACTCATCGAGGTAAGTGGCCTCATGTATTAGGGCATCAGCACCTCTCGCCGCCGATATGACTGACTCGGTCGGCCTCGTGTCTGATGAGTACACGAGGATGGCGCCTTTGCGGGGTGGGCCCATTACATCTTGTGGTCTCACAATCCTCCCATCGGGTAGTTTGACGGAGAATCCCCTCTGGAGAACGCTTCTTAATACCAAAGGAACGCCGAGCTCGTCTGCCTTTACAGGATCGAATCTCCCTGGTCTGTCTTTCTCTTTGATCCTTACACCATAGGTCTCGAATCCAGCATGGTCAACGGGGAAGAACTCTACGATGAACTTACCCAGCTCTATGGCCTTGGAGGTCTCTATCTCCTTGAATACCACCTTGAACTGCGGTTTAGAGCCGGTCTTCTCTTCAACCTCCTCCAGTATGTGGCGCAAATCCTTAGGTCCGATTACCAAGAGCTCAGAACCCTTCCTTAATATGCTCAGGGACTGGATCATCGGCATGAGCCCGAAAAAGTGGTCCCCATGAAGATGAGTTATGATCACCTTATCTATCTTCATGAGACTCTCTCTGGCCCGAATCAACTGTCTCTGAGTGCCTTCACCGCAGTCCAATAGGAGAGAGTCCCCTGATGTCTTCACAAGGATGGCAGGTAGTCCCCTGTCGTCCGTCGGTACTGCTGAACTCGTTCCGAGGAACCTCACCCTCACTCTCCCAGCCTCGCTACCCATATCCTTCTAGTGAGGGATCTGTGTTCCCTCACATCAAAATATTCAACTACCTCGAATCCGCTCCCGCGGAAATCCTCCTCCCTTAGATGATCCACGGGAACTGAGATGGTCATCCAACCACCTTCCCTTAAGTATGCTGGGGCCCTTCTCACGAAATCCTTGGCCAAATCTTCAGGTGATCTGCCTACAGCGGAACTCATCCTCCCATAGGGGGGATCCGTAACTATGCGATCCACCTTCTCATTCAGCTGAAGGTTTAACGCGTCTCCAACCATCAGCTCGAAACCCTCTAGGAAGCCGTAGGCTATGAGGTTGTTCTTGGCCTCTATAACCCTGCTCTCGCTTATATCGGCTCCCACTAAGCGGGCACCGACCGATAACACCTCGAGAGCTATGCCTCCCACGCCCAAGAAGGGATCCAGCACCAGATCCCCCTCACGAGTCCTCGCTAGATTCACCATGACTCTAGCTAGGGTAGGTCTCATGGACGCTGGGTGGACGAAAGGTCGCGCAGCAACCTCCTTTATCTTGAAAGAGGTTCTGTCCACCTCGACCTCCTTAACGTAGATCACTAGCAGCCCAGAGGTCATCACTATTACTACCTCGGAATTGGGGTTGGTAAGGTCAACCTTGGAATGGGGATTCCCCCTCAGTACCCATCCACCGACCTCCCTCTCCACCTCCACACGTTTTAGTTCGCTGCAGCATCCCCTCACCCTAATAGCGGTAGCTCTGAACCTCTTGCCGACTCTGGGTGGATCTATCCTCTTCAACTCCTGTGGAAAGTCGGCCGGGTTGAGAGCGGCTAGGAACCTCCCTATGGACCTAGTGTACGCGAGTCTAGCGGCCACCTTCCTCATGAGCGAGCTGGGGAGATCGCCCACCTCTAAGACCAGCAGCGAGTCCAAGTCCAAATGAGTCTCGAATCCTACATCGAACGACTCCAAGACGGCCTTCACCTCGGCCTTGGGAAGGGATGGGTGCTCACCCGATAGATGAAATGCTATCTTCAATTTGCCTCCCTCCCAGCTTTGATCTAACGGTTCTCAGCAGCTCCTCTATTCCGAAACCCCTCTCTGCAGATATCTCCACGAATTCGGCCCCTTCCCTTACCAAGAAGTCTCTAATCTCGGAGAACTTATCTGGATAGTCACTTTCCAGATCCATCTTATTGATCACGGCGACTATCTCCTCAGAGAAGTTAGCCACGATGTCCTTGAACAGGGATCTCTGTTCGTCCAGCGTATAGCCACAAGTCTCAGTGGGATCGAGCAAATACAGGACCAAGCCACCCACATGCTTAAGGGCCACTATAGCCTGCATCTCTATCCTATTCCTCTTGGAGAGAGGTCTGTCCAACAAACCGGGGGTGTCGATGAACTGGACCCTCCCAACGCCCTCCAGATCCCTGTGTCCTATGATGATGCCCTTGGTGGTGAAGGGGTAGGGAGCTATCTCCGGCTCCTTAGTGGTAATCTTAGAGAGGAGCGTGCTCTTTCCCGTGTTGGGCATGCCAGCTATTATTACAGAGGGCAGAGTGGGATCCAAATCCGGTAGATTCCTGAGCTTCGGTATTACCTCTCTCAAGAAGTCCACTTCGGGCTTGATCCTCTTCAATACGGATGATATTCTGCCCGTCGCCTCCCTCCTGAGGGTCGCCATGCGTTCAGGGTCCTCTGTCCAATTTATCTTGGAGATGTAGGATCTGGAGATCCTCGAGATCGTCTTAGAGGCCCATTTAACGGCGCCTAGAGCATGCTTCACTTGATCTACACCAGCTAAGACGTCCAAAAGTTCTCTATAGAAGGGATCTAACCTCTCCACGCTGGGGAAGGACTTCACCACCTTATCCAGCCTGCTGACCACCGTGTCGGAAATTGTCTGGATTCTGGATATTTCCCTAGATCTGTAAATCGCTATCTTGTCTCCCCTCCTCGACATAGGCTTGGGTTTCTTGAAGGCCCTCCTGAAGGAGATGTCTAGCAGTTCATCCACGCTCAGAGGGACTACGGCCCTCCTGAAGGGATTAGGCAATTCTATCAACTCAGGAAGAATAGGAGGACATTGTATATCAGCATTAGCGCGATAGGCGCCGACACGGCCCAGGTTAGCTTGCGGGCCATCTCCTCATCGCCCAAGTACATGGTAAGTATCTCTGAGAGGACCAACCCTCCGTCCAAAGGTAACATGGGCAGGGCATTGAGGCCGGCCAGTCCCAGATTGAACATGATCAGGAACCCGAACAGCTCTATCAGCTGGACCGCCACCCCGGTCGGCATGGGGACTATGGGATCGAAGTAGGGAACCCTCGATAGCATCACCCCCAAGAAGGGTGAGCTCGGGTCGTCAGGCCTAGATCCCAGCCTTACCCTGTAGGTGCCCCTATCGGTGACGACCTCCACCTCCTGACCGGGTCTCAGCTTTTCAAGTGCCTTCACTAAAGTAGCGAAATCCCTGACCCTGTAACCATCTATCTGCCTTATGACCACTCCATCCGGGAGTATTCCGTAGGATGGTCCGCCCTCTATAACTTCCTGAACGTACACCCCAGAGGGATGGGACATTCCCGGGAATATCGAGAAACCCGGGAATATGATCATGGCCAGAAGGAGGGCCACGAAGAACGTAGCGAAGTTCATGAAGATTCCCGCCGAATAGACACCCATCCTCTTGAGGGGCTCCAGCTTCTTGAGTATCTCCTCATCCGGCTCGACGAAGGCACCTAACAGGACAAATAGGACGAAAAAGGCTATCTTCTTGATGGGAACCCCGAAGTACCAGCTAGCAGCGGCATGTCCGAATTCATGCACGGCCAATATCACGAATATGGAGATCAGGAGGGGGGCGGATATGTCGAAGGTGACTCCCGGTATCACAGGGGCTATCTGGGCGACCTTCGGGCCGAATAAGGTGTCTATAGTTATTTTGACAAGGAATATAAGGAATAACGCGGAGGAGATCAGGAGAGTGCCGATCCCGACCTTATAGAGAGGACCAACGAACCTAGCCAATCCCCCTATGATCCTCCTGAAGCTCTCCGGCTTGAAGGAGAACTCTAGGTAGAAGACACCTATCTTCGTCCTCTCTCCTCCGAGGTACCGGTTCAATAGGAGGCCGACGAGATAAGCCACGGCCCAAAATACGAGGAAGTTCACTAGGAAACCTTGGGATATCAAGACGGATCAACCCTTCAAGAGGTGCGCCAAGAACTCCGCCATCTCATACACAGAGGGGAGCTTGACGTACTCATCCGCGGAGTGGTGATTCCCCCCCTCCGGTCCCAATATGACGGGTTTAATGCCCGCCATCTTGTAGAGGTAGTTGGCATCGGAAACCGTCCTGTAAACATCCGTCTCAAAACGCCCTCCAAGCACATTCTCTGCGACTTCCTGTACTTTCTTAACGAAGTTATCGTCTTCCGGGAGTTCGTAGGGTTCCATGAATGGTGTGGGCCTCTTCATCAAAGATATCTTGATCTTAGCCCTCAACTCCGGCGTTTTCCTCAGGTGCTCCATGAACTTCTTCCTTATAACACCCGGATCGTTACCGGGCGGGTAATGCCTATCCAGCCTGACCAGACATCTGTCCGGGTGGGCCATCACTAGCTCTGGGGACTTTATACTCAAGGGAGCTACGCTACCACCTATTCCATCGACCTTGGGCAGGTCCACAGCCCACAGAATGATCTTGGCCGCCTCTATAACGGCGTTTATACCAGCCTCCTCAGTTCCAGGCGCTGCCAGCCCCTTTATATCGACATCGAATACGAACCTGCCGAATGCCCCCCTAAAGAGCTTCTTATTGGTTGGCCCGGCCACGACAGCTTCACTGACTCGAGGCAAGATACCGCTCTTCAGGAGCTCGTAGGTCCCTCTACTGAAGCCTTCAGCATCACAAACAGCAGCGAACACGATCCCTCTACTATCATCCCATTTTGAGGCAGCTATGAAGGCCTCCATCATAGCAGCCAACATTCCCTTATCGTCAAAAACCCCTAACCCATAGAGCCTGTCGTCCTCCAGCTCTCCCCAAGGATTCTTGGTCCAATTGGAGTATATCTCGAATGTGTCTGTGTGGGCGAGGAACAGCAGGTTATCTTGATCTTTCACGTTGAGGAAGGCCACGACGTTACCGGCGCAGTCCTTGACCGGTTGGTGGACGACCTTGTCAGCGTACCTCGATAGAGTGTCCGTTATGTAGTAAACGGCCTCACCTTCCCTTCCCCTCAAGCTCTTTATACCAACTAGGTCTATCAGCAAATTGCGCGTCCTTTCCTGATCCGTGAGGCCCATCTGACCCCCCCTCATGCCGTTCTCAGGGGGATATACAGCTGCCTAGCACCAGATTCGGTAATCACCAGTAGATCCACACCGTCTCCTGACAGAGCGTCCCTTGATATGGCCTCCTTCATCGCCTTCTCAGCTAATGAGACGGCTTCCTCCTCGGTTAAGTCATCCTTATATTCCCTCTCCAAGATACCCGTGGCTATCTGCGCTCCAGTACCTACGGCCGCGAACTTCTCTTCCATAAGCCCTCCAGCGGGATCCAAGACCAATATCTTGGGTTCTCCGTTCTCCAAGCCACCCACTATGAGCTCAGCGTAGTAGATCCCCCTGAATCTCCCCTGGTAGAGGAGCAGAGACAGCAGCTTGGCGACATTTGTGGGAGAAGCTTTCTTATCCAAATCAAGCTCATATAAGGTCATATTGAACCTCACGACATCGACTAACTCTTGGAAGTCACCAGGGAGTCCGGCAGTGGAGATGCCGACTCTATCATTAACTAGGAACACTTTCTTGGCGGACTTGCTGAGGACGAATGTACCGTAAGATACCCTCCTGTCCGCCGCGAGAACGACACCGCTCTTGAATTTCAAGCCCAGAGCAGTAGCCAGAACCACCGTAACACCCCTCAAGTTAAATGGAGCCCCGGGCGGGATTCGAACCCGCGACCTCCGCCTTACCAAGGCGGCGCTCTAACCGAGCTGAGCTACCGGGGCCCACCTCAAACTGTATCCCGATCTCTTTATAAATGCTATCAGGCAACCCTCCGGGCTCTTACGAGGGCCGCTAGGGAGATGATCGCGACGAGCATGATGGCTAAGTAGGGAACATACTCTAGGTAGCCATGACGCCTTCTAAGCTCGATCTTCACGCTCGTGTCCTCCCTAAAATACCCGGTAAAGCTCGAGGAGAGGGTTGACACATAGATGAATAGGCCCTCCTCATCCTCGTACCACTTAAAGTAAACGGAGGGAAGGTCTGCCTCCACATCGGGGAGGAAATCCTCTTCATCAGGCAATTGCAATCGCAGGTATATGACTGGAGTGGTCTTGGAGATGCTCACTCTGTACACGTAATCACTCCTCTCTATGACGTAGGGGATCTGGTGAGACGCCAGACTTAAGGTGGGATCACCCAGCAGGACTTCATAAGCTGCCTCTCTAGGACTTATTCCTTTTTCCGTGGCCTCCTTTATGTGTAAGTTGTTCACCGTCATAACAGCCTCTCCCAGCGTGTGACCCGTCAGAACCATCATCAAGATGAGATCTGGATAGGAGGTACCCGCCTCAGATCCTATGCTGAACTCCACCCTCGTGGCCCCTACATATGCGAACGCTCCTGCTTCTAGAAAGGAATAAGCTATGGAACTCTTGGGATCATCGAGATCGGGAAACCTCAGGGTATCACACGACAGGGTGATCACTATAGCCCCCAACGGTCTGGCGGACCTCACTATCGAGGGCGTGATGACCACATTACCCTCCGTCTTCAGGGCCATAACGTAGGGGTTCCCGTGCAGGTTGAGATAGATAATGCCGTTCCTCGCTTCCCTGAGTATCTTAGCGGAGTCCTTCACCGTCAGGTTGGAGTACTTCACATCGGGGTGCAGCACCTTCGTGCTCAACCCGTAGGATGACGCTATGAATTCCACTTTCCTAGCTAAGGGAAGATCCTCGACGAGGGAGATACCTCTAAGTCGGTTGATCAAACCCATTGAAGAGGCATCATTCGCGAGCAGCATCAGGAAGGGTGCAGTTACATCGGGACCGGTCAGGACACCTAAGGAGGCGTCTAGATATGGGTCATCGTCTATGCCGATTAGGAAGTCTATAACATTCAGATATCTCTCGTAGTTTCGGGCGGTGAGGGGCTTGGTCAATAGGATGACGTACCTGACCCCTTTCAAGAGCTCTCGGTTCAGTTGAGTTGAATCCAAATCAATTAACTTGGCTCCTTTGAGGAAGGCCGCATAGGCCGCCAGTAAGGAGTAACCTGGCCCATCTGAGCTGTAGAACAGGACTGCAACCTCGCTCTCTCTAGAAGATAGCTCTTGAGATATGAGATCCAATTTCTTCAGGAGGGGCCCAAAGTCAGCTCCTTGGAGCCCTTTCTCTTTAGAGTAAAGCAGGAGATAAGCGAGTTCATGAGGAGTTATCTCTTCGGGGATAGCTTCATAGGATTCCACCTTTGCAGGAAACCCCATCTCCCTGAGCAGATCGCTCGTATAGGAGGCATTCCGGGCGACTACTATCCTCTCCCCCGGGCCCATCGAGAGGAAGAACGCTGAAGCCGACCTGTAGTCCTCAAAGATGTGAACTAAGGGAAGGCTGCCCGTTTGAGCGGGTGTTAGAATCGAAGCACCCGACATTACCACCAGTAAAACGACGATGAGAAGGGAGGATCTCAATCACTATCCCCGCATTCCTTCTTGAACAGTATCTGATACTGCAAACTGGTAAACCCGTAATTCTGAAGCACCCTTTCTAGGTCCGAGGAGAAACGACATGGGATGGAGCAAACCGGCGTTCTCTTCACGTAATACGCTATGTATTTCCACTCTTGGTCCTCATCATCCAGAAGATCTGCTAGAGACCTGAGCCTCCTCTTAGAGGAGAGCATAGATCTAATGAAGGCGAGAGTGAGGTCAACCGCTAGATCTAACGACTTACCTGACTTGAACCCTTCCCTCCTCGCAAGCTCCCTTACTGCAGAAGAGATGGCCTCCTCCAGTTCGTCCGCTGCCAAGACGCGACACCTGTATGCTATGGTGCGGCCGCCGGGATTTGAACCCGGGTCTCCGGCTTGGAGGGCCGGCATCCTGTCCAGGCTAGACTACGGCCGCCAGCTCTCTATGCCGCCTTCTGGATCTAAAAACTTTAGCTCAGCGCCCGCGCTGGGAACTCGCGAAACAAATTGGTAAATGTATTGAGGATAACTGGTTTAACCCTAATGAAATTAAAGGAATTCATCCATGTGGTTTATTAAATGCAGCGATATCAGAGGACAAGGAGGGCGAGGGACCAGCCCCATTGATAAGTTTAGCGAAACTTTTATATATGCATATGGGGGTCTACACTTCGGCAATTTACTAAAGGGGTGGTGGGTTTTCCTGTCTCGGGAGAAGAGAGATTATCCTAAGGCCGCTGAACCTTCCTCTCAAGAAGAGGAGGAGCTAAAGTGCCCCAGATGCGGGAGCACTAACATAGTAGAGGATCCCGAAACCGGGGATCTAGTTTGCCAGGATTGTGGTCTCATTATAGATTCAAGCGTTCTGAACTTCTCGAAGGACTGGAGGGCCTTCGATTCAGATGAGTACATGGAGAGGGCTCATGCTGGCGCTCCGGTTACTCCATTAAGACCGGGCTTCGGTCTCGACACTGAGATAACCCTGACTAGGGGGCTAAGTAAGAAGTCCGTGAACCAGTTGAAGAGGACCCAGAAGCATGTGGCGGACTCCAAGGAGAAGACCGTGGAACCTGCCCTAAGGAAGATAAGAGATGCTGCTGAGTCCCTAAACCTACCGCAAGAGACCGTTGAGGACGCGGCCACTCTCTACAGGATGGCCGCACGAGCTGGACTCGTTAAAGGGAGGAGCATGGATGCCATGGTAGCCGCGGTCATCTATGCCGCCTGTAGGAGAACTGATGTTCCTAGGACCTTGGAGGAGGTATCGAGGTACTTCTCTCTGGAGGAGAAAGAGGTCGGGAGGAGTTTCAGGTTCCTGTTCAGGAAGCTAGGGATACAGATACCTCCACCGAAACCGGAGAACTTCGTGTATCTCATATGCTCCAAGCTGAACCTCCCTGAGGAGATCGCGACGCAGGCAATAAGGATAATCAAGATAGCCAAGAAGAACGGAGCCACGATGGGCAGAGAGCCGGTAGGCGTGGCTGCAGCAGCAGTCTACATGGCCTGTCAGGAGTTAGGCATACACAGGACTCAGAGAGAGCTCGCTCAGGCAGCTAACGTTACTGAGGTCACCGTGAGGAATAGGTACAAGGAGCTCATCCAGAAGGCCCGCAAAGAATGGTTAGATGAGATAGGAGAGGAAAGATTGAACGAAATAAAGAAGAGAATAGCCGAGAAGGTGAAAGCAGCCTCACAGGTGAAAGAATAACCTTTTTATTCCCCCTTCAACGGCTTCATGGTGAGTGAGAATGTATCAGTGCCTGAGGTGCGGCTATATCTTCACCAAAGAGGAGATGGAGGAATACTTCAAGGACTTCAAGTGTCCGAGATGCGGATACAGGATCCTGAGGAAAGTGAGGAAAGAGGAACCCAAGGTGGTGAAGGCGATCTGAGTTGCCAGCCGATCAGGCGAACAAGTGGTTAACAAAGGAAATACTCACACTGGCTGTACTATTCCTGCTCTTCCTGGCCTTCTTCAAGGTAGTCCTACCCCTGCTAACCGGAGT
Source organism: Thermoproteota archaeon (assembly GCA_027061785.1). Lineage (GTDB taxonomy): Archaea > Korarchaeota > Korarchaeia > Korarchaeales > Korarchaeaceae > Korarchaeum. Next base: position 16,411 of record JAMOVA010000111.1, read on the forward strand.
GGACTCCCCATTCACCGTCGTGACATCTGGATCGATGAGACCCACCTTGGAGGTGGGGGACCTACTCATAGTGGTGGGCGCTGACCCCTACGATCTCAAGGTAGGAGACATAATAGTGTTCAGAGTCCCTTGGTCGAACTCTCTCATAGTTCACAGGATAATCCGAATAGATATGAGCACTAATGGGCCAATTTTTTACACAAAAGGGGACAACAACGCGCTTCCCGATCCGGGTTTCAGGACCTCCAAGGACATATACGGCAAAGTAGTTCTCAGAATCCCCTACTTGGGCTCTGCCCTTGAGCTGCTACAGACGCTTCCAGCCAAGCTGGCGATTGTCGGAATAATCGCCGCCTATCTCCTCTACGAGTATTCCAAGGCACTAGGGAGTGAAAGTACCGACAACGAGCAATACGAACTCGACACAGCCGAACAGGACGATAATTGGGAAGAAACTGGAGACTACGGCGATTAGAGCTATCTGATATGAGATCAAAGGGTGCTTGGTCAGGGACAGCGACTGCCTCTCCTTTATATATAACGGGTCACCCGGATAGTAGTGAAACGGGGAAAACTATGTCATTCGACGATAGCGAAAGCGAAGTAATGGAAGAAAAATCCACGAAAAAAGAAGATGTGGAAGAGATTTTAAGCAAGCTGAGGGAACCGGAGATAACCATCCAGAATGTCGTCTCATCAGCTGACATAAGGCAGAGGCTCGATCTACACGAGATTGCCAAGAAAATAAAGAAATCAAGGTACGATCCGGAGAAGTTCCCCGGATTGGTCCTCAAGCTCGACGAACCCAAGGCCGCCCTCTTGCTCTTCAGCAGCGGGAAGTTCGTATGCACCGGCACTAAATCCGTGGAGGAATCGGCTAGGGCCATAAACGCGGCGATAGAAGTCCTCAAGAAGCACGGAATAGAGGTCAAAAGGAAGCCCCTCATTAAGGCCGAGAACATAGTTGCTTCCGCGAAGCTCTTCGTTAAGGTGGACATAGAGAAGCTGGCTTTGGAGCTTCCCAATACTCTCTACGAGCCAGAGCAGTTCCCAGGTCTGATCTTCAGGATGAAGGACCCCGACGTCGTTTTCCTGATATTCGCCTCCGGAAGCTTAGTTTGCACCGGTGCGAAAAAGGAGTCTGACGTAAAGAGGGCAGTCTACAAACTAAGGAGGATCCTAGCTGAAGGAGGATACCTAGTTTTCGATTGAAAGTCAGTTCCCTCGACTCCAGCCCTTTTTATTTTAGTCAGGCGTTAGCTGTGGGGGTGGGTCCATGGTAAAGACGACAGTATCGGTCATCAAAGCCGATATAGGTGGTCTGGCCGGGCATCACGTAGTTCATCCTAAGCTCAAGGAAGTGGCCGCTCAGGAACTGTCTAGGGCCAAAGACTCCCGACTCATAGAGGATTTCTACGTGACAGCAGTGGGGGATGACCTTCAACTGATAATGACGCACAGGAAAGGGGTAGAGAACCCTGAAATCCACGAATTGGCTTGGAATGTGTTTAAGAAAGGTACTGAGGTGGCGAAGGAGCTAGGACTCTATGGTGCGGGACAGGACCTCCTAAAGGACGCGTTCTCAGGGAACCTAAAGGGCATGGGACCTGGAGTGGCTGAAATGGAGTTCGAAGAGAGGCCATCGGATCCCGTGATCGTGTTCATGGCGGATAAGACCGAACCGGGCGCCTTCAACCTTCCCATGTTCCGGATATTCGCGGATCCCTTCAACACAGCCGGCCTAGTCATCGATCCTAGGCTCCACGACGGTTTCATATTCGAGATAATGGATGTGATGGAGAGCAAGGTCGTGGAGATGTCCTCTCCGGAGGAGATGTACGATATCCTCTCCCTGATCGGCACTCCGGGCAGGTACGTGATACGCAGGGTGTTCAGGAAGTCCGATAGGGAGATAGCCGCCGTGGTCAGTACAACTAGGCTGAACCTGATCGCTGGCAAGTACGTGGGTAAGGACGATCCCGTGGCTATAGTTAGGGCGCAAAGCGGATTTCCGGCGCTAGGAGAGGTGCTCGAACCCTTCTCATTCCCCTTCCTAGTAGCTGGCTGGATGAGGGGATCTCACCACGGCCCCCTCATGCCCGTATCCGAGGCCGACGCGAGACCCAGTAGATTCGACGGTCCTCCCAGAATAGTCGCCTTGGGATTCCAAGTGCAGGACTCCAAGCTAATAGGACCGAGCGATCTCTTCTCGGATGTGGCCTTCGATGAAGCTAGGAGAATGGCTAACATGATAACCGACTACATGAGGAGGCACGGTCCATTCATGCCGCACAGGCTCGGACCCGAGGAGATGGAGTACACGACCTTGCCCAAGGTACTGGAGAAATTGAAGGATAGGTTCAGGCCCGAGTGATTTCCACGAAGGGCACCACCAACTCCTTCATTTTTTCGTAGGGATTCCTGCTTCTCGCTACAGCGGAGGCCACAAGCACGCCGTAGCTACCGAGCCTTATCGCAGCTCTTACATCTTCTCCACTAGTGATTCCCGCACCACAGAGGAGATCAACGTCAGGATTGACATCTATCACGGCCTTAAGCGAGTTCTGAACGACCTCCGGTTTTGCCTTGGACACGGGAATGCCCGTTCCGATGAGTTCAGGAGGTTCTATGGCAACCGCGTCTGGGGATAGGGCCGCGACGGCTGCCGACTCTTGAGGCGTTGGAGCGCACACTATGGGCGAGAGACCCAATTCCTTCAGCTTTGTAACGGCCACGCCTATGTGATGGAGCTCTATCTGCTTCTCAGAATGGTTCAACAGGGAACCCCTAGCACCGGACTCCCTTACGAGTTCAGGCGGAATATGGCCCGTGTGGGCCCCCGGGTCTACGGGATCCACGTGCTGGGAGTACACTGGAATATCAACGCTTTCCGCCACTACTCTCAAATCCAATATATTAGGTGCTATGCCGATGAGGATTCCGGTCTCCCTCCAGACCTTCTCCGCCTGCCTAGCTATCTCCACAGCCTTCTCCCCTGAAGCCTGTGAGTATGCCTTCAGGTTAACCAGCAGCCTGGGAACTTCAGCCATAATCTAGTTGCCCTCCCAAATCTTAATCAGCTTTTTGTAGGTGGGGATCTCGATTGAAATGAAACTGGATTACAGGTGCCCCGCCTGTATATTGAAGGTGGCAGCTAGAGAGGCTAGGTATGTACCGACCGACAGGAGACTCCCCTTCATCAGGGATGTAGTGCGGGTCCTCCACTCCATGATGGACGAGGCGCCTACCCCCGCTCACATAGCGGCCGAGAGGGAGAAGCTCCTCAAATCATACTCTGGATCGGAAGATCCCTATGCGACTAGAAAGGGGGAGCTAATCGAACTAGTCCGAAAGGATCTAGTTCCCCTGATAGAGGAAGAACTAGTTAACCTACCTGAGGGCTACCACAGGTTCAGGTGGCTTGCCCTAAACTCCGCATCGGCGAACGGGTACGAGGTCCCACTAATGGGAGGGAAGGACCTCATAGAGAGGTTCACCAAGGTGGTAGCCAGAGACCTAGAGATAGACGGCACTGAGGAGGCGTTCGATATAGTAACAAAGGCCGGTCCAGGGGACATAATATCCTTCATCTTCGACAACGCCCACGAAGCCCCGATAGATCTAATCCTAGTCAAGTATCTGGAGCAGATGGGCAAGACCGTATACCTATTCGCGAAAAAGTCTCCCATGGCCGATGATCTGACTGTAGAGGAACTTCGATCGCTACACAAGTCACCCTACATCTTCGGCCTGAGCTCCCCGCTTGGAGTCATGCCTGAAAGGGAGACGGAGGTCAACATGAACATCCTCAGATCCTCAAAGCTCATCATAGCCAAGGGGATGGCCAACTACGAGACCCTCACCGAGGTAGACTTGGGTGTAAAGGTATTGCACCTGCTCACACTAAAATGCGAGGCCGTTGCAGAACATGCTGGTGGGAAGTTAGGAAGTCCGGTGGCCATAATGAGGTGATAGATATGGCGGAGTTCTCCATGGAGGAAGGAGAGTACCTGGTCAGGCTAGCTAGGAAATCGATAGAGCACTACTTGGGGATGGGGTCGGTTCTCGAGGTAGATCCCCCATACCCCAAGCTGAAGAACCCTTACGGCGCTTTCGTGACCCTAAACACATATCCCGAGGGAGATCTCAGGGGCTGCATAGGTTATCCAGAACCGGTCTTGCCCCTCTACAGGGCCGTCATAAGGGCGGCCATAGCGGCGGCGTTCGAGGATCCGAGGTTCCCTCCCTTAGCTGAGGAGGAGCTCGATAGAGTTACAGTAGAGGTCTCAATACTGACCCCTCCCGAGAGAATAGACGACAAGGTGAAGAGCAGACTCGACCTACCGAGGCTGGTGATAGTGGGGAAGCACGGACTAATAGTTCGCCGCGGTGTATATTCCGGCCTCCTGCTTCCACAGGTCGCCGTGGAATACTCTTGGGACTCCGAGGAGTTTCTAAGCCAGACCTGTATCAAAGCCGGAATGTGGATGGACTGCTGGCTCAAGGAGGGAACTGAAGTATATAGATTCACTGCAGAAATCTTCGAGGAAGAGGAACCCAGGGGACGGGTCGTCAGGAGAGAGATAGGATAAGGTTCGATCGTATGCCGAGGGCCTACTTCTCACCTTTAGGTATAGGGTACGGACACGCATCTAGATCCCTGAACTTAGCCATGAAGCTAAAGAAAGAGGGATTCTCCATCTTCTTCTCAGCCTACGGAGATGCCTCCTCTTATCTGACTGGAGTGGAGGGAGTGGAAGTTGTGCATTGTGGTGAGGAGATGGTGTGGAAGCAGAAGCCAGATGGAAGCCCTGACCTCTGGGGAACGCTTAAGAGCCTATCTGAATTGAGGAAATTCCTCCATCACGTAAAAACTGAGAAGGAGAACATAGAGACAGCATCTCCGGATGTCGTAGTATCTGACTCCAGAATATCCACATTGATCGCGGCTCAGTACTTGGGAGTGCCCAGCGTCGTAGTGCTCAACCAACCTAAGTTACTCCTCTCGCCCCTCATGAGGAGGAACGCGCCTCCAGACGATCTGAGTGAGAGCGAGGGTTATAGTGTGCTCTCTACGGTCGTGGAGAAGCTCCTCAATATGGCGATAACTAGGTTCTGGGGGCTCTCCCAAGCATCGATAATAGCGGATTTTCCCCCACCCTTCAGCATATCCAAGTACCATACCTCGGATCTCCCGAAACCCCTCATGGACAGGATAGTCTTCTCAGGCCCCCTGATAGAGCCCAACTGCAAGCCAGACAGGAAAGAAGATGTGATCCTGATAATGATATCCGGGCCAGGCGCCGAGAGGAAGTCCCTAGCAAATGTGATACTGAAACTCTTGAATGACATACCGGAGGACCTCAGGGACTACGAATTCATAGTATCTTTGGGAGAGCCGTCTAATTCTGGAGATGAGGAGATCTGGGGTAACGTTAGGATTTACAAGTGGCTGCCGGATAAGTGGAGCGTCTTGGAGAGGGCTAGACTGGTGGTTTCCAGAGCCGGGCATACGACTATCGCGGAGGCGCTCATGTGCGGGAAGCCCCTCCTGCTTATACCCGTTCCTGGACAGACGGAAAAAATGGAAAACGCTCGCTCCATAGAGGAGATGGGTCTGGGCAGGATGGTCAGGCAGTCGGAGGTGGAGGTCAGGTTCTTTGAGGTGTTGAGATCCCTTCTTAAGCCAGAGTATGAGGAGAGGGTCATGAAATTTAGGGAGAGATTTAAAGACTGGAACTTCCTAGATAGGGCAGCTGGGATAATAGAGTCAGTTCTCTACTGAACTAAGGATTTAGTTACCGCCCATTTCAGTGCTCTGAAGATCCTCTCCAAGTTCTGCGGTTCCTCGACTTGGATCCTTATTGCTCTGAGTCTGCCATCCGGATACTCATCGACCTCGCATCTCCCCCCGTACTCCTCTACTTTTCTGATAAGGAACGAGCTTATGGGCCTCTCCCTGGCATCTATCACCACGTTTTCGGTCGGTACGAACACGATGCTGCCCGTTCTCTTGTTCACTCTGGCGATACCGATCAAGGTGCCATCTTCCGAGGTGAGCCTCCTCTCCTCCACATCCCTCGGCTGTTGGATCTCGTGTTCCGGTTTGAGCTGGTCCGCAGTCACCAAGGTCTGCTCCAGCAGGACCTGATCAAGGGCCTCGACCATTTCCCTTAACTGAAGGACCTCCCTCTCCAGCTTCTCTATCCTCTTCTTCAGGAACTCCCTGAGCTTGAGTAAATTCTTTATCCTCTCACTCCTTTCGGACAATCCTACCTTCCTCCAAGGATTTCCTGTACAGGTCCTTAAATCTGTTCACGCCGACTCTCGAGATAAGTGGGCCCAATTTGGGACCCTGTGGCTGGCCCAGCAGTATCATGTACAGGGCCCTGAAGAACTCCCTTATCGGCACACCCTTGCCCCTAGCGGTCTCGAATGCCAAGTTCTGTATGTCTTCGTCACTCATACCTTCTGAAAGGCTCTCCACGAAGGAATCCACGGCTTCAAGAACTTTACCATCTATCTCCACAGTTCCGAGCTCCTTACTACCGAAATTCTCTACGTAGTTCTTGGCGTAGTACACGTATCTCCTGAAGATGTCGTCATTCAGCAGGGAATCGGGTTCCACGCCGTAGTACTTCGAGATGAGATCGGCAGTTACCCTCAGTAATTCCTCGAAATCCATATCTCTCGGAAGCATCGACACGACATTGAGAACCGCGGAGTACCTGTAAGGCCACGGCTCGGGGACGCCCTCCATCAGGTAGGTGAACTCCATGAGCCTCTTCAGGGTGATGCGATCCCTTTCACTCCTTATCCTCTCCAAGTTGTGGTACTTCCTCACGTTGTTTTCCAGCTCATTTATGTAGAGAGGAGAGCTCTGCAGGGATATGCTCCTAGTCCCGTGGTATCTCTTGAACATGAGCATCCTCAAGGCCTCAGGGGGAGAGAACTCCATCCACATTTGGGGCGTTATAACGTTCCCGGCGCTCTTACTTATCTTCCTCCTAGTGGAATCTAGGAACATCTCGTACATTACCGTGAGAGGCGGCTCATATCCTAGGACTTCCCTAGCTATCCTCTCGTTCACCCTGAACGAGTCGGTTATGTCCTTCCCGTGAGGTTCGAACACTATCCCTAATGCAGCCCACCTGGCTGCGAACTCCCCTTTCCAGGAGAGCTTACCCTCTCCCTTCAGATATGAGGCCTCACCGACGTACCCGCACCCCTTTATCCCCTTGAACTCCTGATCACAGGCGTATATGACCTTCCCCTCCTCGGGAATGACCTTCAGCACCCTAGTCGTGTATATCCTACCACATCTCTCGCATCTAGGCCAGTAGTGAATCCATCCCTCCGGTTTACTCGATCCCACTTCCTCTCTGATTATCTTGTCGACCTTATCGTTGTTCTCCAATAGTTTAGAGACCTGCTCGTCCAACAAACCAGATTTATAGGCCTCGGTCCCCGAGATGAATGTGAACTCTATGCCCAACTTCTCCAAGGCATCTATCAGCATGGAACTCATGTGTTCTCCGTAGCTGGAATGACACCCCCAGGGATCGGGAATCTCGCTCACCGGCATTCCCAAGTACTTGGAGTATTCCTCGGGCACTCCTGCAGGTACCTTTCTCAGCCCGTCCCTATCATCGCTGTATGCTATCAATTCGCTCTTGTATCCCAGCTCCTCCAAG
>JAMOVA010000112.1 GCA_027061785.1 Thermoproteota archaeon
CTCCACCAGCAACCTGACCTCCTCAGCTATGGGGACGTCGGACGTGCCCGCAGCTATTATACCAACCTTTCCCCTTGACGGGGGTACCGGGAGATCCCGCCTCCTGATCACGTAGACCCTCGCGTTCGGGCTCTTCCTCACATCGTACTCCCGTTCGAACTCCTCTATTATCTGAACTTGCTCGTCCGATACTCTGGACACCAGGGCCCTGCCCCTCGCCTCCAGCGCCCCTGCTATTGCCCTTCTCAGATCCTCCGCCTCCTTCCACTCAGCTAGGATCACCTCGGGCAGTCCCTTCCTCGTCTCCCTCCCCAGATCGAGCTTCAGGGTTTCCCCCAGCCGCCTTACCTCCCAAGATCGGATGAGCCTCTCGGCCTCCTCTACGCCTATCTCACCGTGAGCGAGTTTCTCGAGGATGTAACGCAGTTGCATCCAGATGAGGTCCTCGCTTTTGATTTAAACCTCGGGTACATCATTCCACTCCCCTGGTTAGGAGAGGAGTCATGAGGGTTAGCGGATAGCGTCCTCCCTACCTCTCCCGGCCCCGAGACGTTCAATATTTTTGCCCATAGATTCGGTTAGAAGATACCCCCTCTCCAACTGAAGGGGGCTTAGGGGTCCTGTCTGGGCCCATAAAAGTTTATTAGATTTCGATAGGTGGAAAAGGCACCTGGAGGGTGTTTTCGAGCTTGAAAGAGGTCGGTTACAAATTCGACGTTATAGTGGTCGGAGCAGGGCCCGCAGGCTCGGCCGCCGCCTATACGCTCGCGAAGAAGGGATTTAAAGTCCTTCTGGTGGAAAGAGGTAGGGTGCCTGGTTCTAAGAACGTTTTCGGCGGTAGGGTGTATGCGGATCCCCTCAGGGACGTCTTCGATGGCTTCGATGAAGCTCCTATCCACAGGTGGGTCACCAAGGAGAGGATATCGCTGGTCAACGGTGAGGCGATGACCTCCTTCGAATTTCACGAGAGAAAGAGGACGTCTTTCACCACCTACCTGACGGAGCTGGCCTGCTGGATGGCCAGAAAGGTGGAGGAGGCTGGTGGGACGGTGCTCACCGAGATAACAGTGGACGAGCTGGTGGTGGAGGACGGAAAGGTGACGGGCATAAGGGTGGGAGATGAGAAGGTCTCCAGCGATGTGGTCATCGATGCGGAGGGGATAAACAGGCTCCTGCTGGAGAGAGCCGGGCTGGTCCCGAAGCTGGAGGTGAGATATGCAGGCCTGGGAGTCAAGGAGGTGATAAAGCTCTCGAAGAAGGAGATAGAAGACCTGTTCGGGCTGGATGAGGACGAGGGACTGGCGTGGCTGATGATGGGTGATGTGACCGGGGGACTGCCGGGAGGGGCCTTCCTCTACACGAACAGGGACTCCGTCAGCGTGGGCCTCGTGGTCATGCTGGGAGAGGCGGTGAAGGAGGTGAGGGAGCACATCTCCCGCTACGTCGAGGCTTTAAGGCTCCATCCCCTCCTCGAGAGGTACTTCAGGAACGGGAGGATAATGGAGTATTCGGCCCACCTCGTGCCCGAGTACACCTGGCCCTCCCTGCCCCACAGGCTCTACGCCGACGGCCTCCTCGTCGCAGGAGATGCGGCTGGGCTGCTCCTGAACCTCGGATACAACTTCAGGGGCGTGGACTACGCCGCCTACTCCGGCTACCTGGCAGCGAAGGCGGTGGAGAAGGCCCACGAGATGGGAGGCATGACCTCGGAGAACCTGTCCGTGTATGAGAGGATGCTGGAGGAGAGCTTCATCATGAAGCAGCTGAGGAAGTTCAGGAACGCCCCCAAGATGAGGGAGAACGGCAGGCTCTACACCACCTACCCCGAAGTGGTCAACTCGGTGATGGATCAGCTCTTCCACTCACCCTACGAGATTCCCAAGGTCATGGAGGCGTTCAAGAGGGCCAAGGACGGGAAGATAGGTTGGCTGGACCTGGTCAGGGACCTGCTGGAGGTGGTGAGGAGCGTATGATGAGGAAGCCCATGAGGGTGGATGACATCCTGAACAACGACGTGTGGGACGTTGACTATGAACCCCACATAAGGGTGGACACGACCAAGTGCAGGGAGTGCGAGGAGAAACCCTGTCTTCTCCTCTGCCCGGCCCAGTGCTACACGCTGGCCGGGGATGAGGTGCTCTTCAGCTACGAGGGTTGCCTCGAATGCGGGACGTGCAGGCTGATCTGCCCTCACGATGCAGTGAGCTGGGACTATCCGGTCAGCGGGAGGGGGATCCACTACAGGTTCAGTTGATCTGTGAGAGGTGATGGTATGCTGAAGATGGTTGTGGGCATAAAGTGGGTCCCGAACACCACGTCGGTCAACATAGACCCCAAGACCGGCACTCTCATAAGGGAGGGCATACCGAGCGTGGTAAATCCGCACGATCTCGAGGCCGTGGAGATGGCTCTCCGCCTGAAGGACGAGTACGGCGGGAAGGTGACTGTGATCACCATGTCCCCTCCCTCCGCCATCGCCGGGCTTGAGCACGTTCTGGGGATGGGAGCCGACGAGGCAATCCTAGTGTCGGATCGGGCCTTCGCTGGCGCCGATACCTTGGCCACCTCCTACGTGCTGGCCAAGGTGATAGAGAGGCTGGACTACGACCTGATAATCTTCGGGCAGGAAACCATAGACTCCTCGACGGCCCACGTCGGGGCTCAGGTCGCATCGTGGCTGGACCTCCCCTACGTCTACTACGTGACCCACGCTGAGCTCAGGGACCGGAAGCTCGTGGTGAGGCGTAGCTTGGAGAACGCTCACGAGACCTACGAGCTGGAGTTACCGGCCCTGATATCCGTGGCCATGCACACCCTGCACCCGAGGAGGGTGAAGGTGTCCAACAAGCTCAGGGTGAAGCTCGAGAACCCCATAAAAACGTGGAGCAACCAGGTGCTCGGCCTCGATCCCGAGTGCATCGGGTTGAGGGGATCCCCAACGGCGCTGTCCAAGATAGAGATGGTTCCGAAGGTTCCAAGGAAGAACGAGGTCTTCAGAGGAGATGCGAGGGAGGCCGCGAAGTGGCTGCTGGAGAAGCTGATGGAGGAGGGACTGCTGAAGCTGGGGTGATGGTATGGTCTGCAAGGAGTGGCCCGAGATAAACCTGGAGGAGTACGAGGGCGTTTGGGTGGCAGCCTTCGCGGACGACGAGGGGAAGGAGATAGAGGAAGCGAGCCTGCAGCTGATCGGTGCCGCCAGGGAGTTAGCGGACAAGCTGAACACCCATGTGGGCGTGGCCCTGATAGGGAGCGGGGTGAGGAAGCTGGCCGAGGAGCCCATTTACTACGGGGCGGACAGGGTCTACGTCGTGGACGACGAGAGGCTCTCCACCTACTACCCGACCGTGTGGGGGAGAGTACTGTACGAGCTGGCCTCAAAGTACAAGCCGGAGGTATTCCTCATCCCTGCAACGCTGAGGGGCAGGGAGCTCGCGCCCTACGTGGCGAACTCCTTCAGGACGGGAATAACTGCGGACCTGACCTCCATGGACGTAAACGAGAGGGGTGACGTGGTGCTGATAAGGCCGCCCTTCGGCGGTTTCATGCTCGCCCACATAGTCACCAGGAACAGGAGGCCGGTGATGGGCTCCGTGAGACCCAACATATTCCCCACCCCGGAGAGGGACGAGAGCAGGCGCGGTGAGATACACGAGGAGAGGGTTGAAATACCTCCGCCTAAGGGAATCAGGCTGCTGAGCAGGGAGCCCATCCTGAAGAAGGAGGAAATCCCCATCGAGAAGGCCGACGTCATCGTGGCTGGAGGTAAGGGTATAGGCTCCAAGGAGGGATTTGAGCTGTTGAAGAGGCTGGCTGATCTCCTCGGCGGCGTCATAGCTGGCTCCAGGAAAGCGGTGGACGCTGGATGGATAGATCACGACAAGCAGGTTGGGCAGACCGGGAAGGCCGTGAAGCCCAACCTGTACATAGCGGTCGCGATAAGCGGGGCAGCTCAGCATGTGTTCGGCATAAGGGAGGCCAAGAGGGTCGTGGCCATAAATATAGATCCAGACGCCCCCATATTCGAGCACGCGGACTACGGGATAGTGGGGGACTACAGAGAGGTCGTTCCGGCACTAATAGAGCTGCTGGAGGAGATGAAGGGAAAGAAAGGAGGGGGCGATTAATTCTCTCATCCCCTCCCTTCCCTATCTAATTTCCCATCCACGCAGTTACCGCGTCTATTGCGCTCAAAGGAGCTAACCACTTTTAAGTTCCCTCGGCTTCAAGCCCGGTGAGCTACGAGAAGTTAATTCACGCCTTGAAGGGTTATAGGTGCCCAGCTATTGCTTTCTCAGGTGGTAGGGACAGCACGTTCCTCCTGTGGGCGCTCAAACAGGCTGGCGTGGGTAGAGTAGTGGCCGTGACCGTCGACTTCCCTTACATACCGAGGAGGGTCATCACTGCCAGCGAGGAGGTGGCGGGACTCATCGGAGTGGATCACGTGATCGTCAGGGACGAGGAGGTAATGAAAGAGGATGAAATACGGAGGAACGGCCCCCTCAGATGCTACTTCTGCAAGCTGAGGATGATGTCCCTGATCTTGGATGTCGCCCAGCGGGAGGGGTGCGATGCTGTGCTCGATGGGACCAATGTCAGCGACTTGGGGGAGAACAGGCCGGGGTTAAGGGCCCTGAAGGAGTTGGGAGTTAAGAGCCCGCTGGTAGATGTGGGGATCACGGAGGAGGAAGTGATTTCACTACTGAGGGACCTGAACCTCCCTTACGTGGCTGAAACGTGTATGCTCACCAGGCTGCCGCCGGGAAGGGAGGTGAGCCTCGATCTATTGAGGAGGGTAGAACACTTGGAGGACCTCATACTCCGAGCTGGCGTCTCGCTGGTGAGGGCCCGCGTTCAGGGAGAGGGGGTGAGGATCGAGGTCCCTCCCGAAGACATGCACAGGATCTTGGAGATCAGGGATGACGTTGTGGAGATGGCCCTATCCGTGGGTTTCCGCGCCGTGACCCTCGACCTTCAGGGGTACAGGGGATCGAAGCTCTTGGGCCACATTTGAAGATGTGGGCCTCAATTTGAGGTGGGATTTTAAAGGTGAAGTGGGTTCCAATGGACGATGATAGCTAAGGTGGATAAGAAGGGACGGGTGCTCATACCCAAGAGAGTGAGGGAAGCTGTCGGGCTATCAGAGGACTCCATAGTCCGCGTGAGGGTTGAGGGAGATAAGATCATTCTGGAAAAGGTAGAATCAGCCGCCGAAAAGTACTACGGAAGGTTCAAGGTGAGGAGGTGGCCGGAAGATCTGGACGCCGCGCTGGAGGAGATGCTGGGGAGATCGTGGGAGGAATGAAGCGTTACTACGATGTGAATGTCTTCGTTTACTGGTTAGGCGGTCATCCCGAATTCGGTGAGAGGGCCAAAAGATGGATTAGGATCGCGGAGGTCAACGGTGCTTATACCTCCTCGCTCACCCCTTATGAGGTGGCTGTGATACTGGCCGGGATCACCGGGAGAAAGCTAGACGAGTCATCTTTGGTGAGTGAGGTGCTTGAAGCCCTAGAGTCCCTGAGACTGAAGGTGATTCCCCTCGTGTGGAGGGACTACCTCGAGGCGGAGAGATTAATGGGAAGAGGATATGATTTGGAAGATGCTCTTCACTTGGCTGTGGCGCTAAGGATCGGGGCA
>JAMOVA010000113.1 GCA_027061785.1 Thermoproteota archaeon
CTCCCGTCGGAGATGTCCACCACGCTTCCCGCCATATCGAGCCACTTAGCCCAGACGACCCCATCTCCATCGACTTCCGCGATGAAGGGTCTCCGAATCCCCTCCACGGGAACGGATCCTCCTATGATGAAGCCGTCGCCCGCGGGCACGGCGTCCCTAACCTCGAGCGCCCCGGTGGAGACTAGGCGATAGGCCCACCTAACGCTTCCATTAACGACATCAACCAGGAAGGCCCTCTCCGGGCTCTGGGCAACTATCAATAACTCCCCCTCCGCATTCCACATCCCGTAATTAAGTCCGCTGGCGGGAAGCTCCAACTCAATGGCCTGCGTTGTGGTCCAGTCGGTTAGGGAGAATGCCATCAAGTACGCCCGACCTCCGCCTCCCCTCACGAGGAGGTATAGCATATCCCCATCGGTGACAGCGGATTCCACGCCACCTGACGGGCCTCCGAGCGCGGCGCTTAGTGGGAGGCTCAGCAGCAGCATGAGGATGATGGGAAGGACCCTCATCAGGATCACCCCCCATCCCACAACTTAAGCTTCATCACCCAGCGTCACCTGTTCGATGGATCCCACCCTCCCTCAGATCCTCTGGACTTGCCAGCCTGGCTACCCTTTCACACCTCGATCCAGATCCCCTGAAGGCCAGGAAGGCGCACACGGTTGATACGAAATGTATCAGGGGGATCGCTTCTAGGGCGAGGAGCAGGTAGTTGTACGGACTGATCGCTGACGCTGCTATCGCCGCTAGGACGATCAGGAAGGCCACCTCCGCGAGGTAAGGCCTCGGACTGAAATAGGGAGCCCTGGCCACCTCCCTCCTCACCTCCGGAGGTGCGTTGATCTCGTATCTGACGTTTCCCAGACCGAGGACCTCGAGCCCCTCAACGGGATAACCGAGCTCTTCCGCTCTCCTGATGTGCGCCATCTCGTGAACTGAGGTGACGGCGGCCATCATCACCCCAGTGACGATCACGAAGAGGGTCAGGTGGATGCCCGCAGGGAGGAATGGGGAAATCACTAGGGATAGAAGGGCAACCAACTGGAATGACCTCGACCTGAGGAGTTGCTCGACGGTGAGCCTGAGCTCGAACTCCCCCACCCCGATCCCTCGAGTACCCATCCAGCCCACTCAATTTATAACCGGTGGAGGGGAGCTGACACACCAATGAGAAAAGAGAGACTGGCCCTGATCATCACGCTGCTGATAAGCTTGGCGATAGGCGTGGGGTTCTCCGCCGCCACACCGGTGTTCCCCTACCTGGTGCTGGCCCTCAAGGGGATCCTGACCCAGCTGCCCGAGCTTACCAAGGGATCGATCGCTGCCCACAAGGGGGCGGTGGAGTTCGGCGCGCTCATGGCGGCCTTCATGCTCTTCAGAGCGCCGGTTGCCGCCTTTTCCGGCACTCTTAGCGACCTGCTGGGGAGGAAGACCCTCATACTGCTTGGAATGGTGATTTACACGATCACCTCGTTCGGGATGCTTCTGGTGAACGATGTCCTCGGTCTTATAGCGCTGAGGGCCCTGACAGGCGTGGCATCGGGCATCACATGGCCCGTGGCCGAGGCTTATCTCGCGGACGTTACCACGCCGCAGGAGAGGGGGAGGGCCATCTCCCTCTACATAATGACCCAGAACCTCGGTGACGTGATAGGTCCGGGTATAGGGGCGGCCGTTTACAAGTTTTACGTTCAGATGTTCGGTCCCCGGGACTACCTGTTCGCCCTCAAGACCCCCTTCCTGGTTATGGGGGGCCTCAGCCTCGTGGCCACAGCCCTGGCCGTGATGCTCCCCAAGGTGGTGCCCACGGTGAAGGAAGTCACCTCGGGCCTGAGGGAGATAGCGTCCATCCTCAGGAGCCTTCCAAAGTCCGTGGCCACCAGCATAAAGGCCATATACGTGAACGGAGTCGGGAACGGTCTGGCCATGGGGATAATGAACACCGCTCTCATAGTGTACGCGGTGGAGAGGATAGTGAAGGACCCGGCGATAATAGGGCTCGCGTTCACCGTGATGGGCCTCTCCGCCCTACCCACGACCTTCATATCGGGATGGCTGAGCGACAAGTTCGAGCGGAGGAAGCCCTTCGTCCTCGCCAGCTACGTGGTTAGCAGGCCCGTGATATTCCTCATGCCCTTCCTAGCTGATGTGACCTCATTCGTCCTGGCCCTTATAGCGTTCATGATGGCCTTCAGCATAGGGATGCCCATAATGAGGGCCCTCCAGTCGGAGCTGGTGGGTCAGGAGATAAGGGGGACGGTCTTCGGGGTTCAGCAGCTCTTCTTCAACGTCGGGGTGGTTGTTGGAGCGATGGCTGGCAGCTACCTAGTCTCCGTCTACGCTCCCACCACCGTCCAACTGCTCGGGCTGGAGCTGACAGGCTACATAGTACCGTTCTGGGCCGCGGGCGTGATAACCGTCCTCACCACCGTGATCTTCGCCCTCTACGTGAAGGAGCCCGAGGTGAGGCAGTGACCTCGGCGCTTCACCCGTACCTCTCCTTCCACCCCTTTAGATCCACCACGTCGAGCCCTCTCTCTCCGGCATACCTCACGACCCTCTCCTTCAGGAGGTGATGATCCTCGGTGATCAGAACGCCCCCAACCTCTAATCCTGTGGACAGTACGATCGCGTCCGATGCGTAAAGCCCTAACTCCATCACCAGCTCAATTCCTCTCCACCTCACCCCGCTCAGCGGGATCGCTTTCCACACATGGTGGTGCTCCAACATCCTCATCACTACAATGGCTTTCTCCATCTTCTCCTTAGGGTAAGAGGCCTTCTGGAGGGCCCTGATCACCTCTAGAGGGAGGATCTCTGGGATGAACGCGCTCACCTCCATGTTCAGCACCTTGGACTTGAGGAGGAGCGCCTCCCCCTCCCGCTCCTCCCCGGCCTTGAACCACTTGACAACCACGGAGGAATCAAGGACCACTGGAGTGGACATCTTCCTCCTCCCTGTCCTCCAACAGCTTCTCGGTCACGCTGGGCATGCCCTCAGTCCCCCTTCGGATCTCCTCTAAGAGTGAATCGATCTCTTTAACCTTTTCACGAGCTATAAGCAGCCTTAATGCCTCTTCCACTACCTCCTTCTTCGATTTGAACCTCTTTCTCCTGATAAGCTCCTCTATCTCCCTCACCAGCTCGCTGCTCACCCTGACATTCATCTGAACTTCTTGAGCCATCGTTGTATATCACAGTATGCTAATATAATCATATAGCAAGCTGAGCTATATTTGAGGCCGTGGTCTCGAGCAGTGGGGGTCACGGACACGAAGTCCTAGGGAGGCCTAGTGACCCAGTTTTAGTTAAACGATTATATTCCCTTCCATCCAGTATGCAGAGATGTTCAAGGAGATACAGGAGACCTTCCTCTTGATACAGCTCGAGAGGCTCGTCGACGAGGCCATAGATCACTCGATAAGGCGCCTCCGATCCAGCGGATTCTCCCTATCTGATGAGGACATTCCGAAGCTCCTGAACTCCTGTCTCGACATGATGGAGAGGTGCCCCAGCCACTTCCCCTCGGCTGAGGAGACCGCCTTCCAGGAGTTCTACAAGTTCTTCAAGAAGTACCTGGAGGAGAGGGTGTGGTACTTCGTCTGGAGGCTCCTCTCCCTAAGGGGAGTCAGGGTTAAGGGAATGTTCATCGCGGACAGGGTCGGCGGCGAGGGATTGAGGCCTGGCAGGCCCACCATGGGCAGGGACATAGACTACCTGGTGATAGTGGACGGAGACCTCGAAGAGGCGAAGGCCGCCGCCAGGGAGGTTGAGGAGATACTGAACGCGACTATCGGGAACAGGGTAAGCGAGCTCCTGAGGAGGAAGGTCAATGAGAAGGTGCTGAGGGAGTGCAAGTTCTTCTCCCTAGTGGAGATAGATGTGTTCGCAAACGAGAGGGAGGCCAGGGCGTGGGCTCCCCTGAGGGAGATAGACAGGAGCAGCTACCTGAGAGTGAGGGCCAGAGAACTCTTCTCAACCCTATGATCTCCAGTAGAGGGCTCCAAACGTGTCCTTGGGCAGGGAAACGCCCTTCTTCCTCTTACTCTTGAGTCTCGCTTTTCTCTCCCTGTACTTCCTCTTACATGCTTTACTGCAGAAAAACTTCCCCCTCCACACGTAGGGTCTTCCCCTTATGGGCCTGCCGCAGTAGGCGCATCTGGGCCCACCGGTGATTTTCGATAAGCCGCCCTTCACCCTCAGCAGGATGCGAGAGACCGATCGAATCCCCCTAAGTATGAGGGGTGGGAGGAAGATAAAAAGGAGGCCGTCCGGCTCGGCCCGCTTCGGATCAGTTCCGCACACCTGTGCCCAGTAGTCTCCTCACGACAGGTCCCGTCATGGCACCCAGGGCCATGAGGGAGAGCACGGCTGAGGAGCTGCTGATCTGCATGAGGAGGTCCAACCTGAGGAACCACGATACCAGCATCCCCAGCGAGGAGACCGTCGCTACCAGCCCCGCAGCCACCAGCCTTCTCGGTTCCAGCGCCCTGAACAGGGAGAGGGGCAGGCCCAGGTAGAAGAGCCCTATCAGGAAGCTGGCTAACAGGCCGATGGACACGACGGTCAGTTCGGAGATCGGGAGGACGCTTGAGAGTGCACTAGCGAATCCTAGGATCGCTATAAGTGGGGTGATTGCTGCCCTCACGACCGATCTGACCGCTCCATTGTGCCTGAGCCATTCCGCCACCCCAGGGCTCCAAGAGTAGTAAAAGGCGTTGAAGACCGTCAGGAACCTGGAGCCGGAGTAGGTGGCCATTACGGTCCCGTCCCTGAATCTCCTCAGCCCCTCCACTATACCACTGCCCTCTCCGTAGGTGACCGTGGCTATTATGCACCTGGACTCCCCGGCCTCGACGGTGACGGTGAGCGTCGCTGACCTGACCAGGCTGCCGGACCTCCCCTCCACGACCACTGTGTAGGTCCCGGGCTCGTTCCCGGCCTTCACCATCAGGGAAGCAGTCTCTCCGAGCTCCACCGTGTTATCGGGCGAGAAGGTGAAAGACAGGGTCGGAGGCCCGGTAACCTTGAGGGTGACGGGTTGCGCGAGCCCCTTACCCCTCACGGTCACGGCCACGGAACCACTTCCTCCCTTCTGGAGGGATATCGAGCTTGGAACGAGTTCTATAGAGAAGTCCGCCTGCACAGGGGCTGACGTCCGGGGCTGCGAGGTCGTGGTAGGAGTGGTGGTGGGCTTCGCCCCCTCCACGATCAGGGTTATTGTCCTGCTCTCGCTTCTACCCCCTCCCGAGATGGTGACTGTGAGCTTGTAGCTCCCTGGCTGAACGTCCTGCCCCACGGAGATCTCCGCCTGGGCTATGAAGTTCGGCACCGTGTTGTTTATGTCGATGCTGGACGTCACGCCCTCCGGCAGCCCCTTGATCCGCACGGTCACTGGAGAGTTGAACTCGCCCTCCTTGTAGACGCTTATGGTGAGGATGCCCTTTCCACCGGGCTCCACCTTGAGGGTCTTAGGGAGCACCGAGACCGACAGGTTCCCCCTCGCTTGGGTCTCTGTCCT
>JAMOVA010000114.1 GCA_027061785.1 Thermoproteota archaeon
GATCCTCAAGAGGTACTGCTGGGCGAACAGGAAGAATAGAATCACAGGAATCATGTAGATTATCGCGACGGCTGACGTGACGCCCGGGTTGATGTAGGAGTACTCCCCGGTGGTGAGGGCGTAGACTAGCATGGAGAAGGTCCAGTAGTCCTGGCTGGAGATGAACGTGAGGACGTAGATGAACTCGCTCCACCCTGAGAGGAAACCGAATATGAGGACGGTCATTAGCCCGTTCCTCACGTTGGGCATCACCACCTTCCACCAGGCCTGGAGCCTGCTGCACCCATCCACCAAGGCGGACATCTCCATGTCCCAGCTGACGCCATCGAAGAACCCCTTCATTATCCAGATGTCTAGGGGCATGTCCAGTGCGACTTTGATTATTATCACGCCCAGCAGGGTGTCGTAGAGGCCCATGACGTTCAGTATGTAGAAGAGGGCTATGAGGAGGGTTATCCCCGGGAACGAGTGGAGCACCAGGGCGAGGGCGAGGAACGCGCTCCTCCCCTTGAACTTGTAGCGGGAGATGGCGTAGCCGGCGAGGGAGCTGAACACCAGCTCGAGGAACGCGACCGTCAATGCCAGGGCGAGGGTGTTCAGGGTGACGGTGTACACGTTGGGGTAGTACTGGGTGGTCGTGCCGGGGACCCTTATGTTCCCGTCCTTGAGGAACTCCCAGTTGGAGAGGGTCAGGTTGACCGGTAATATCCCCACCACTTCCTCGGAAACGCTCTGGACGAAGAGGAGCGTGTACAGCAGGACTATGGGAAGGGTCAGGAGGGCCATGAAGACGATCCACGGTAGGTACTTCTTCAATGCCATGATCACACCTCTATCTTGGGCTCGATCATCAGCTCCCTCAGCCTGAAGACCCTCCAGTAGATGATGGAGAGTATCAGCCCGAGGATCACCAGCACGGTAGCCAATGCAGCACCGTAGCCGAACTTCACTATCCCCCCATACTGGGCGAAGGCCAGGTGGTAGCTGTACAGGGCCCACACCTCGGTGGTGTAGTAACCGGGTCCACCGTTAGTCACGAGGAGGATGTATTCATAGGAGGTGAGCAGCGACAGAGTCTGGTAGGCGGTGACGAACATGAGGGGCCACTTTATCAGGGGCAGCTCTATGTGCCTTATTATCTGGAGGGTTGAGGCCCCGTCCACCCTGGCGGCCCTTATATAGTCGATGGGGATGCTCTTCAAGGCTGCTGTGAAGATTATCATGCCGAACGAGGCTCCAACGAACCCGTTCACCAGGATGACGATGGGCCAGGGGTACTTGTGGAGCCAGTTTACGGGCTCCATGCCGAAGAAGCCTATTATCCAGTTGAAGAGGGCAGTGGGGTCCTGCCTCACGGCCCACAGCCAGAGAAGCGCATAGACGGTGGAGGGAGTTATTCTGGGGAGGAGCCACAGGGCCCTGTAGCCCTGGCCCACCCTCTCGGGTATGTGAACGGTGATGAGGGAGATCAACAGGGCGGCTCCCACGTTGAAGAGGGTCAGGGTGGAGAACACGTAGAATAGGGTGTTGTTGAAGACCTTCCCAGCTATGGGATCGCTCACCATCTGCACATAGTTCTTCAAGCCCACCCAGTTCCACTGGAAGCTGTAGTCCATGTCGGTGAAGCTTATGAGGAGCGTGAGCAGCACCGGGAGCAGATAGAAGACGGCTATTAGGGCGAAGCTCGGCAGGAGGAATATCGCCAGGTACTTCCTTCTGAACCTCACTCCAAGCGGCCTCCCAAACAAAACAAAAAAGGAAGAGGGATCAGTCCTCTATTATGACGGCGTCCGAGCCGAGGCCCTTTATTCCGTTCAGAAGCTCGTTGAAGGCCTGATCGGGCGTCAGGTCACCGCTCTCCACTCCCCTGAGGACGTTGAACACTATCCTGCTGTAGTCCCCCCACTTGGGGTGGTTCGGTATGAACGTGGTGTAGTCGAGCATGTAGGCCACGTCAGCGAGGAAGGGCTCCTTCCTGTACCTGCTGTCGCTTATCTCGCTGTACAGGATGGCCAGGTGGCTGCTCTGGACCGCGTGATTGGCGTTCAGGTGCGGATCGGTTACCAAGGTTATCAGGAGGAAGGCCACATCGGCGACTCCTCTCTCCTGGGCCTGCTTGGTTATCGTGTAGATGAGCGGGTGGCTCAACGTCACCGGCTTCTTCCCGGGCTCACCGGCCGGGTGGAGCATGTACCCAACGTTCTGGTTGAACTCCTCGTTGGTAAGCAGTCCCTTGCTCACCCACTCTCCCTTGTGCCAGGTGCCGCCGGACAGGAACAGGGCCTTGCCCTGCGTGAACGGGCCGTGGAAGTCCTTGTCCCAGTCGCCCGAGAACTGGGTCGGGCTTATCACCTTGTACTTCCAGACGGCGTCGTGGAACCACTGCAGCGTCTTCCTCCAGGCGCTCTTGGTGAAGACCATCTTGCCGCTCTTGGGATCCCACAAC
Source organism: Thermoproteota archaeon (assembly GCA_027061785.1). Taxonomy (GTDB): domain Archaea; phylum Korarchaeota; class Korarchaeia; order Korarchaeales; family Korarchaeaceae; genus Korarchaeum. The sequence continues at coordinate 2,447 of JAMOVA010000114.1, forward strand.
CTGCCTCCGTACGCTAGATAGAACTGGAAGTAGTCGTATCCCTCCTTTACCCTGTGGAGTATGCCCCTCTCCACCAAACCCTTGTCTACAGCCTGTTTCGCGACCTCCAGCAGGTCCTTCAGCGTGAACTCTCCCCTCTTGACCTTCTCGGGGAGCTGGGCTATCTCCTCATCGCTCCATCCGAGCTTCTTCAGCACATCCTTCCTGAAGTAGATGGGCCTGGCCTCGGTGTCCTGGGGCACGCCCCATATCTTGCCCTGGTACTTCACGGCCTCCCAGAGGGTGGGGATCACGTCGTAGTAGACCACATCCCAGTACTCCTTTATGTAGTCGTCCAGCGGGATTATGTAGCCGTTCGCGGCCAGGAATCCGACGTCCTCATGGCCCGTGAGGTAGATGTCGGGCGCTTTCCCGGACTTGTAGGCCAGGTAGAACTTGTTCTTGTACTCGCCCCACTCCACGGGCCTGACGAAGAACTGCCCGTCTATCTTGACCCTGACCTCGGATCCCAATGCTGCCAACCACTTGTTGAGCATGTCAGCCGCTATCTGGAAGTTCTTGAGCCTGTACTCGCTCGGTGGATCGGGGCCTATCGTCCATATCTTTATCGTTATCTCCTTGGCCCCGGCTGAGGCCAGCTTCTTCTTGAGCTCCTCAACCTTGGCCTTCAACTGCTCATTCTCAGCCTTCAACTTACCCAGATCAGCGGAGGGAGCAGCTGATGGAGCCACGGCAGGGGCCTTGGGCGAGAGGGCGTAACCTATGACCGCACCAATCAGGATACCGATGACGAGGGCGACGAAAACAGTAATGGGCTTCGAGGCCCCCCTTCTTCTCAAAATCTTTCACCTCCCTGCTCTCTGATATTCCCATCAATGGAAACTTTTAAATATTGTGGAAATTCCGCAGCTTCACGCCTTTTATTTAAAGGGATTGGTTCCCGCTCATCCAACGGGCTCACGGGGAAAGGAGAGAACCCCGATCTTTCATAGGAGGGGGAAGCTACGAATATAACTTAGAGAGGGTATCCTTTGCTTTAGAGTTATCTAGTAAGCTGCAGGGCGAAGAAGCAGTTCGGGTAATTCCAGCTATGGGGGGTGCCTAACTAGATGGCCTCTAGACTTCGTGAACGGAGTAACTGTAGCTTATCCCTCTACCAAGGACCGGATCCTTGATCCCCATCCCGTACTCCCTACCGAACCTCATCTCGCCGCCGATCCAGGGGATCGATCCCGAGAAGAGCACCGCATTTCCCTCTAACCCGGCCCTCTCCACCAGCTCCTCCACCCTCAACAGTTTCCCCACCTTGGAGCTCTGAGCCAAGACCCCATCGACCCGCAGTTCTAGGATCAGCTCATCCCAATGGTCCATGACCTCCTCGTACAGCCACACAACTGGCGGGATCACCTTCGGATATAGCTGCTTCGAGAGCAGCACGTCCATCCTCTCCGCATCCCTGTCAGTGTGGTCGCTCCCCACAGTGACGTATTCGGGCCTCCCATTCTCGAGGAATATCACGTACTCGACCTCCCCGCTGTTCCTGCTCCCCAGCACCCCGATATCACGGGAGGTCGTGAGCAGGTTGGGTCCCACCCTGAAGAACTGGGGAACCTCCGTCGGTGGCGGCACTCCTATCCTCTTCAGCTCCTCCACGTGGGCCATCACTTCCTCCCTGTCCCTTCCGGCCCACCCGGCCAGAACCAGCTTCTCGTAAGAGAACTTGCGGGGAATCACTCCCCCATCGGCTGACAGGATCACGATATCCAATGACGGCACTCCCTAACCGGAGGGGAGAGCCCTTAAACTTGCGAGTCGAATCAAAATATTAACTTCAAGGTTTATTAAACATATATTGGTAAATTCATGCGTGAGAGCTGCCCCTCTCCTAGTCCTCCTGCTCCTCCCGATACTGCTCGCGTCATCCCAAGAGGTAGTGGAGGGCCGTGTAGGAGAGGAGATCGTTTTCTACATGAACGCCCTGCCGCCCAGTGATGATCTCTGCAGGTTCGAGATCGAGGTCAACGGGACTCTCGTCAACACGACCACTGTGAGGTGCTTGGCTGAGCAGTGGACCGTGGTGGAGCTCTCCTGGACTCCGGAGCGTCCCGGGACCTACGAGGTAGTGGCCACGGCTTGGTTGGTGTCGCACGAGTCCATAGCCAACAGGAGGGAGTGGATCGTCAGAGTACTCCCAGTGCCAACCGAGTCCGAGGCTGGCGCCGGGGAGACCGCTGAAACAGAGACCGAGACCACCGCATTCCTGCCTCTTAACACGTCCGCCTCACCAACGACTTCAGAGGCTCTGACAGTAACAGTAAATGAGACCGTGTCTGGAGGTATTACCTCGATTCCCACAGCTATTCCCCTTCCAACCGCAGCCCACAACGTCACAGAGACCCAACTTACCGGGTCGGAGAACACGATCATCTCCACCGGGCCTCTCCCTTCGGGGGCGGAAGTTCATCCCAGAACCTCCCCAATTGAACATTCCAGCGCGGAATCCGCGATTTCTGAGAAGGAGGTCGTGGACACATCGGCACTGGTGGGAGGGCTCCTCGTCATTGGCGGCCTCGGAGGGGTCTACTTGCTGAGCAGAAGGAGATGCGGGTCTCTCGAGGAGTGCGACGAAAGAAGGAGGGAGGGTCTGGAAGAGATTAATGCCATGAGGCGGAGGATAGAGGAATTGAAGGCCAGGCTATCGACCCTTAGGAGTGAATTGGGCAGGATAAGGTGGGAAACGTCCTCTCTCAGGGAGGAAATCGGGAGGGAGGAGGAACGAATCTCTGGGCTTGAGCGGAGGTGTCGCAAATCGATTCAGAGCTTAGAAGACATGATAGAGGTTAATGAGAGGAAGAAGGAGGAGTTATTGGATGAGCTGAGGGGCGAAATCGATGAGGTGTTGAGGCAACTTCGGGAGGAGGGTGCCCTAACGGAGAGGGGCAAAGGTATGGTCAGAAACCTCCTGCGAGACCTTCCT
>JAMOVA010000115.1 GCA_027061785.1 Thermoproteota archaeon
ATCTCCTCCCATATCTTGGTCTGCTCCTCTCTCAGCTTCTTCTGCTCCTCTTTTATGCCTTTTATCTCCTCCCATATCTTGGTCTGTTCTTCCCTCAGATCTTTTATCTCCTCCCATATCTTCCGCTGTTCCTCCGCAATCTTGCTGAGCTGTTCAACCATCTTAGATATCTGATAAGATACAGTGAGCTCCGGTTCTATGTACTCTATCAGCTTCCTGGCTAGGCTTCTAGCCAGCTTTGGGTTCTTTTCGAGTTCTTTCGAGAGCTCCTCTAGAAGGGACATCAATCTAAGAGATAATGAGGCAATAAATCCTTTCCCCTCCACACGCTAGAACTCACAAAAGACAAAAGACAAAAGAAAAGACTTGAGGAGTAGTCCGGCCCCATATAGGGGGCAGGGGGCACCCACTGACTCCAAACCCTCCCCTTCACGATGAAACGGCTGGCACCTCTACGCCCCCTGCCAACAGGTCTAATCCTCCGTCGATTTTTAAGCGTATCTCATCCCCAGCTAAGAGGTCTCAGCACCCCCCCCGGGCGCTCAGTCCAGTAGACCGAAGATCAAGTAGGAGAAGAGCAGAAACACCAAGAATGCCCTGAGGAGCTCATCGCCCCTCCCCTCGTACTCTATCGTGAAGATGTGGAGGAACCACGATGCCGAGCCTATGACGATCAGGAGGAAACTGAGGATGCCGCCCAACGGAATCCAAGGGAAGAGATAGGGGTACTTCCATGCCAGCCTGCCTAAAACGATCCCCATGGGCACCAGAAAGGAGCCCGCGAAGGGAAGCCACCTCCTCATCTCATGCCATATTAGTGGTGATTACCGTAATAAGGATCTCGGGCTCTGGACAGTGATGCCCCTCAAAGCCATTATATTTGACTTGGATCAGACCCTGCTGCACACGCTACACAGGTTCCACGCCGTTTTCAGCGAGATGGTCGGTGGTCTGGATTGGGAGGATTTCCTGAAGCTCTTCAGGGAGGACAGGCTGGATGAACTCATAGAGGGCGACAGGGCCGAGTTCTGGGAGGAGTTCACCAAGAGGTTCTCCAAGGTGAGGCACCCCGAGGACAGGCCCATTAAGGGAGCTAGGGAGGTGCTGGAGAGGCTGTCGAGGAAGTACCGCGTAGTGATCACGACCGGGAGGAGGGTACCGCCGGAGGAGGTCTGGAGGGAGCTGGAAGAATTCGGCCTCTCCCCCTACGTCCACGAGGTCCGAACCCTGCTGGGACACGACGGCGTGTGGCACAGAGATGCCCTTCTCAGGAGGATACTGGAGGAGCACGGCTTATCTCCTGAAGAAGTGATCTTCGTTGGGGATTACTGGGTGGACATGGACTCGGCCAGGAGAGCCGGGGTGAAGGCGATAGCCGTGAGGACCGGGCTGGAGCCCGACGAGAGGTTGAAGCGACACGGGGCCTTCAAGGTGATAGATGGGATATGGGAACTTGAGAGGACCCTGGAGGAGATGGGACTTTTGTGAGACCTGCGATCATGTAGGCTTTCGCGCCCCTCCCCTACCCACTCAATCTGTCGGACCTGTGCCACCTCATGTCCCCCTTCCCCAGTAGCACCTCCTCGACCAGAGAGTACAGCCATAACAGGCTGTCCACCATCCTGAACAGGGGAGAGGCAACCACGCTCCAGAAGAGATCCCTCCTCCCCTTCCTCAAAGCGGAGTGAGTGGCTATTGTCATCCAGATTATCATTTCGGTCAGGAAGAGTGACAGGAGTATCCTCGCATCTCCCATCAGTAGCTGAGAGGCCAGGATCCCCAGCAGTAGGAGGGAGAACAGTGAATTATCCATTACTGACACGAGTACCTGCAGCTTCATCCTCCCCGGTAGGGACCCGAAATGCTTCCTCACGTTCTGGAAGTATCCGGAGTACCACCTCATCCCCTGCCTGATGTAGGATCTCAGGTTCGGGGGGTCAGACGTCCACACCTCCGCACCCGTCTCGTAGACCACCTTGTATCCTCTCTCGGTTATTGAGAAGGTGAGATCGGTGTCCTCGGTTATGGTGTCGGGGGATGGATCGAAGAATTCCCTCCTTACGGCTCCCACGCATCCGGGTATGACTGGCACGGCGTTCATGGCGGCCATCCCGCTCTTTAGGACGCGCTGCCCGAACTCATACTGGAGTTCCCTCATGCCAGTCACGACGTTGTGCTTCTTGGACTTAACGAAGCCCGAGACTCCACCGACCTCCCTATCTAGAAAATGGACCAGCATCCTCTCGAAGGCCCTCGGATGGAGGACCGAATCCGCGTCGGTGTACACGACGACCTCGCCTTTCAGGAGGGGTACGGCCTCTTTCAAGGCGAGCGCCTTATTTCCGGTGTTCTCAGGTATGTGGATGACTGTCAGGTGCTCCTCATACCTCCGGAGGATCTCAGCGGTCCCATCGGTTGAACCGTCGTTCACCACGATTATCCTGTCCGGCTTGACGGTCTGGGAGAGGACACTTTTCAAGCAGGCCTCGATACCCGCCTCCTCGTTGTAGGCCGGTATGACTACGGAAAAATGGATGGGGAAATCCCCATCGTACGCGTTGCCCACTAGGACACACCCATCCTGTAGAAGCCGTATCCGAAGGAGACGGAACCGCTCACTATTAGGGCGAGGAACACCCAGAAGGCGCTCAAACCCATGAGGGGCACGCCCTCCAATAGGAAGGCCATGGAGAGGAAGAGGAGAAACACGCCCAAGGCTGTGAAAGCTGCAGCAACTGCATACCTTCTCCTCCTATGATCTCTCACACTCTTAACCTCCTTCCAGGCTTTTTCAAGTTCTCCCCTGACGGAGACCGTCTCAGGAACTTCTACCATCTCTTGCTGATTTCTCACGAAATCACCTCCCTTCCCAGCTCAGAAGATCTATAGACAGGTTCATGTAGCTCTCCACGTCGATGAGGCGCTTTTCCATGGCTTCAGTGACAGCTACGAGAGGGGAGGATGGGTTCAACCCCAGTTCCCTGGCGAGCTCCCTCGCCTCACTCCTCATGAGGAATAACCTGTCGTGATGTGAACCGGCAGCGAGCGAGATTATCCTCGCCTCCTCCTCATTCAGTCCCATGTGGGCATTTGACAGCTCCTTGGAGAGCCGTTCCATGGACTCATGCATCTCGACGCTGGTGACGAGACCGTGAACGTGATAGGGAGGGAGCTCCCCATCCAAGCTGAACTCTGCGGAGGACTCGTCGTCCATTACTATGTCGTCGTAAATCTTGGCCATCAACCAAGGAAAACCGGCCAAGGTGAAGGCCCTTATCACCTCAGGCTGGACTATGGCCTTGGATGAGGTGGCCTTGGAGGCGGCAGATATGCTGGCCAGGCCACCGAACAGCATCGTCGAGAGGGAACCACCCAATATTATGCTCATCTATTTTTCCTCAATATTAACTGAATCACTACTATTTAAATGAGATAGCCTAAATAAAGTTTTGAAAATATACATAAATCCTCACTTATGTTAACTGGAGGGAAAAGGAATAAATTACAGGGAATTACCTGTAACGGAGCGCATCAGATAGTTCAATTCGTCTTGGACGTGATATTGGCCGCAATTCCCCCGTCTTCAGGGTTTCGGGCGTTGTATGTCTTACCTTCCCTACCTACTAATATTTCCCATTATTTGAAAATTGCGAAAATAACGTAGATAAATGGTGTTATGATGGGGGGCAGGGAGGTAGCGCCCCCTTAAATAGCGAGGCGAGGATCTTGTAGTGGAGATTATTTGACCTTTATTGCGAGAAGGGATTCACTCGTTCTACTCGGGGGCATCGTGCTGGCGGCCGTCCTCGTCGGCTCCTTCATGTTCTCCCTCACCGCGAAGACCCCCCAGCGGGCCAAAGCCATCGTGATATTCAGAATGGACGACCCCCAGCCGAGGTGGAAGGAGGAAAGGTTGAGAAGGTCCATCGACCTATTCTCAGAAGAGAGGGTTCCGTTAACGCTGGGAGTGATTCCCAGGCCCCTTAATAAGTTCTCAGTGGCGGACTATCCCTCTTTCATCTCCTACCTGAGGGGACTCACGAGGGCCAGGGGTGGCCTTATCGAGGTCGCCCAGCACGGATACACGCACCTGAAGATGACGGATGTGGGAGGGACCAGCGAGTTCGCGGGTCTTCCCCTCGACGGCCAACTGGAGATGATGGCTAGGGGGAGGGAGATCCTCACCTCGGCGGGATTCGAGCCGCTAGTATTCATCCCGCCCTTCGACACCTACGATAACGGGACCCTCGAGGCTGCCAAGGAAGTGGGGTTCGAGGTCTTCTCAGCCAGATACTCCGATGAGGGTGATCCCGGATCGCCCGTGGTTCTCGACGGGATCGTGATCATCAACGCGGCCACTTCCCTCACAAAAGACTGGGAAACGGGTTCCGTAAGGTCATACGAGGAGCTGAAGGAGGAATTCGATAAAATATACGAGAAAGGAGGCGTTTTCGTGCTGGAAATGCACTACTACCGCTTCGACGGGAGGACCACCCTCACCGTTAGCAAGCTGATACACTACATGAAGGGCAAGGACGTCGCATTCATGAAGCTGGGGGAGTTCGGGAAGGGGTATCTCGATGGAACCATCAGAAAGGAGGAAGGGATGTGGGTAATCAGGGGCTGAAGCAGATTACATTCATGATTAAGGACTCATCTTCAAGACTGAGCAGCTTCAGAGAAGTGATAATAGAAATTTGCAAGAGGCTTGACAAGTCCTACACGGCTCCTAGGTGCGCGGACATGTGGAACGAAGACGCTTCCTTCGAATACTGCTCAAGAAAGGAGGAGTGAGCCAGAGGAGCTAATCCGAGGTCTGAGGTCTGAGACCCATCCTGCCTGAAAGCTCAGACGACCTCTACAGAGTACTTCCTCCTTACCGACTCGAAATCCTCCCTCAGCAGCTTCATTGCCCGCGGCAGATAGGCCATTATATCGCCAGCGATCATCCCGTCCTCTCCCAGCTCCTTGGCAGCTATGTCACCTGCTAATCCATGGACGAAGACCCCCATCCTCACCGCCTCCTCTATCTCGAACCCTATCCCGTACATGGCCGCTATCGTGCCGGTCAGCACGTCTCCAGAGCCTGCGGTCGCCATTCCTGGGTTTCCGGTCATGTTCAGGTACACCCTGCCGTCGGGGAAGGCGATGATGCTGTGGGCCCCCTTCAGCACCACATAGGCGTTGTACTCGCTGGCGAACCTCCTGGCGACGCCCACCTTGTCCGAGTCTATCTCCGCCATGCTCAGACCCGTTAAACGGGACATCTCTCCCATGTGGGGGGTCAGCACGGTGGGTGCGGATCTGCCCTTCAGGACCTCGGGATCCTTCGAGATGGCTGTGAGCCCGTCCCCGTCTATTATGACGGGCCTGTCTATGCGCGACGCCAGCCTCCTTATCAGCTCTTGGGTCTCCTC
>JAMOVA010000116.1 GCA_027061785.1 Thermoproteota archaeon
TTAGGTCCTACGATGGCCGTGACCTTCTTCCTCTCGGCCTGGAAGTCTATGTCCTGTATAATAACCGCTTTCCCGTATCCGGCTGTAAGCTTCCTCGATTCTATGATGTAGTCCGCCATATTTACTCACCCAAATAAGCGTCTATCACCCTGGGGTCTTTGTAAACCCCCTCAGGATCTCCGTCGTAGATGAGCTCTCCATAATTCATAACGAGAACCCTCTCAACGTAATCGAAAAGGATATCGAGCCTGTGCTCTATTATGAGGAAGGTAAGGCCGTACTCATCTCTTATCCTCACTATGTGACCGAATATTTCCCTAGCCAGCTTGGGCGCCACGCCTGCAGCTGGTTCGTCCAGTAGCAGAACCCTAGGCTCGGACATCATGGCTCTGGTTATCTCCACAAGCTTCATCTGACCACCGCTCAGCTCGGTTGCCCAGTTGTTCCTCACCCTGGATAGTCCGAACTCCCTTATGGTCTGGAGAGACGTCCTGGCATATTCTATCTCTTGGTCCCTCCACTTACTGTGGAACGGTGCGATAACCGGGTTCTCTCCCTTCTGGTTCCTATGAGCGACCAAGACGTTCTCCACAACGAGCATCTTCTCGAAGAGCCTCGGAACCTGGAAGCTCCTCACTATCCCCTTGTGGTATATCTCCCAGGGATCGAGGCCCGTTATATCCTCACCCTTGAAGAGGATCTTCCCCCTGTCCGGCTTGTAGACCCCGGAGATCACGTTGATTAATGTGGTCTTGCCCGACCCGTTGGGTCCTATAAGTCCCACTATCTGCCCTTCTTCTAGATCAAAACTGACCCCGTCGACGGCCTTTATACCCCCAAAATACTTAGCAACATCTCTAACTTGAAGGATAGCGGTCATATTATCACCAAAAATTGGAAGGAGGGGAGCTCAGGGCTGCTCGTAGAACGTGGTTGCCTTGGTCGTGCCATCATACTTGCCGATGGTCTTGAAGGTCCACTTGCCATCCACCACTCTGGGAGCAACGATGTCGTAGATAGGCACAGCAGCATCGCCGTACTCGTCGAGCAGCTTCCATCCAGTCACACCGTAGAAGTGCTTGGCTATGTAAGGCACCAGCTTCTGGAACACCCTTCCGTCGTACTTGTGGGCCACGAGCACGGTGAGACCGGCTATCCAAGCGGCGTCGTAGGCGTAGAACGCGTAGGTGCTGGCCTCAGGTGACTCACCGAACCTCTTGGTGTACTTCTCTATGAACTCCTTGACCAGCGGGTTGTCCTTGGATCCCACAGCAGGCGTGGTGGCCATGAAGTGCACGCTCTGCAGGAACTTGGCTATGTCCTCCTTGGCCTTCGGCGGCAGGAAGGTGGCCCTCTTCATGGAGTCGGGTCCGAACCACCTGACCTTGCTGAGCGTCGGATCGAGCCTGGCGGCCTCCAAGATCTTTATACCGTCGTCGTCGAAGGCTATTATGACGACGCCGGTCTGGGCATCGGCACCGAAGTTAGCAACAGCGGAGCTGGCCCTCTCAACGTCAGCGCTGAGGTCAGGCTGCGTGTAGTCATAGACTATCTTTACTACCTGTCCTCCGAGCTTCTTGAAGTTCTCCTCTATGAGGTCGGCGAGACCCTTACCGTAGTCATCGCTCCTGGCCATTATCACCAGCTTCCTGATGCCCTGGTCCCAGATTATCTTGGCCAGAGCGGGACCCTGGTACTTGTCAGGAGAAGGCACCCTGAAGCAGTAGTCGTCCTTCACCATCGCGGCAGTCCCGGTGCTGCTCGGGCTTATAGCGGTCATGTGGTGGGACTTGGCGTAGTCGAGGATGGCCTTGCACTCGCTGGTGGCGAGCGGACCGACGACCATCTGCACGCCAGCGGATGCGAGCTTCTCATAGGCGGCTATCGCACCCTCGGCGGAGGTCTTGGTGTCCTCATGTATGTACTTGAGCCTGACCGGCGAGCCAGCCTCCTTCAGCATCTCGTTTATCTCCTCTATAGCTAGGATGGCTGCGTTTCTCCTCCTAGGACCGTCCACCGCGTAACCTCCAGTGACGGCGATGGCCAATCCGATCACATACTCCTTCTGCTCCGGCGCCGCAGCTCCAGTTCCCGTCACAGTGACGGTCTTGGTGATAGTCTGCGCACCGGCACCGCCCACGGTGACGGTGGTGGTGGACACGCTCACCTTACCAGGGGCGGCCACGTATCCCAACAGGATTCCTATGATGAAGAGGACAATAGAAACTACTCCCCATGCTTTCGAACTCATTTACTCACCCCTCACAGGGCTTCTTAGGGAGCCTAGCGGTATCCCCCATTCTGATACTCTTAAAATTTACGGTAAAAGTATGAATGAGGCTATAAGCGGGCTCCTCCTTTGAATGGATTAAAATAAATTGACGAAGCCCCTTTTTCAAAAATTATGTTGACATTTTCGGCGTCGATCCACGGGCGATGTCATTAAGTCTTAAAACAACCGTTTTTATGGTAGGTTCTTCGGAAATCTCAAGGATCCCCCTTCTCCTCAATCGAGGCTGAGAGATCCGTAATGAAGTGTTAAGACGGAGATGGAGAAGGCACTAACTTGTGACAGGTTGACGATGTTATAGGGCCCTAAGGAGGGCCCCCTCCAAAGTGTAAAAAATAGTTTCTCTAAATGGGTACGGTATTTTTACTGAGTGTTAAGGGAAGATCCTGCTTGACCGCTAGACGATCTAAGCTTCCTATAACCGGCCCAGGCCACGAACACGATCAACAAGGGCACTGCTAGAAAGGCAGCCCCCACCACCAAGATATATACGGAACCTAGGAGCGCCCTGCCGGCATCTTCCATCAGCTTGTCCCAGAAACTCTTCCCGGTCGTGCTAGCCCCCCTCCTCTGGAGGTTCACGGTCACGGTGGCGTAATCGACCCTCTTCTTCATACCCTCCCTCATTGCCTCTAACCTCTCTATCCTCTCTCTGACAGCCGATAGGCGGCTCTCTATCTCCAGTATATCCCTTATGTTCTCAGCTCTGCTCAGGAGATCCAATAATCTCCGCTCCTCAGCCTTGGCATTTCTTAACCTAGCCTCTAGATCCACGATCGTGTCCGTCAGATCTACAGTGTTCATCTCCTCTAGCTTCACCTCCCCCAAGGACCTCAGCTGAGGAAGCGCGGCGTCCAGATTGCTCTTAGGTATCTTGATGGTGAGGTATCCTCTATCCTTGGTAATACTGGATCGCTGAACGTAGCCCCCAAGCGAATAAGCCAATTGTGCTATCTTGTTCGCCGCATTTCTCACATCCTCCACTTCTAAGACCATGGAAACCGTGACAGAGATCTCCCTACCGACCTCAAAAGTTCCCGGGATGAAATCGGTTCCTGCGGAGGATTTACCGTATCCTCCTGCGATAGTAGTCGTTCTGACGGCCGCCGGCTGAGGAACTGGGGAACCATAGCCGCCCCTTCCCTCAAACACTTCTCCAGGTCTTCCCTCTGGGAATTCCCTCCATATCTCCGGGTAATAGAGGTATCCAGCTATGATCAGCGTGAGGAAGATTAATACCGCAACGAAGTACCTCTTATTCATGCGATCCCCAACTATGACCATCTACTCAACCTAAAAAGAGGGAGGAAAAGGTTCAACGAGGATCGAACCAATCATATCAATTCTATTCCAAGATATTTGGATGGAACAGGAGATGATCGGCCGCTACAGTCAGGACCTTCCCCCCGTGCTCCTTTAGCGCCTCCTTGGCCACCTTGTAGTGGGCTCCGGTTGACATTCCACCCAGCACACCCTTCTCCGCCAGCCTCCTAGCCCACGAGATGGCCTCGTCAGGACTGACAGCTCTCACCTCATCCACTATGGACAGGTCCAAGTTCTCAGGCACGTGGAATGAGTCGTAACCATCGATCCCTCCTTCGAACTCCCCATCTATCCCGAACTTCTTGGCTATCTCCGAACCCTTGGGTGTGACCGCAATTATCTTGGTACCGTACTCCTCCCTGAGTATCCGGCCGACACCCGTGATCGTCCCACCAGTTCCCACGCCCATAACGAAAACATCGACCTTCCCTACCTGCTCGATTATCTCTCGCGCCATGCTCTCCTGTCCCCTTGGATTCGCGGGATTCGAATCCTGCATGAGGAAGTGAGCTCCCTTCTCCTTCTGTATCCTCTCAGCAACGGAGAATATGCTCCTCGGGTCCTCCGGGGGAACGTTGGGGCAGAGGGTGACGTGAGCACCCAGCCTCCTCATGAGGGCTATCTTAACCGGGCTAGCGGTTTCCTTGGCCACTATGTAGACCTCGAATCCCATCAATTTCCCGTAAAGGGATAGAGCGACGCCCGTGCTCCCGCTCGTAGCCTCTACTATCGCTCCTCCCCTTCCTTTCCTGTCGATCAGATCTAAGAGCATGGACACGGCCATCCTATCCTTGTGACTACCTCCCGGATTCAGATATTCCAGCTTGAACAGAATGCCATCCACCTCAACAACGGGGGTGTTCCCGATCTGCTCCCATAGCTCAGCCATAGGGGATCCATGTCAGTGATCCGGGCGAAAAATAAAAGGGGAGGATGTAGCTTTAGCCTGCCTTCCTCCTGAACAGTATAACGGCGGCCGCTGCGAGGGCTATCAAGATGGGAGCGAGCAGGAGCAGAGGGTTGATCCCGCCCTCCGACTTCACAGCGGTCACCACGACTGTGGAGGTCGTGTATGGAGTGGACTGAGGGGCGAGTGGGGATGTGGTTTTCTCACCCATCGTGGTGGTCTGGGCGAAGCTGGAGGTCCCTGTTTGAGTGGTCTCTTGCGTCGCTTGGGCCTCCAGCACCCTCACCTTTATCGTGAGATTCTTCGAGACGTTGCCGCCCTCCGCATTCAGGACTAGGTCGTAGATACCCGGGGGTGCATCTCCAGGCGCTTCAACATGCACCACGGACGAGAAACCGGGCACGCCCTCCTCCGGATCGAAGGAGACCTTCATCCAGTCTGGCCCTGTCGCGGTGAGGTAGACCTTTGCCCAGAACTTACCCCTGGGAACGAGGTTAAGCTTGAAGCTGGTACTAGCTCCCCTACTCACATTGACCTTCAGGTACTCCGGCATCATCAAGAAGTCCTTGTAAGGCTCCGAAGTCTTCCTCTCGACGGTGATCTTGGCGCTTGACTCGATCACGTCGAAATAAGATATGTTATAGCCGCTGACCTCCGGTCTGATCCTTAACTCGTATTCTCCCGGCTCCGCATCCTTCCCGACGCTCACCAGCACCTTCACCGAGGATCCCATGCTTGGAGTTCCGTCGATGCTCACGTTGATGCCCTCGCCTGAAACCTCAGGCACCAGAGTTAGGTCTCCCAAGTACGTCCCCTCGATCATGAGGTTGAAGGAGGTCTCTTCTCCGGGGGAGAGGTTCAGGGAGCCCAGCTGATCAGGGGTGAGATGTATTGAGGGCCCTCTGAATTTTATCATGAGAACGGGTATATACTCAGGGAGATTGTCCTTCTGTGCGAGCTCTCTACTGTAGAACTTAGCATAGTAACCGGCCCTCTTCTTTAGAAATTCGTACTTCTTAGCCTCAGCAGCTCCTCCTCCGTAATACTTTTCGCTAACTATTTCCTTCCTGGGTCCCGGATACCTTTTCGGATCCGGAGCAATCAATACGCCACAGTTTCTTATTTCCCCCTTCATGACCCTACGATAATAATCCGTTACATTAAATCTGTAGAAACCGGTACTCTTCTGGAACTTACCTAGGGTCCCCTTGTCTAGTACCGTTTTCTCGTGTGTCCCGCCAGAGTCCCTCCATCGATTCCCCGCATTTCTGCTCACCCACGTGACCTCTTCTTCCTCAAAACATTCTTCCAGACCGTAAACAACAACAGGCAAACTGTCAAGTGAGGTATAAATGTGAAGCTGGAGAATGGCCTCAGTTATCTCAGAACCCGGCGGTATCTGGCCTAAATCGAAGTGCACTAGGATGTTCCTCCTATCCCTGACTAAGTATCTCTGAGAGCACTGTATGCCCTTTCCCACGGGTCTACCCTGCTCGTATATGACAACCACTTCACAGTCATATTGCGAGAGATACTCCGAGAATCCTATTATTAGATAGTCCTCCAGCCCCGCCTTCCAGCTAGATTTGTCTTCTGCTACATAACTGTCGGCTATTGCAGGTATCTCGAGGTAAAATTCCCCTGGCTGAGCTGAAACACTCTGTAGGGAGGCCAAGATGAACATGGACAATATGAAACTAACTATGAATGACCGGGTGATCAAATTATCAGCCTATTAACTTAACCCATACCTTAATTATTAGCTTTTTGGGCCGTTCCTGATCTCTAGGGCGGCTAAGACCCCCCAAGCACAGTTAAACCTACAGCCAGAGCGGCAATAGCGGATTCCTTTGGTGAATCGCCCAGGCCTATCACCACAAGATCACCGTCCGAGGGGTGGAGAGTCGATCTGAGCAGTGATTCATCGTCCGATCTGTACTTTCCCAAGGGTTCCATTGTCTCCGGGAAGAACAACCTCTTCCCTTTGGACAACAATATTATTGCGCCTCTTCCACCGGCCCTCACGGCTTCATCCCTGAGCTCCACAACGTTCAGTTCCCTCTTACCCCTTCCCAGTCCTCTAACCAATATCGCGCTAGCTCTCCCCCCCACCAAGTTCGGCAGCTCAAGCTCCACGGGTCCTCTCATGAATTTTCTCAGCTCTTTGATCTCTTTACGGCCTTTTTTCGTCAAGTAGCACCCTTCTCTGCCGACTTCTAGGTAGCCTGCTTCCCTTAATCTCCTTATAAGGCTCCTAACGCTTCCTTCTCCGATTTCCATCATCTCGGCGAGTCTCTTCCTTCCTATGGTACTCCCTTCCAACAGGAGGAGCATCATAACGGCATGGATGAAGTTGAAATTCGGAGTGGGGCCGGGTAGTCTTCTGACAGCAGATTTCAGCTCCTCCAGCACTTTCAACTTGACTCATGGGTCCTTGCACAACCTTTATTAAATAGCTTTTTGGATGGATCATCCATCCAGGTGATTACATGGGCGAGAAAGCTTGGAAGGTTCTTTCCATACTCTTTCTCATGTGGGCGGTGGTTGCTACCAGCCTCTATGTCAACAGCACTCTCAACGCCGGAAAGGCGGAGAAGGCCCGTCTGATCACGGTTAACATAGGCTTCAAGTATAAGGACGGGAAGGTGGAATGGCATAACTCTACGAAGGTCCCCTCTGGAAGCACCCTCCTTGATGCCACGGAGTCGGTGGCCGAGGTCAACTATACTGTTTACCCGGGGATGGGCGCATTCATCACCTCGATAAACGGGGTCAAGAACGAAAAGCCGTATTACTGGATGTGGTGGACATGGAACCCTTCCACGGGGTGGACCTTGGGTCCGGTAGCGGCGGACAAATACGTTCTCTCTGCTGGAGAGACAGTACTTTGGTATTATGAGGACACGAGCAAGTATCCCCCGGCTAAACCGTGAATCCTCCCCCCTCTATTTTGTAGTTGAACCTGTACAACCTCTAAGGGGCCACGAGGAATGCCACTACCCCGAATATGGTCGTTACAACGCCAGTCATTAGGTGGATCAGCCTGATGTACTGAGAGAAGCGCCTCAACCTTCTGGGCATCGTGAGCAGTATCATGCCACTGACTAGCGTGGCGGTGCCATACCACAGGGCCAAGTAGCCGAGCCTGTGATGGTCCAAGATAAGGCCTTCGAACAGCATCATGCCTTCCTCCCAATGGGGAAGAGATAGAGAGGATCCTCCGGACAGCCAACGACCCTTCTAACCTCATCATCGTGAAAGGCTCCCACAGCAACGGTGCCGAGCCTCAGAGCTGTTGCTTGGAGGTATATGTTCTGACCGATGTGTCCCGCCTCCATATACACGTATCTCGCTCCCCTCTCCCCGTAGACCGACATGGTCCTCTCGAAATTGGCCGCGATCACAATGCATACCGGAGCCTCCTTTACCCACCTCTGATCCAACGCTGCCCTGGCCAACTCCACGGAGAAGTCCCCGGACCTCAACAAGTAAAGAAGGTGCCCGGAAGGTTCGTACCGGTAGATCCCTGGAGGCAATCCCTCCACGCCCTCCCCCCTGATTGACAAATAAATCACCATCGGATAGGTTGCTCCAGCGCTGGGAGCAGCCCTGAATCCTCTCTGAGTGAAGGTAACACCTTGAGCGGCCCAGAGCAGCTGCCCAATCTCCTTCAAGGTAAGAGGCTCCCTCAGGTAGCTCCTGATGGACCTCCTCCTGAAGATGGCCTCCTCAACGCTCATCTCACCGCTAAGGTTGGGCGCAGGAAGCGCGATGGTGTAGTTTCCTACCTCCACGACTCTCGGAGGCGACTCGTATCTCACGGCACCCGTGTACAGGGCTAGGAAAATAGTCGCGGAGATGAAGAGCAGGGAAAGGGGGATACTCTTACGGGCCGGGGGATACCTCATCCCTTACTCGTCCGGTCGGAGGTGAAAAATGTGCCCACCCAAACTTTTTAACTTCCCATCACAAGGAGAGGCGGTGCTGTCTATGGGTGACGGCCTTTGCTGAGATAAGGGTCTACAATACCCTGTCCAAGTCACTCGAGAAGTTCGTTCCCCTCCACGGTAGGAGGGTTTTCATGTTCGTGTGCGGCCCCACGGTCTACGATTACTCGCACTTGGGACACGCTAGGACCTACGTGTTCTACGACACTCTAGCTAGGTTCCTGAGGAAGATGGACTACTCGCTCTTTTACCTCCAGAATATAACTGACGTGGACGACAAGATAGTGAACAGGGCTAGAGAGGAGGGCAGGCATCCCCTCGAGCTGGCCAGGGAGTTCGAGCGTTATTACCATGAGGACATGGCCGCCCTCAACGTTACGAGCGTGAACCTCTACGCCAGGGCCTCCGACTACCTGCCAGAGATATTCGAGCAGATAAGAGTTCTTTTGGAGAAGGGACACGCTTACGTCACCGAGACGGGCGTGTACTTCGACATAACGACCTTCCCTGACTATGGCAAGCTGTCGGGCCAGAAACCGGAGGAGCTCAAGGTTCACAGGATAGAGCCAGATCCGACGAAGAGGAATCCCGGCGATTTCGCTCTGTGGAGGAACAGGCCTAGAGAGGAATTCGGTTGGGAATCGCCCTGGGGCTACGGGAGGCCGGGATGGCACATAGAGGACACGGCCATCTCGATAAAGCACTTTGGGAAGCAGTACGACATTCATGGCGGAGCGATAGAGCTTGCCTTCCCCCATCACGAGGCCGAAATAGCTCAGGCTGAGAGCTACACAGGGGTGAAGCCCTTCGTCAAGTACTGGATCCACACCGGCCTGCTGACGGTCGAGGGGGAGAAGATGTCCAAGTCCCTAGGGAACTTCGTGACCATTAGGGAGGCCCTGAAGAAGTACGACCCCAACGTGCTCAGGATATTTCTGCTGTCTAGACACTACCGTTCTCCCATCGACTTCAGGTGGGAGCTCCTTGACCAAGCTAGGAGCAGCTATGAGAGAATAGTGAACGGCTACGGGAACCTCATGGACATGGATGTCATGGAGGACGGGGAGGCGGGGGAGCGGGAGAACGACCTCCTAAAGGAGGTCGAGAAGATAAGGCGCGGGTTCTTCGAGGCGATGATGGACGACTTGAATACTGCTGAGGCGTTGGCCCAGCTCTTCGAGCTGGTGAGGGTTGTGAACTCCTTCTATGAGGAGAGCGGCCGGATCACGGCTGCAGGAAGGGCGGAGGTGGTGACTGCCTTCACCGACATGTTCGATGTATTGGGGCTTAGGGTCGGAGAGGGCTACGACGAATCGATGCTCCGCAACCTCGTCAGTATCCTAATAGAGGTGAGAGCCATTCTTAGAAAGAGGAAGGAATATGACCTCGCGGATGAGATAAGAGCCAGACTCAGGGAAGTGGGAATAGAGCTGCAGGACACCCCCGAAGGAACTAAATGGAGGATAAAAAGGAGCTAGGTTATTTCAGGAACAGAGCTGCCTTCTTCAGTTTTCTCTTTTGTTCTAGGAACATCACTATCGCGTCTGCTGACAAGATTCCGACAACCTCTCCTTTCTTGGGATCCACCACGGGAAGGCAGCAAACCCCGAACTCATACATCTTGTCTAGAGCGGTCATCAAGTTGTCGTCCGGCTTCAAGAAGTCCACCTTCCTGATTATGTCTATCAGCTTCACCTTGTCCCACTCCGAAGTTGGAACGCTATTAACGTCCCTCAAGGCGACTATACCGACTATTCTGCCGTCCTTAGACCTGACTGGGAAGACGAAATGATCCCTGTACTTGAGGAAGTACTTGTTGAAGAACTCCTTGATGGTCAAGTCGTCCCTCAAGACAGGTGGCGGGGATACCATCAATTCCTTCACCTTCACCCTCTCCAGCTCCTCTATCTTGGTGGTCTCCACTATCTTCTGGTTCTTCGGGAGAGAGTACTTCCCAGAGACTATGTAAGCCACGGCTGAAGCCACGAGTCCAGGGATCACGTAAGCCTCGGAGCCAGTGGTTTCAGCAACGAAGGACACGGCCGTTAGTGGAGTTTTGAAGGCCGCAGACAGGAAGGAAGACATTCCAAGAGCCACGAACAGGCTTGTGACGTTGGGATCGATGGAACTCATCGCCGACCCGAGGGAGGCGCCTATCACTATGGACGGGATGAACACTCCACCGATCCCGGCGCTTCCGAGGGTCAAGGCAGTGGCTATCATCTTGAGAACCGCCATTCCAAAGAAGAAGGTCGCGTTACCGCCTTTGAAAGATAACCTAACTAGATCGTAGCTCAATCCGAATGGATAGAGGGTTTCTGTGGTAATGAGGGTTGCTATCGCAAGCAGACCGACGGATGCCCCGCCTAAGATCCCTCTGATCGTGTAGCTCTTCCCCTCCATTATCCTCTCTACGAGAGAGACCGTTCTCACGAAGATGACGGAAAATATCCCCATAGCAAGGCCTTCCAGCAATCCTATACTCAGTATGTAGAGATTGACCTCACCAAATGGCTTGAACGCTTTGAATATGGGTTCAGCACCGAGTATGGAGATGAGTGTTAGGTAGGATACCACCGAGGAAATCAACGCTGGGACAACCGCCTGATGGGCCATATCATCCTTATACGGGACCTCCAATGCGAACATGAGTCCAGTCAGGGGTGCCTTGAAGATAGCGCTCATCCCAGATGCGGCACCGGTTAATAGCAGGATACGGCCGTCCTCCTCTATACCTAAGCGATCCATCAGCCTCTTCACAGCCGCACCCACAGCCCCGCCGATGTGAATGCTTGGACCCTCTAACCCAGCACTCCCTCCCGAACCCACCGTCAGAACCGCTCCCAAGGTCTTCACGGGAGTGTCCCTGAGGACCATCTCGCCGTCCCTGTAGTGGTATGCCTCCAGAACCTCCTCCGTCCCATGGAAGTGAGGTAACTTCGTTAGCTTGTCTCGGATGATGCCCGTAACGGATATCCCTATGAAGGGAACCACGGGAATCAGCCATATGTACCCGCTCTCGGCTATCCTTCTCAACATGAGCTCCGACGTATCGAGGACAGATATCTCCAGCAAGGAGACAAGCAGTCCGGTCAGGAATCCCACTATGGATGATACGGTTACCCATTTTACTAGCATCTTGTAGAGACCGGTCGAGGGATGCCTCACCCTTACCATTTTTCCCTCCTCTCGCCCCTCCAGGGTAAAAATAAAAATTCTGAATTCTGCTGGATCGGGGGCTCGTGTAGGATAACTTAATTAGCTTGAGGTAGGGTCCGCCGTGGAGGTAGTGCGAGCATGGCGATTGCTGATTCACTATCTTTCATCAAAAGGGACAACTACCTGATTATGTCCTTCATAATAGGATTCATCATAGGTCTCATCCCCGGCATAGGCGTGCTGGGTCCCCTAGCAGGAGGATTCCTCTATTCTTACTTCTCGATATTCTACGGTGAGATACCTAGGGATCAGGGAGAGGCCATAAAGAGAGGCGCCATAATGGGGGCGATCCTATCGCTGGTGGGCTTCGTGGTAGGAGTGCTCTTCTGGGGACCGATGCTCCCCATGGGCATGATGTCAGTCTCCGCCCTTGTATTGATAAACGCCTTCGTAGTCGGCCTCATAATAGGAGCCGTGCTGGGAGGGATAGGGGGCTTTCTCTCCCTTCACGTGGAGTGACCTTCCCTCTTCCTCCTTCATGCATTTGTCCCCCAAACGGTTTATTAATACAAAGGATTCCAGCCTCCTTGGTGTCTTGAGTGAGCTGGTCCGTCCTCGAAGCCCTGAGAACGAATCCCGATGTCCTCAAAGAGAGCCTGAAGAAGAGGTACCTGCCCACGGATCTGGTCGATAAAGCATTGGAACTCGATGCTAAGTGGAGGGAGGCCGTAACCGAACTCAACAGGTTGAGGGAGAGGAGGAACGAGATAAACAGGGCCATCCCCAGGGCTAGCCCTGACGAGAGGCAGGAGCTGATAAAGAGATCAAAGGAGCTAGGAGCTAAGGTCAAGGAGCTAGAAGACTTGGTGAAGAAGCTCTCTGAGGAGAGGGACGCCATCCTCATGTCCCTCCCGTCCATCGTGCACGAATCCGTCCCAGAGGGACCCGATGATACATACAACGTCCCCGTGAGGTTCTGGGGCGTTCCCAGGGTCCCGAAGAGCAAGCTGGAGAGGTTCAAGGAGGAGACCTCTGGATTCGACGTGGAGTACCAGCTAGTGGACTGGGAGCCTAAGGGTCACGCGGACGAGCTGGAACTGGTGTTAAAGCAAGGAGACACCCTTAAAGCCGCCCAAGTATCAGGAAGCAGGTTCTTCTACCTCTTCAAGGACATAGTGTGGCTCGAGCAGGCCCTGATAATGTTCGCACTGGATCACATCACCAAGAAGGGCTTCATCCCCGTGTTACCTCCATACATGATGAGGGAGCAGTACTATTTGGGCGTGACGGACCTGGAGACGTTCAAGGACAGCATCTATAAGGTGGAGGGGGAGGACCTCTACCTCATAGCCACGTCAGAGCATCCCCTCATAGCCATGCATGCTGGCGATACCTTCACCGAGGACGAGCTGCCCCGCCTTTACGTGGGCGTAAGCCCCTGCTTCAGGAAGGAGGCCGGAACCCACGGCAAGGACACCAAGGGGATATTCAGAGTCCATCAGTTCACCAAAGTCGAGCAGATAGTCTATTCAAAGCCTGAGGAGAGTTGGGAGTGGCACGAGCGGCTGATCAGGAACGCGGAGGAGATATACCAGCAGCTGGAGATCCCCTACAGGATCGTGAACATAGCAGCTGGCGACTTAGGCGCCTGCGCAGCGAAGAAGTACGACTTGGAGGCCTGGTTCCCGGCCCAGGGCAGGTACAGGGAACTGGTCAGCTGCAGCAACTGCGTGGACTGGCAGAGCTACAGGCTCAGGATAAAGCTGGACAGGAAGGGGAGGAGGGAGTTCGTGCACACGCTGAACAGCACGGCCCTCGCAACTACTAGGACCATATGCGCCATACTGGAGAACCACCAGCGCGAGGACGGTGTCGTGGAGATACCCAAGGTCCTCAGGAGGTACTTGGAGCCCTTCGAGGCAGCCCCGAAGGAGGTAATAGAGCCAATAAAGAAGCTGCTGAAGGAGTGAGGTCAGAACCACAGCTTCCCGGGATTCATTATGCCGTTCGGATCCAGCAGTTCCTTTATCTTCCTCACGACCTCTAAGTAGCCCTCGCCCCTGACCGCCTTTATCTCCTCCAAGAAGAGCTCTTTCTTCGCCAGGCCTATGCCGTGCTCACCGCTTATCGCGCCTCCCAGCTCTATGGCCAGCCTCCCTATCTTGACGAACATCTCCCTAGCCTTTCTGAGCTGATCCTCGTCCCTCGGGTCGAAGCATATGGTGGGATGCAGGTTCCCGTCGCCAGCATGCCCGAACACGGGCATCCTCAACCCATACTCCTTTCTCAGCTTCTCCAGCTCCCTCAGAGCCACCATGAGCTTGCTCAGCGGCACGGTTATATCCTCTAATAGCACGCCCGGATAAGCCCTAGTCACGGCAGCGTAGGCCCCCTGCCTCGCCAAGTAAAGCTGCTGCATCTCCTCCGGATCGTCGCTGGCCCTAGTTCTGCCTCCGCTCTCCTTCATGACCTGCTCTACCTCCCTGGCCATCCTCCAGACCGCTTCCCTCGGCCCATCGACGTCGGCCACGACCATGGCCTCGGCCACCTCAACATCGTATCCTAGGACCTCGTTCACGATCTCTATGGTCTCCCTGTCCAGCAGCTCCAGCATCATCGGGACGTAGCCCCTCCTCCTTATCTGGGAGATGGCCCTGCCGGCGTCTTCAAGCCTGTCGAAAGTCCCCATGACCCTGACGACCTTCTCCGGGAGGGGGTATATCTTTAGCCACGCCTTCGTTATCACACCCAACGTTCCCTCGGACCCGATGAAGAGGGAGAGCAGGTCCGGGCCCCACCTCCACTTGTAGACGGGCTCCCCTATCCTGAGCTTCCTCCCTCCAGCCAGATAGACCTCCATCGCGAGGACCCAGTTCTTCATCACCCCGAACTTGGCGCCCCTCAATCCACCGGCGTTCTCGGCCAGAGCACCACCTATGGTGGCTATCCTGGAGCTAGCCGGGTCGGGAGGGAAGAAGAAACCGTACTCCCTGCACGCCTTGTCTACCTCCAGAACCGTCGCCCCAGCCTCAGCCATCACGTAACCGTCATCCACGTTCACTTCGACCCTGTTCATGGGCGTCAGGTCCAGTACGATAGATTCGGGGCTCGTGGGTACGGGAGCTCCAGTGAGAGAAGTGCCGCTCCCCCTCGGAACCACGGGAACGCGCTCCCTGTCCGCCACCTCCAGCACGACCTTCACATCCTCCTCGGAGCTGGCCCTCACCACGGCGCCGGGGGCCTGCTTGAACTCCGTGCTAGCGTCCAATGAGTAGGCGTACACATCCTCAGGCTCCGTTAGAACCTTCTCTCTCCCTATCCTCCTGGATATTTCGGATATCGCTTGGGAGAATCCCATGGCATCACCACCCATCTTCAGGTTACGCCGGCCTTCCCGGAGTATATGGCGTAGGCCCTGCCATAAACTATGAGCTCTTGGACGTGGAGCCCCACTGGACAGGCTTGGGAGCACTGCCCGCAGAGAACGCACGAGTAGAGCCTATCCAGCACGGCCTTGGGCCTTACGGGATCGCCCTTCACGAGGGAATTTATCAGGGTCATCCTGCCCCTTGCCGACCTGCTCTCCAGCCTGTCCAATGCCTTGGCCGTGGGACACTCCACGTTGCAGAAACCGCACTTCTTGCATTTGTCCGTCTCCCACTCGAGCATCTCCGCTAGGTCCTTCAGCTCCAGGCTCTTAGGCTTGGGGCTTGCTGGGAACACCCTGTACCTGGTGAAGCGCGGTTCCTCCGGCGTCGCCTCCTCGATGCCGTTCCTCATCGCCTCGGCTATCAGGGATGCGAGGTCCTCGACGCTGACGTTCACGCCAACGGTATCGAAGCCCGTCCTGAGCATCATTATACACGCCGGACAGGAGGTGAAGACCATCTCAGCCCCAGTACCCTTCAGCTCGTCTATCCTCTCGTAGGAGACCTTCCTGGCCAGGGGAGGTTGCGTGAGCTCCAGCCCACCGTCGCCGCTGCAGCCGGTGTTCACCCCGTGCCTGGGAGGCTCCACGTACTCCACACCATCGATCCTGCTGAGGATGAACCTGACCTCGTCTACCACTCCCAGAGTCCTCGCCAAGTAGCAGGGATCGTGGTAGGTGACCCTAACCTTCCTGCCCAGCCTCAGGCGCACGCCCCTCCTGGCCATCTCCCTCGCGACGACCTCGACGAAGTGTAGAGCCTCTACATCCCACCCCTCGATGAACTCCGGGTAGTAGAGCCTGAAGGCCGTCGCAACTATGGGGTCCAGCGTGATCACCCTCTTCACACCCAGCTCCCTGAACCTCCGGTGGACCCACTCCGCGTGCTCCCTGAACTCCCTCAGCAGCCCGTAAGTGTGCAGCGCGACGCCTGAGGGGGGCTCGTCCTCGAAGAGGTAGCCGACCTCGATTCCCAAGTTCTTCAGCACGTAGACCGCATCCCTTAAACCCCTCTCATATCTCTCGTTGATCCGACCCCACAGCGCCTTGGCACCAACGGTGTATATCCCGAGCTTCCTCATGATGGGCCCGGCCTTCGCCAGGGAGTTGATGTCCATGAAACCCTCCAGCCTCTTCAAAGCCCTGAAGGCCCCCTCCGCGTATCCCATCACAGGGTACATCTCGCCGGCGTAGAACACCGTGCCATCCACGGGACCCTTGGGCAGTAATCCCCTAGCCCACCTCGTCCTCTGCTCCGCGCCCAATCCCAGGACGTCACCAACGGAAGTGGTATTATCCGCGGCGAATCTCACGATCTCCGGGACGGCCGTTCCCTTCACCCGGGGACTTACTCCTCCCGCTTACTTATTAGTGGAATGGATCCGACCCGGGAGAACCGCTCGCCTCTCGAGATCCCGGACCTCAGCCGAGGGACCCAGATACCTTTATAAATTGAAGATCGAGTGAAGGCGGAGAGGTGATCTCGCTGAGGAGGGATCGAGAAACTTCTCCCATATCCCTGTGACCCTCTCCTTGATCTCTCATTACTGGGGAGAGACCGCATCGCCGATCCCCTGAGGCGGGACCCCGTCTCCTTGAGGAGGTGTCTACCATGGTCAAGCTGAGATTGCCGGATGGGAGAGTGCTGGAGGCCAAAATAGGCGAGAGCATACTTGAGCAGATTCCCCCTGAGTCTGGACTCGTGGCTAAGGTGGACGGCAAGCTAGTGGACCTCACTTGGATAGTTCGAGAGGGAGTGGGGACGATAGAGGTGCTGGATTTCAACTCCCCCGAGGGCAGGGAGACCTACTGGCACACCTCTTCCCACATACTGGCTCAAGCGGTGAAGAGGCTCTTCCCAGAGGCGAAGCTGGGGATAGGCCCTGCCATAGAGGAGGGCTTCTTCTACGACTTCGATCTCGGGGGGAAGTCATTCTCCCCGGAGGATCTGGAGAGGATAGAGGAGGAGATGAGGAGGATAGTGAAGGAGAATCTCCCCGTGGTCAGGGAGGAGATGGATAGGGAGGAGGCTATCAAGCTGTTCAAGAGCATGGGCGAGGTATACAAGGTGGAGCTCCTCGAGGAGATGGACGAGGATGTGGTCTCGGTCTACAGGCAGGGGGAGTTTGTGGACCTGTGCAGGGGACCCCACCTTCCCTACACCGGTTATGTGAAGGCCCTCAAGGTGCTTCACGCCTCCTCCGCCTACTGGAAGGGGGATGAGAGGAACCCGGTGATGCAAAGGGTCTACGGGATATCGTTCCCCACCGAGGAGGAGCTGAAACGCTACCTGAAGATGAGGGAGGAGGCGAGGAAGAGGGACCACAGGATCGTAGGCCCACAGCTGGACCTCTTCTCCATGCCTTCCGAGGTGATAGGACCTGGCTTGGTGATCTGGCATCCGAAGGGGGCTCGGATAAGGAGGGTGATAGAGGACTTCTTGGTGAGGGTCCACCTGAAGTGGGGATACGAGCTCGTATACTCGCCCCACATAGCCTACACCAACCTCTGGAGGACTTCGGGCCATCTCAACTACTACAGGGACTTCATGTACGTCTTCGAGAAGGAGGGGATAGAGCACGCGGTCAAGCCCATGAACTGCCCGTTCCACATACTCGTGTATAAGTCAAAGAGGAGGAGCTACAGGGAGCTCCCCATGAGGCTGTTCGAGCTGGGGACGGTGTACAGGTACGAGAGGTCCGGCGTGTTACACGGCCTGCTCAGGGCTAGGGGATTCACCCAGGACGATGCCCACATCTTCACGACCCCGGAGAAACTGGAGGAGGAGATATTCAGGGTCATAGAGCTGGACGAGTACCTGATGCGATCCTTCGGCTTCGAGGAGTTCAAGGTGGAGATCTCCACGTGGGACCCGAGGCACCCGGAGGAATACATGGGGAGCGAGGAGGACTGGAACAGGGCCCAGTCCGCTTTGGAGGAGGCCCTAAGGAAGAAGGGCTACGAGTACGAGGTGATGGAGGGTGAAGCAGCGTTTTACGGCCCCAAGATAGATGTGAAACTCGTGGACTCCATAGGGAGGGAGTGGCAACTGAGCACGATACAGCTCGACTTCAACCTCCCCAAGAGGTTCAACGTCACCTATGTCGACGCCAATGGAAGCGAGAAGACAGTCATCATGATACACAGAGCACTTCTGGGCTCTATAGAGAGGTTCTTCGGCATACTGCTCGAGCACTACGCCGGGAACTTCCCCCTCTGGCTTGCTCCTGTGCAGGTGAGGGTCCTGCCCGTTGCTGAGAGGCACCTGGACAGGGCGAGGGAGGTCTTGGAGCGCCTGCTCAATGCCGGAGTTAGGGCCGATCTGGACGACGCTAGGGGAACTTTAGGGTACAGGATAAGGGAGAGCGAGCTGGAGAAGGTACCCATCCTCCTCGTGATAGGTGACAGGGAGGTCGAATCCGGCAAGGTCGCGGTGAGGCGCAAGGGCAAGGGGAACCTGGGATCGATGGATCTGGAGGAGTTCCTCAGGGGGTTCATGGAGGAGTTCCTGCCGCCGGATCTGAGGGGAGGCTCCTCAACTTTTTAGCCTCTCCTCGTTCCTCTCGTCTATGAGGTTCAAATCCCTGACCTTGGGAGTGGGGGCATTCGCGGTTCCGCTGTTCTTCATCTTCCTGTCGATAGCCCTCTCTCCATGGTTCAGGTGGGAGGTCAACGCTCTCAGCGATCTGGGTCACTCCCTAAAGAGCCCCGTGGCTCCCCTGTTCAACGTGGGCCTCGTCACGGGAGGGCTCCTGATGGTCCTCTACTCCGTCCTCTACATGGTTAGGAAGTACCCCCACACCTCGAAGCTCATGGCCGCATCCGGCTACTTCTTGATGCTGGTAGGGACCTTCGACGAGGTGTACGGCAGGCTCCACTTCCTAGTATCCCTGTTCTTCTTCTTGGGAATTGCCATAGCAGCTATAGTCTACGGTTACGAGGAGGGGAAGAACTACCCGGTGATCTCCACCGTGGTAATCGCGATCTCCTGGGCATTGCAGCTGTCCGGAGTCTGCCCGTGCGGTGAAGCGGTTCCCGAGATGATCTCGGTCCTAGTGACCCTTCCGTGGTACCTGGAGTCGTTGAGGAATGTGGAAAGAAGTCTGAAGTGGTGAACACGACTCATGGACTCCAACTCCATGCCAGTGGCGTCAATACCGGTCATGGAGAAAAAGGGAGAAGAAAGATGGGGAAAGCTAAGCTAGGTGGATTGCGAAGTATCCCGCTATTATGATGAAGTTGAGGAGTACTCCGGCCCATAGGATCCAGACGACTTCGTCATCATTCAACTTCAGATTTGTCGCTCGGAAGATGAAGGCAAAGATCGCAAACACTATCAAAGTTGTTACACCATGGCCTATCCAGTGGTGCCCGAACGCTGTTTTTAACGCATTATACACGGGCTTATACTCCTCCTTCACGACGACCAATACAGCGCTGTAGAGAGAAGCCACGAAGAACGCTAGAATCAAGGCCGATACTAGGTGATTATTTCTCATGGAGATCAACCCCCCGCAATCGCCTTGGCCATCCATCCCGCCTTTGCCCCAAGTGAGATGAGGCCAGCCAAGGCGTCCAAGACTATTCCTCCCAACAGGATGGCGAGAACCGTGTGGAATACTATCTTTCCTTCGCCGATCTTAATCCTCTCCTTTAAGGAGGACACCATCAGAGGCAGAGCGGTGGCTAAAAGCAGACCCGTGTAAAATATGTGCTCTTTAACTTCCATGCCGAATGCATGGGCGTAGGGCATGGGCCCGGCCTTGATTACCGCCTTGTCCACCCCATAATGGAGAACGTAGTACCAACCCGCCGTTATCCAGCTGAGCCACACCAAGATCGCTAGGCTCACGGAAAGTTTGTAAACCAGGTCGTAGTCCGGATCTTCTCTCCTGACCTCCGCGAGTATCCAGACGGCCGCTATAATGGCTAGCAACCCCAAGAAAGCGTGGATAGCTGACCCTATTAACAAGCCTGCGGAAACCTCCTGCATAAAATCCCACCGTGTCTATTGCGGGGTCACGTGAGGTGACCCACAATCCGTTACTCGCCTGAACGCTTAAAAAATTATTGTTATGATAAAAATCATAATTATAGTATGAAAAATAAATTCATGAAATACGTTCAAATAGGCTGTATATTAGCATTAATGACACCTACAAATTCCAAATAATGGTGGAGATCAGCTTTTAATTGAAATCTTACCTCAATTGTCCTTACGGGGGCCGCACGGAGGTGACCTGATCAAGGGAAGATCTGGGAATCACACTGTGATCAGCTAGCTGATCGGCAGAACAAGCTTTAACTGTGGTCATCATAAAGTAAGCTAGGAGGATACCTTTGTCCAGCGAGCCCGACAGCCAAGAATTCGTGTGCAAAGTGCTGTCTACACGGGCGAGAAGGAAGATACTCGACATACTTTTGAACGAGGGACCCATGGAACTGAAGGAGATAGCCAAGAGGCTCGGCCTAAGGGAGGTCACCCTCAGACACCATCTCATGCTGATGGAGCAGGCCGGTCTGATCACCTCATTCGAAGTGAGTGGAGGAGCACCCGGCAGACCCAAAAGAAAGTACAAGGTAAGGAAATCAGCCTATCTGGACGCAAGTTTTCCCAAGCGTCAGTATCTCCTGCTATCCGATCATCTGATTGATACATTGATTGAAATGAGCGGTAAGGAAGAGGCCAAACGTCTTTTACGGCTGGTAGGCAAAAGGTTCGGTGAGGAGATTGTTTCAAACGTGAGGAACAGAAAGGAGAGGGGTAAAATAAGCGTAAACGACCTTAAAGAGTACATCATTCCAGCCTTGGCGGAATTGGGATCAGCTCCGTCTCTATACACAGAGGAATCCGGTGTCGTCGGGATCAAGCTTTCGAACTGCATCTTCTATGAACTTGCCCTCAAATACCCTGATGTAATATGCGAAGGCCACTTGTCCCTCTTTCAGGTGATTGCGGACTCTCTCGGCGGGTACAAAGCTCATCAAGAGACTTGCATGGCTAAAGGAGACGAGTTCTGCTTGACCATATTTCTGAAAGACGGGGGCGTGAAGAAGAGGGCCCACGGTAACATTCGAGGGAAGCGAGGTCCCCGCCGAAAACGCAATTAGGTCTATAATTATCCCACGTCCATCTCTGGGGGATCCGCACGGACCTTCGGAGAAGAGAGGCCTACAAAGCGATTATCCTGTTCGGTCTGGTCAGCTTAGTGGGGGATGTGATCTACGAGGGGGCTAGGGCGGTGGCCCCATCCTACTTGGGAGCTTTAGGTGCTACCGCCTTGGTGGTGGGACTGGTCTTCGGCGTCTCTGAGTTTGTCGGCCTGTCCCTAAGGCTCGTTAGTGGCGTGTTGGCCGACGTTACGGGCGCCTATTGGGCACTCTACCTTCTGGGGTACGGTCTGATAGTATCGATACCCCTCCTCGGCCTGACCAACCTGTGGCCCGTGGCCGTGGCCCTGATCTTCGCCGAAAGGGTCGCTAAGGGCCTCAGATCTCCAGCGAGGGACGTTCTAATCTCTGCTGTGTCCAAGGGAGTTGGCGCCGGGAAGGCGTTCGGTCTGCACGAGCTCATGGATCAGATAGGCGCCATCGCGGGACCGGCGCTGCTGGGCACGATTTTGCTCCTCCGACCCAACGACTACTCCTCGGCCTTCCTCTCGCTCCTGATCCCCTATCTCGTTCTGTTAGCCTCGATCCTCTACATATACTACAGGTTCAGGGGCGTGATCCCCACAGGGAAGAGGACCGAGTTCAGCCTGTCTGGTCTCCCGACCAACTTCTGGATATACACGCTAGCGGTCTTTCTCAACACGGCCGGTCTGATTCACGTCTCCCTCATAGTGCTCACCTCCAGTGAGGCCTTCTCCCCTTGGATGGCCGCCTACCTCTACGTACTCATGCAGGCCGTGGATGCGATCTCGGCTCCGCTGGCGGGCCTCGCCTACGACAGGGTGGGGAGGAAGGTGCTGTACCTGCCGTTCCTGCTCTCCCCGATACCGTCCATAGCCACCCTGATGGGAGGGGGCAACGTGCTCTTGGCGGTGATCTTCTTCGGAGTGATATACGGGATGCAGGAGTCCATCTACAGGGCAGCGGTCTCGGATCTCGTCTCAATGGAGGTAAGGGGGACGGCTTACGGGATGTTCAACACAGCCTACGGTCTCGGCTTTCTGGTGAGCGGTTCGCTCTTCGGCTACTTCCTCTACACAGAGGATGTGCTCGCTGGCGCCGTGTTCTCCATCGCCGCGCAGATTGTAGCGGTAATCGCCCTCTACAGGTCCCTACTCGATTGAGACCCCCACCTCCTCCAATATCTCCCTTATCTTCGTCCTAACCT
>JAMOVA010000117.1 GCA_027061785.1 Thermoproteota archaeon
TGAGTACTTCCCCCCTGTGGACCTGCGATGGAGGAGTGAAGCTCACGGAGGGTGGATTCCCGAGCACCCTCAGCGTAGAGTCCTTCCTAGATACAGCGGTGACTCCACTGTAAGATTTTGTGACGGTGAAAGCGATCTCCCTGGTACCGGATGGTGAGTTCACGAAATTGACATTCGTTCTCAACTTATAGACACCTATTGATACTCTCCTCAGTCTATAGGTGGATGATCCCAACTTGGCGGTGACGGAGAGCTCGCCCACACCGTCATCAATATCATCCAATCCGTCCACTTCTAGGGTAACTTCGTCTCTCTTACTGATCGTTCGAGGGTCTATAGAGGGAGACCATGAATTGGGTATGTACACGATATAGGAACTCCCCATGTCCTTACTATCTGTGTCTGTAGCCCCACCTACCCTGCAAGCTACCCTTATGGTCAGGCTGGCCCGACCACCTGCCCTCGTATGCACATAAATTCGGACGCTTCCGCTCTTTGTACTCATGGAAATGGTCTTAGAGAGCACATCTATGTTGCTTCCGGAGGCCTCCACGCTCAGTTGCGTATTCTGAGGGTCGCTGGTTGCCACATCAAACCAGAACTTGACAATGATCTCTCCCGGTTTCGTCGCTTGGGGGAGCCTGCTCGGGGAGGTCCTAGTTATCTCTATGTCGCATCCATTCACTGCGAGCGCTCTTTCCTGAGTCGAAGCTGGAAAGAGCAAGATAGCTATCAGGAAGAGGAGAACCCAATGATATTGGAGCTTCATCACGCTAGATAGGATGATATCGTAAAGGGGGAGAACAGGATCAACTGAAAGGGAAAAGTATCACCAAACTGCGAGTACTACCATGCTAAGGGTCCCGCTAACCCCCTCCATGCTCCTGATCCTCTCGATCGTCTGATTGAGACTGACGGTGTCGGGGCTGGCTATCTCCACTACTATGTCGTACTCTCCCGTCACCTCACATGCCTTAACGACATCTCCCAGATCGGAGATGGTCTTGGCGATGTCGGGAATGTTGTGTCCCGGCCTCACCTTAACGAGTACTATGGCCTTCATCCCCGATTCTCCTATTTCAACGGTGAACCTCTTTATCACGCCACTCTTAATGAGCTTGCTGACCCTCTTCCTGATGGTCGCCTCACTGACGTTCAGTTTCTTCGCAATCTCGGTATAGGGAGTCCTCGCATCCTTTATCAGCATCTCTAGGATCTTCCGGTCCATCTCATCTAGCAACAGGCTCCCCGGGAATATGGGCATGATAAGTAATTAATTTGTCTGGATTAATCGACGCTTCGTGACTAGTAGATACGATCATCGCACCTCACCATAGGTGCAAGGAGCTTGAGCAGCCTGTAGGACATGCCCCAGACCACATAGCCACAACAGGAGATGGCCCTGACAAGGATGTTTCTCCCGGGAATGAACGCGTAACCCTCCCTCATATCCCTTAGATCCATCCAGAAGAGGTCCTCGACCTCCTCTCCCACCTTCGGGCTGACCTCACCCACCCTAAAGAGGAAGGGCACGACCCTCATCCTCCTGCTCAAGGGAGATACTACGGGTAGCCTCGTGATCAGGGATTTGGGATCCAGTGAGAGATTGACTTCCTCCCTCACCTCCCTGATAGCTGTATCCAGGCAGCTCTCATCCTCTGGCTCCACGCTTCCTCCCGGAAAGCTGACATTCCATGAGAACGGATCCCTGGGGTCGGGTTTTCTCCTAATCATCAGGACCTTGCAGCCTTTGAGGAGTATCCCCACCGCTGCATCGCACTCCATCAACTATCAATAGTTTAAATTCCAGAGAGTAATAAAGGGTTGAGAAAGGTGCCTCGATTGGGGCTGCTAGACCTACTCTACAGATTGGCTAGCCTGCTGGAGATGCCCCTCTACAGGAGATACTTGGAGTCGAAGGTTAGGGAGGGGGAAATTCCCAAGCATGTAGCCCTCATACTCGATGGTAATAGGAGGTTCGCTCAGAAACTCGGACTTGATTACCTGAACGCCTACAGGATAGGAGCGAGTAGAACTGAGGAGCTACTCGACTGGTTACTGGAGCTAGGCGTTGATCACGTCACATTGTACGCCTTCTCAACTGAGAACTTCTCCAGACCCAAGGAGCAAGTGGAGGCCGTTTTCAAGGTGATAGAGGAGAAGCTGAGGGATCTCATGGAGAAAAAGGAGAAATTGAGGAGGAATGGGGTGAGATTCAGGATAGTGGGGAAGAGGGAACTTCTCCCTGACCACATCAGGGAGCTCGCCGAGGAGCTGGAGGCCATGACCAAGGACTTCGGAAGCAAGACCCTGAATCTAGCCGTGGCCTACGGTGGCAGGACGGAGATAGTGGATGCCGTCAGGGAGATAGCCAAGGAGGTAGCTGAGGGTAAGCTTGGACCAGAGGAAATAGATGAGAACGTCATCAGGTCCCACCTCTATGCCCCGGACCTTCCCGACCCGGACCTCATAATCAGGACATCCGGAGAGGAGAGGCTGAGCAACTTCCTGCTGTGGCAATCCGCCTACTCGGAGCTGTACTTCTGCGAGGTCTATCTCCCGGAGTTGAGGAAGATAGATATCTTAAGAGCGATAAGAGACTATCAAAGGAGGAAGAGGAGATTTGGAGGCTAGAGAACCCAAGATAGATATAGGAGGCGCTATACTGGACTTGAACGTGCTCAGGGAGGAGTACGGCATAAGGACGGACCTAACTCGTCAGGTGAAGGTCGAGGGGCTGGACGGACGCCTCACCAGGCTCATGAAGGTGATGATCCCCGACTTCAACGTGTATCTCTTGGAGACGCCCCACATCCTGAGGTACATATCCCATCCGCACATAGCGGGGGAATCGCTCGAGATCCTCTTATCGGAGAACTCTTCCCTCCTCAAGAAAATAGTGGATAGATTCACCCTCCAGAGGTTCGGCAGGATAGTGGCTGCTGAAAGTCTGGTAAGGAAGATGGGACTGGACATACCTCTCCTAGATGACCTCCGGGACCTCGCCGATGTCGTCGCAATAGTGGCCACTCCCATCAGCGAGGAAGGAGTGGAGGTCTTAGAATCCAATATCAGGGAGAAGGGAGGGAGGCTGAGGGTCATTCTGTTCTTGGGGCCCCTCAGCAGGGAGGATGTGAACCTCTTGGGGGACAAGGCCAATTCCCTTGGCGTGGATTCGATATTCCTCGCTCCCGCCTTGCTCGGGAGCAGGGACAGCAGAGGGTCACTTGTCGCTTACGGCATCGATATAGGTCTGCTGAGGCGCGGGAAGGTGGTCGAGCTGGGATCGGTGGTGGATGAGATCACGCTCTGCAGGCTGCTCAGGGACTATCCTCCGGGCATAGATGTGTCCGGTCTGAGGGAGAGGATTCAACCAGATCTGGACTACCTCAGATCGATCTTGGAGGACATACTTTTCCTCCTAGAGCAACCGGTCTTCGATCCTTGGCAGATAGAGATCCTGATGAGGGAAGCCAAGAACCTGAGGAGGCAGCTGATGAAGTATGGCGGCTGATCCTCCCGAGATCTTCCTCGTAGGAGTGGATGAAAGTCTGGGGAAGCTAGGAGATTACGTTCTATCAGCGGGCCCCCTCACCGACAAGAGGTGGGGCGTCTCCGTAGCCGGTCCCACGGAGCTCCTCCTGAGGAAGATGGGGCTGAGGACCCTAGCCAAGTTATCGGTATGGGAAAGGGACACACTCAAGAGACTCCACGAGAAGGCCCTAGATGGTGTCCTAAGCTTCATCAGATCCTTAAATCCCGTTCCAGACTTCGTGCTGGTGGCTGATGACTGTGCCTCCTACGAGGGACCTCTCCTACCGAAGTGGTACATTGAGGAAATTTATCTGAGCTCACACGAGTCCCTAGTCGAGGAGATAAGGTCCATCGGCGCTGCAGCCTTCCTGCACGCGGACGGGAACTACGGGCCCTACTTCGGAGAGATTGGGAGGATGTGGGACCTCATACATCCGCTCGACATACATCCTAGGGGCGACCTCACGGACTATATGAGCTGGTTGAGGGCAGCAGCTAGGATCAGATCGAAAATAGGTAGCACGGTCGCCACGGGCATAGCCTTCGAGCTGGGCAGTGAGGAATTAATCGTTAGAGCTGTAAAGGAACTCCTCAAGTGGGGTTTAGGGGATATAGTGCTCTCCAACTTTCACCCACCCCTGAGCGGATTGGACGTGAGGATGTTAGTGGGGATGATCAGGGATGCCCTGTCCTGACCCGGAGCAGGTGGCCGAAGAGCTCCTCAAATCAATTAGGACGGGATGCGAAGCTTTCAGGAGACTCCTCAACGCGTTGACGGCGGACTGCAGGACTCCCACTAGGGGGGTCGTCCCAAGATACGTGCTAATCTCACTCGGAGATGCTATAGGTAGGAGAGCCCGCGTGGAGGACATCATTCCGATGAAGGAGTGCTGGTGCGAGTCGGACGAGGAGGTGAGAACGGTTCTAGCGGTTGTATTGAGTAGGTTGGCCATGATCTGTCCAGAAGAAGTGTTCTCATCACTGAGAGGGCTGGACTGCGGGGGTAGAATGCTTCTAGCGAGGTGGGTCTATCCCGTGCTGGGACTGTGGAGCACATCCTACTTAGATTCCTTGGAGCGGCGAGATCTCTTCCTCATGAGCTGGGCGTGGTACGCTAGGTACGTGCCGGAAGACTTCGAGCTGTCCCTGAACAAAGTGCTCAGCAAATCGGATGTAGTCGATAAGTACTTAGTAATGGCTTTGAAGGAGCTCCGAAAGGTGAATCCCTCCAAGATCGCGGATAAGTTGAGGGACAGGCCCGGCCTCCTCAAGAAAGTAATTCCTTGATGAGGAGAGCCTCCCTCAAGGTAAGCTGACCGGGTGCGACTGCCTCCCCCAAGAAAGAGTAAATGAGAGGTGATCCCAGGAGAGCAGCCATTCTCCTGCTGAACGAGGCCCTCTCACCCATGGAGAAGGCAACCAGCCTTCCCCGGTGATCCACCCTCTTGTAGAGGTTCAGGACGCGGTACGCCTCGAACTCGTCCCTCGCTAAGGTAACCACCTTGGCCAGCCCGCCAGCACCGAGAAGCTGATTGGATACCTGCAACAGGACATCCATATCCGGCGTTCCACTGGGATCGTGCCAGGAGTAGATGGCGTTGGCTATCCGAAGGCCCCTTATAGCGAGCTCGAACTCCACATCCACTAGCCTCGAGATCCTCGCCAGGGACTCTATGTACTCGGGGGAGGGTTCAGACCCCCTTCCCCCATGCCTCTCCGTCCTCCATGTGAGCAGAGCCCTCTCCTCCATCCCCTCTATCAGGTCCCTTACC
>JAMOVA010000118.1 GCA_027061785.1 Thermoproteota archaeon
CTATTTTCAGTCAGGTTGGCTGTTAACGTGTTCCTCAGGAAGGACATGAGCATGGATCATCTGATATCTGGGTGGAGAATCCTCTCCCAAGCTTTCAGGAGGTACATGGACGGCATGCTCTCGGACATCCCGGGCAGCAGGTTATCCAACTTCTACAGCGAGGTCTACGTCCTCGAGGGATCGCTGGCTGATGTCCGGAAGGGTGATGCTGAGAAACTCATTTCACCGCTGAAGGAGTTTCCGTTACCCTCAAAGCTGCTTAAGTTCAGGGACATAACTTTGGTCTCGAAGGATGGCTTTCTGACACAGTTGATGAAGCCCGGGAGGGTGTACAGGGATACAAGGAGGAAGATGAGGCGGGTACTCCGTATAGCCGCCGATATCGTACTAGGGCAGAAGGTGTTCTACACGAATCCGTCCTTGTGGAGGGAGGAAGATAATTCTTGGGCCGCATTCGTGGGTCTCGTGTACCTCAACCCCGACCTTTGGACGTCAAAGGTCCTCTACCCTTCGAGGAGGATGTACTCCGCCTACAAGAGGTTATCAATGCCCTTCAGGTCAGAGATAAGGAAGGGGTTCGAGGCCTATTCATCGATCCACGGGGAATTCCTGTCCGGTGTAAAGATCAGGGACCTCCACAGGGTGCTCCTGACCATGTCCGGGCTGGGGCTCAGGATACCCCCTCTGAGAGTGCCCCTCCTCACGGACTTGGAGGCCCTCGTCCTCACCATGCTCTGCATGAAGGACGCCTTGGACTCGGACTATAATAACTCGAAGGCATACATCAAGATAGTCAGCAGGAAGCTGTGCTCCGAATTCTATCCCGGAGAGGAGTGCGAAAAATCGCTGTCCAAGAAGATAAGGGATAGGAAAAACAAGAGAGGGCTCTCAGTCGAGGAGATAGAGGTCCTCCTCGGGAGTAGATTCGCCAATCCTAGGGGGATATTGAGCAGGAGGGAGGTCATGGAGAACCTGATGAGGAAGGGTCTGGTGAGGGTCGAGCTGGTCAAGAGAGGGGGCAGCGGTTACCCCGAGGTGAATACGTACATTCCGGAAGTGGACAGCGATTACGTGGGCTGGCTCAAATCCCTCATCTCTAAGAAGATCCCCCGGCGCCTTCCCTGACGGCCAATCTGATCCTGGTGAGCAGCAGACCCAGATCCTCCTCCCACACGAACCTCTGCTTCTCCTCATCCCACAGGTGAACTGGGATGGTCCACTCACCCAAGTAGTCTATCGCGTCCTCGGCCAAGGTGAGCCTATCTCCCAGTAGGAGCTTCAATCCCCTTATCAGTTTCCCCCTGAGATGATCTTTGGGTAAGAGGCTTCCCATGAAACCTTCCCATCCGGATCCCCGTATGTAGGCGGCTATGACTGTGGACACCTTCCCTATCGCCTCGACCAATCTCCTGAACTGTTTTTCCTCCAGCTCCACCCGCAGGAGGAGGTCGTCGCCCGACGGGGGTACGCCCAGGGTGTAGAAGTGGGACAGGATTCCTTCCTCTTTGAGCTTCCTGAGCTTGTACCTAGGGGAGGAGATGCCCACCTCCCTCAAATAGGACGGCTTGACCTCTCCCCTAAGTAGCGCTATGTTCAGGACCCTCAAGTCCTCCCTGCTGATCCTTCTCCTGGGCCAGCTCACCTCCACTCCGGACTCCACATCGGCATGCTCCTCCCTAAGGGCCTCCAGCAGAGGTTCCATGGGATCCTTGGGCGGTGAGAGGTTCAGGATGAACTTCTGCTTGATCACCTGGTACACACCCAAGCCCAAGTCCTCCAAGGATTCGATGTAGCGGAGGGCTTCTCTGGGCATCAGTAAGAAAGCGTGGGCCTCTACTTCCCTAGAGATTGGTTCGAATATCCTGTATGTGAAGGGGAAGGTCATGAATGCCTCCTTCAGTTCCCTCGTATTGGGAAAGGTCACCACGAGGGTAAGGAGTCCCAGCCTGCTCAGATCCACGTTGGCAGGACCTGAAATGAAGCCCATGTTCCTGAGCCTGTTAACGCTCCTAGATATGGATGCCGGGCTCAGGCCGGTCTCCCTCTTCAACTTGTCCCTGCTGGCATAGGGGTCCCTCTTGAGCACCCTGAGTATCTTGTTGTCGGCAGGGGTGGGCTTGAAGAAGGGAGCCAGCATCCTCCTGAGGAGATAGTGGAATTTAGGGAAATCCAACGCTCCTTCGAATGAAAGAGCCCTGACAGCAAGCAGAATACGTCGCAGGGCCTCTCTCCTCCTCTTCCTCGGTAGAGTGTAGAATACCTTGAACGGCTCGTAGTTCTGGAACATGGCGTACTTCGGAGCGGAGTAGCATGATCTCCAAAGGTCCTCAGGAGGCTCTGAGTAGGCCCAAGCCAAGTCGAGGATCTGGGGGAGTTCCTCCTCATCGCTGGGCAGGAGATGTATGAAAGCCTCCCTTCTGATGACCAAATCGATTAGATCTTCGCTCAGCTTGGAGGAGATCCTCATCTCACTTCCGGAGGTGGCCACGCCATACCTGTAACCGGGCATGGGATCGAAGTCTTCCAACTTCACTACCTCTGGGGGTGGCCTCAGGGGCTCCACCCTCATGATCGAGGATGCCCTCTTGATCTCGGAGAGGAGGCGTTCCAAAAGGTACATTCGAGGTTTCAGGTTCCCGAACTTAATAAATATCCGCTCAATTGGAACATCGATCTAACGAGCTTTCATCATCTTTAGAAATCTATAATGCGTTATTCTGGGAAAATGAGGCGTCAGGGAACTTTGATTTCCGAGATAGTGAGTTAGAGTTCTTAGTGAGACCATGGGGCCGAAGTTCCCTCCCAGTCCGAAGCCCATCCCCCAGTGAGGGGGATAGTTTGTCAGTTGTTTCACTCCCACCCCCATTTTTTGAAACAGATGCATCCAAACCTTATAACGACGGGTAGTAGGGTGGTTGGATGCCCCTGGCGATGATTAGGGCCAATCTGGGCAAGTGGGGAAGGAGCACCCAGACCTTCTACGAGCATGGAATAGCAGTCCACACCTTCAGGACCATGTTCAACCTTCCCTCGCAGTACATGGTTGCCCGTCATGCGAAGGAATGTGGAATGGGCCAGGAGTTACTGAACTCCTACAGTGATCTGGTATTCTTGGAGAGCCTTTACCACGATTACGACAAGCTGTTTGTACCGGAGGACATGGTCAGGGATGCCGATGCCATGAGGAGGTTCAGCGAGCACGGCAATGTGGATGCGGAGAGGAATCGGGAGGCCCTCAGGATGCTCATGTCCTCGCTACAGGGTGAGGAAACAGAGATCTTACCGGGCTCGGTTCGGGATCTCTTGAGGAGGGTGGAGAGCGTCACGATCGAGAATGTGTTGAGAGCCGCTAACGCATCCCATGAGGGGATGAGGACGCCCGAGAAGATCGAAATGGTTGCCGAGGCATTGGATTCCTTCTTCGAGGAAATCGGGTGCCCCCTCCCGGATCCGATACCCCTGGCCAAGGCCCACTCCATGAGCTTGAGGGTCGCTGACTCCATAGCCTCGGCCTGGGAGGGCCGTCCCTCCTTCAAGTCCGATGTGACCGAGATCGTGGAGATGATAAGGTCCCTCCAGCAGATGGTGGGCGAGCCCACGATACACGTGATCTCCCTCTCCCTCAACCGCGCTCTATTCGAGGCCAGACCTTCATCCGTCGTATCGGCCTTCCTGAGCTTCTATGATTCGTTGAGGAAGATAATCGATACCGGGGTCGTTAGAACAGGGTTGGGTGGTCTCTCCCTCCTGAGGGGCTCTGTGATAGAAGATAACAGCTCTCTCATTGTGGCAGCCTGGTTAGGAACCCCTGAAGAGGAGCTGGATATGAAGAAGGAGTTCAGCAATGTTCCCGATCATGTGCTCGAGGACCTCGTCACGTACAGACACTGGAAGGTGGACCTAGTAGCGGGGAAGGGGGACTTCGATGTCAGACTCAGGGATGCCCTCATGGATGCCCTGCACTCGGGTTTCAGGCCTGTCTCTACTATGAACGGTCTCCCGTGCTACTCCTGCGGCAGGCCAATGGCTACTGTGGTGGGCTCGAGGGAATTGAAGGAGTACCTCGGCGTGAGTGAAGGGACCTCCAAGGGATTGAGCGAAGAGATGGTCACGCTAGAGAAGAGCATGCAGCTCGGCTACCTGAGGGCCATATCCGAGAGCGTTTACGGTCACACGGAGAGGCTTGAGCACAACGATAGGCCCCTCTGCCCCACGTGCCTCTGGCTCTTCAGCAGGAGCTCTCCTGAGAGCGGTATTCCGGTGACCTTCGTCCTGTACGGGACTGACAGGATCATGAACATCTCCTCACCACTCTGCTCTGAGGACACCGATCCTCTCGTGGTCGAGATGTTCTCCTACTACCTCAGGGAGCTCGTGCTCTCCAGGCTCAGGTCCTCCTTCGCATCTAGGGATTTCAGGAGGTATGGGCTCAGCGTCATGGTTTCCCTCATGAAGTCCAAGGGAGAGGATCTCCTCGGGGAGTTGAAGGCGCTCCTCTCCGATGTGAGGGAGGGTTTGGACGAGGAGGGGGTGGATCTGCCCTGTGGTCGCGTGACCTACAGGTTCGAATGGGGCCTGAGGATCGGGAACGGGCCCATGTCCCCCGGCATGGTGTGGGACCATGTCCTCATCAGGGGAGTGTGGACCCCGGAGGATTACGATGCGCTGCTGGAGAGGGTAGGAGACTCCATTAAGAAGCTCAGAAACCTCAGATTGAGGCCTGAGGAGGTCGTTCACAAGTTAGAAGGTGACAGGGCCCAGATCGGGGCGATCCTCCTGAAGGAGATGGATGGCAGGATTCCCAAGGGATTGACGCTCGAGAAGTTCATGGATCTTGTGGAGTACCTCCGGGAGTCCCAGGAGCTGGGGGCCCTGAGGATGGTTAGGGAGGTGTTGAGGAAGAATGAGTGAGGGCCGAACTGGAGTAGAGGTCATTCCATCCTCGTTCGAGGAGCTGGATGAGAGGCTCAAATCCTTGGGAGAGTTGGGGAGTGAGGAAATATCTTTCACACTAGGAGCCCTGCTCTTCTTGGCGTCAAAAAGCGCTAAATTGCTGGACAGGAATAGCAGTCAGACGGAAAAGTTCTCGCTTTTCATGAGGTTCGCCTCCTGCGTTGACCCAAAACTGGATCCCGTTAGGACCCTGAAGAACTACTCGGGGAAATTCCTGAACTATGCCATGGATAAGATAAGGTCCAAGCTGAAAGGATCGGTTAGCTGCGTTGCGGAGAAGTCCCTAGAGAGGCTCACGGATGTCC
>JAMOVA010000119.1 GCA_027061785.1 Thermoproteota archaeon
CCCGCTTATTCCCACTCCCGTCTCGCCCGAGACTATCTGAGCTGCCTTGGAGGCCAGTTCATCGTCTATGAGGACCTTCGAGCTGGTCACCGACACCACGATGGCCTTCTCCAAGAGGGATTCCAGCGTCTTCATGAGGTCTGCCTTGAACGCCTTGGCCGCTGACACACCCTGAGGAGTGAGTTTCATCATCTCCATCATCCTCTCGCTGGGAACGAGGAGCTCAAGCCCCTCCATGTAGAAGATCACCTTCTCATCCGGTTTGATCCCCTCCACTATGCTCTTGAGGTCCGATATCACCTGGCCCATTCCCTCGACTGAGCTGAGTGAGGAGATGGGCATGTAGTAGAGCTTCGCTTTCGCGACTCCCGCTGCTACCTCGGCCATCTTCCTCGCCTCCATCACTTGGGAGCCATCGGATATCTCCACTATCAGGAACTCCTTCTTCCCCTCCCTGAGATCCTCTATTATCCTCCTAGCCAGAAAGCCGAGCCTCGGGAGACCCTCTATCTCGTCCTCTTCAGCTACGGGGTACCTCTCCACTATCCCCTGAATGGCTTCGGGCGGTGATATATAGGGGGCCAGACCCTCCCTGCTCACTAAGGCGTCGATCATCTCCCCCAAGAGCTCCAAGACCCTGCGCTCGCTCTCAGGGAGCTTCAGGTCTCTTAGCAGGTACAGGGTGGTCTTCACGCTCTTCGCCGCCGGTAGATCCCTGAGGAATATGGCGTACATGGTCATGGCCGCTATCGCATCCACCAGGTACCTCACATCCTTCCCGGAGGACAGGTTCTCCTCGAACCTCTCCCTTATCTTGAGCGGGTCCAGACCGGTCTCGACCACCCCTCTGATGAGCTCCCGGTCGAACTTGGTGACTTGGAGAAGGGCGTTCACATCAAACGCCCCCTTCTTTGCAGCTCCTTCCCTGAACCTAGGTTCTATCCACTTCCACTCCAAGATGTCGATATCGTCCCCAGACGTCTCCAAGCAGGTCACCGATGGAGCGTACGGACAGGGCCTCACCCTTCCCCTCACCTTCACCCTGTCGTCGGGG
This sequence comes from Thermoproteota archaeon, assembly GCA_027061785.1. Classification (GTDB taxonomy): domain Archaea; phylum Korarchaeota; class Korarchaeia; order Korarchaeales; family Korarchaeaceae; genus Korarchaeum. The sequence continues at coordinate 1,055 of JAMOVA010000119.1, forward strand.
AGGAAGTACTTGGGTGAGGCAGGTAAGATCACGGTGAGCTGCCCCGTATCGTCCTCGAGGGAGAACCTCTCGTAAACTATGTCCCCAAGCGAGAAGGATGGGAGTATCTCGGTTATGGTTCCCTCGAGTTCAACCGTACTCCCGACGGGTACATCTCCCTTCAGTACATCGCCTATCCTCATGAGAATCCCAAAAATGAGGGAGGGAAATATGATAATCCTTCCCACGAGGGTTCATGCTAAGAAACTCGTTAACCCTCGCTGACCAGCACCTCGATCGATACCCTGCTGCTGTTGAGCGAGTTTCCACCCGCTATGACCTGCTTTTCGTCATGCAAGAGGTCGTTCACTGCGCCTTTGATGAATTTAGCTGATCTCCTAGCCCATAACACCCCGCTGGGAAGGGAGTCATCGACAGCTACCGTTGCAATAGCTTCTGCCCAAGGAGATCTCAGAAGGACCAGATCTCCTGTCTTCAGTCCCAGCCTGTCCGCATCCTTGCGACTGATATAGATGTGATCCCTCACCAGGAGGTCTGAGGGCATGGTATCCTGCGAGGACGTCCTCTCCGGAACCGAACTAGTGATGAGGATGTAGGGGTAATCGGGATCGACCTCCTCCCACCCCACGACCGGAAGGGGGGAATAACCTAGCCTCTCCGCTGCGCTGCTGAAGAATTCTATCCTGCCAGAAGGGGTTTGATACTCGTGCTTCGGCGGGTACTCCAGCTTCACATACCCACGCCTCATCACTTCCTCAACAGGTGCCCTGAGCATCTTGCTCCCCCTCACGGCCCTTTCGAACGCTTGGATGGGATCCTCCTTGAGCTCGGGCGCCTCTATCCCGAGCTTCTCGGCCAGTTTCTGGACGACCCACCAGTTGGGCCTGCTCTCCCCCAGCGGCTCCCAAGCCTTGGGGGAGTAAGCCAAGTAAGGATGCCACCAGCTGGCGACGAAGTCCTCCTGCTCGAACATCCCCGTAGCCGGGAGCACCACATCAGCCAGCTCCGCTGTTTCAGTCCACATCACATCGTGCACCACGGAGAACAGGTCCTCCCTCCCCATACCTTCTCGGAAGAGGTCCGATCTCGGTAGGGTAACCGCGGGATTTGAGTTGTAGATGTAGAGGAACTTGAAGCGACCTGAGGAGAGCATGGAGGGAACGTCCAGCATGTTCACCCTCCTGTCCTCCCCCAGATGCCTGCCTTGGAGGTAAGCGGTGTCGAAGTCGCGGGAGGAGTTGCAGAAGAAGAAACCCCTGTGAACTCCCACCAGTGCGGAGATCAGAGAGATGATGCGGACAGCCTCAGCCCCGTACTTGGTCTTCTGCATTCCCACCCCTATGTACGTGACGCTGGGTTTCAGCCTGGCGTATTCTTCTGCCAGTTCCCTCACCGTCCTCTTGGGGACTCCAGTAACCTCTTCCACAAGCTCGGGAGTGTACTTGGAGATGTGCCGGGCGTACTCCTCGAAGCCCACCGTGTATTTCGATATGAAGCCCTCATCCACGCCGATCTCATTTATCAGATACCAAGAGATGCCTGCAGCCAGCACAGAGTCGGTCCCCGGTTTTATCCTGACGTAATTCCCCAACAGGGATGTTTTCGTCTTTCTTGGGTCGATCACCCAGATTGGCACTCCCCTGACCTTCAGATCCGCCAAGATGCGGTAGGCGTGTACGCTCGACGATGCCGGGTTTGCACCCCACACCACGACCATTTCAGCCCTCTCAAGGTCTTCCGGGAAGGCACCGTAGCGCATACCGTAGTGAAGCTCCAAGGCCAGCTCACCAGCCTCATCGCATATCGTGTACTGCACCCGGTAGGCATTGAGGGCGTAGGCAAGCCTGAGCGGATAGTTGAAGTTTATCAGTCCCGTGTTACCCGAGTAGTTGAATATGAGGACCTCTTGCGGGCCGTACTCTCTCATCACCTCCTCGAGCTTGGAGGCGATTACGTCTAGAGCTTGGTCCCAGCTTACCCTTCTGAACCCGTTCTCGGTCCTGATATGCGGATAGAGGACCCTCCTCCCACTCGAATAGTAACTGGGGAAGTTCAGGGCCTTGGGACACGCAAATCCCTTGGTGACCGGGTGATCAGGGTCACCACGCACCGAGGCCTCAGGACCCTCGCCCTCCAAGATCAGGAAGCAGCCGTCGAGGCAGTCCCTCTGGCAAGCGACTTTCATTTGAGTGAAGAGACTACGATAGGACTTAAGCGTTCACTCCGATAGAGCCTCCCTTATCTCCTCCATCAGCCTCTTGGCCTCCAACACCGTCTGTTCAGCTTCGTCCCTAGAGAAGAGGTACGGCTTGTGATCCGCTATCTTCCTCCTAGCGAAGAGCTTGAGGTATCTCTCCTTTATATCTCGAGCCCTCTCCTCACCTATCCTCTCCTCCAACCTTCTCTGGAGTGCGTTGGCTATCTTGTCATCCTTGGAGGTCTTCAAACCCCTTATCAGGTGCTCCACCAGCAGCCTGACGGCAAAATAGGATGCGGACACAGCCTTATTGTAGGAACCGTGCTCCAAGTCCTTCTCCGCCTCTTCCATCAGGACCCTAGACTTGATCAGCTTGGACATCCCTACCACCGGCCTGAAGGAAGGCCTCCACCTCGTCCTCCTCGTCGGAGCTTGCAACCAGGGGGTTTATCCTCTCATCGATGCGGGAGGCCAGCTCTACGACGGCATCCACGTCGTTCAGGTCGTACCTGTCGAGGACCACGAGGACGTTGGAGTCGTGGACCTCCTGATCGGGGCTGGGGAGGGCTATAACCCTGAGGAGCCTCCTGCCGAAGCGGGACCTGAGCTCCTGAGAGAACCTTATCACAGAGTCCAGCCACGACTCCGAGGCGGAGGCCTCGACGACTATCGGGAGCATCGGTGAGTAGGCCCGTCCCGGCTAATAAAGTTGGAGATGTTGCCGAGCAGTCTGCGAAGTCAGTCAGCACCGAACATCTCTAGTGGCTGAACTGGTTACATGCTATAGTCGGCATCTCCTAAAATTATATTATCCCCAAGCGTTCAGGCATGTGGATCCCGTGAAGAGAGCTCTGAGCATGATGGAAGCTCTGGGAATTGAGGGAGAGCTAATTGAACATGAAGTGAGTGGGCGGACCTCTGAAGGGGCGTCTGAAGCCTTAGGCGTCCCACTCAGCAGGATCCTGAAATCCCTCGTCTTCGTGGAAAGAGGGAGATTCGTTTTCGTCATCATCTCCGGAGATAGGAGGGTGAGTCTAAAGAAGCTAAGATCCGTTTCCGGACTCAAGAGACCGAGATTAGCGAGGCGTGACGAGATTCTCTCCCTCCTAGGCTATGAACCCGGAGGGATTCCTCCCTTCGCCTTCTACGGGATCTTGCCCTGCTACATCGATCGGATCCTCACCTCCCTAGAGTGGGTGGTGGGATCTGCTGGCAGCGAGTATGTTGGCGTGAAGTTAAATCCACGCGATCTAGTGAGGATAGGTTGCGAACCTCACGAGATCTCCGAGAGGGTCGATGGGCCGTGATCCCAAGATCCAAGCTGCTACCCTCCCATCTTTATTAGTGGTATTCGCATCATCGCATGTGCTCGAATTCCTGAAGCCTGACGGTTGGAAGCTCCTCATATTTTCGGTCCTAGCGTTCATATGCGTTGGAGGGCTTATTCAGAGCTACGCGTTCGTCGATGATTTCATCCCGCCACCACCATTCTATGAAGAGCTTCGTCCTTTAGACTTGTGGGCCCCGTCCATGCTACTGATCCTCCCATTCCTTCCTTTCTACTCTATCCTCTCTGAACTTCTCGTTCACATACCCCTTCCTTCAGGAACCTTCTTCAAACCTCCCTTGGGATGTCTGCTCCTCTCCTACGTGGAAGGCGCCTGGTTCGTCATCCAATGGCGTGAGATGAGCTGGAGGGGTAGAAGAATCTCCTCGATCCTAGCCCTCCTCCCATCGGTCTTTTACATATCGGCGCCTGATCCGGTATTCGCCCTATCCGGGGCTGTGCTCTCGTTCCTCGTTATCTTGGTACATCTGGTGGCGTTCTACGGGCTGGCCAAGGCGGTCCATGGATGGGCGTCTAGACCCACCACCCGCGAAATTGAAAGTCCGCAGTAAAGCCTAGATGATATTCCTAATACCCTTTCGAAGTCATCTTTATTATGTATAACGGACTTATATGGGTATGACTCTGAGAGTTACCGTGGA
>JAMOVA010000120.1 GCA_027061785.1 Thermoproteota archaeon
GAGCTGGGTGCTCGCTGCTTGGGGAGACATCTACATCAAGAAGAGTTACTTCAAGTCGAGGGACGGTAGAGGAGGATGTAACAGGACCACCGATGGTAAGGCCGTAGCGGGTAATGGGGAGCACGGCGTGATCCTCTCGATATTCGTTGAGGGCTTTAAGCTCGGCTTGGGACCCAGAGGGAACTTGGTGGTGGAGGACACGACCTTCAGGACCGGGAACGGTGGAAAGGGTGGAAGCGCGATCGCCTCCCCCGGGAGGGATGGAAACGCGGAGGCGAGAGGCGGAAAGGGTGGCTGGGGAGGCGGGTTCCTAATCGAAGTGGATGGCTCCCTGGAATTCAAGGGAACACACAAGATAGTCTTGGGTGGAGGAGGCAGGGGAGGAGACGCGAAGGCCTCCGGAGCCAAGGGAGAGGATGGCTGTCCGGGACGTAACGGTGGAAATGCGACGGCGGAGGCGGGAGAAGGGGGAGGAGCATCCTACCGCATGGTATCGGGTAGCTTCAGGGGCCCCGCTCCCTCGGTAAGCGGGGGAATGGCTGGAAATGGAGGTGACGCCGAGGCCATACCGGGCGATGGAGGTGACGGGAACGCCACGTCCTGCGACGGAGGGATGGGCGGTAATGCCAGGGCGATAGGGGGTAAAGGCGGAAAAGCCACACTCTCAGCACCCGGCGGGATCTCCCCGGTGTCGGGCTTCGAGGGAGGGGATGGAGGAAACGCCTCCGTGTCAGGAGGGAACGGTGGCGATGGGGCTTCGGGATGCATCTACGAGAACGAGACCTTCAGGAAGGGTGGCAGGGGAGGCAAGGGAGGTAACGTGACCGCTCAATCGGGAAGCCACGGGATCGGAACGCTGGGGAACGGGGAGGACGGGATGGTCGAGGTGAGATCAGCCTCCAACGGCGGAAACGGGGGAGATGGGAATCCACCCGGACCTGGAGGGCTGCCGGGCGCGAAGAACATAACGGACCCGAGCGGAAAGACCTCGATCAAGGATTCATTCAATAGCGGACAGGCGGGAAACACCTGCCTCGGATCCGTTCATCCCGATCCGGAGTGGGAAATTGTAATGGTATGTACTTGGTATGGGGTCGGGAGGTCCCGACCCCTTTAAGGCTGCTAGACGATCTTCCTAAGGTCCCTCAACTTGACGCTGCCTAGGATGCTTCCGAGTATGTCCGGCGGGTAGTCCCCGAGGCCCACGACGACGGCCTTGCTCCTCGGCCACACAACGTCGGCCTCCAAGGATATCTCGTAGTGTATCGCGAAATCCCCAGAGGGAACCTTCGCGCGCACCTCCTCACCCGGAAAGAGCACTTTGTTTACTGGGACCTCCTGGTCGCCGCTCACCAACTTCTCCACCTTGATGGGCCTCTTCCCTACGTTCTTCAGGGTCGCCTCTTCGCCCTCCACCTCCACGCTCAACTGCTCCCCCAGCCGCAGGTACCTGCCGAACACATTGACGAGGGGAGCGCTCTTGACGGTTCCCGAGAAAGAGGCTATCATCTGGAGCCTGTAATCCACGTCGAGCACGTACAGGTACTTGTCGGAGTACTCGGCGAGCACGCCCTGGTAGAGCTTCCTCTCACCCTCCACATCGTCAACCCTCACCGTGACAAGCCTCCCGATGCTGTTCTCCAGCAAGGGGTCGTAGGTCTGGGCGATGATGGAAGTCACGGCTTTCTTCTCCGCCTCTTCTAGGTGAGTCTCCAAGTCCTTCGGGACCGCGGGAGTCACCACACTGACCGTGGACGTGAGGGCGGAGGCCACCTTGTCCTTGACGTAGCTCAGGGCGTTGTAGATCTTCCTCTTCAACCTCTTGAGGAAGGGCCTGTTGTAGAGCGAGGTAAATTCTTTCCACCTCCTCTTCCTCTCCTCGTCGCTCATGAAGTCCACGAAGCTCGCTATCATCCACAAATCTCCCAGCTCGTTGGAGTAGACCTTCCTGGAGACGAGGCTGGGAGGAGCCCATGGATCTATCTTTACTCTCTCTATCTCAACATCAGGATCCACCACACCCTTCTCCTTCAGGTAGTCAAGGATGAGTCTGGCCTTCTCCAAGAACTTCTCGCTTCCAGTCTCATGATAATTCTCCACGAGGAAAGCGACGAGGGACAGGGGATTCTCGACAGCCGCGTCCTCGTAGAACACCTCGAACCCTCCCTTGCTTCTCGGCGGAATGTGAAGTCTGCCGTAGTGAGCCTCCTTGCCTAGGAAGACGAACGCCCTTCTCCCCCTGATCATCTTCAGGACCCTGTCGAGGGAGAACATTTCCACCAGAGAGAAGAGTATCGAGAGCACGATGCCCAATCCCAGCAGGTAGAGGAGGGGCGTCAGCTGATCAGTGAAGGAGAAGGCTAGAGCCTCCAAAAAATCACCCCCTCGGGCTCGAGCTTAGGTTTCGACTCTGACTCTGACCCCGGTTCAGGTGATCGTCCAGCCACCTGACTATCCTCCTCAGCCTCTCGACCCTGTGCTTCGGCTTTCCCTTCCTGCTGAGATCGTGGTCCTCCTCCGGGAAGAGGACCAGCTCCGCCTCCACTCCCAGCACCTTGAGGGCGGTGAAGAACTGGAGGGCCTGATCCACCCAGCACCTGTAATCGTTCAGACTGTGGATTATGAGGGTGGGCGTCTTCACCTCGGCGACGTGGGCTAGGGGACTCTTCTCCCAGTAGGTCCCGAAGTTCTCCCAGGGATGGCCCCCTATCTGATCGGGGTTGAAGAAGAACCCGATGTCGGTGGTCCCATACTCGCTTATCCAGTTGCTTATCCCCCTCATGGTTACGGCGGCCTTGAACCTGGGGGTGTGACTTATGATCCAGTTCGTCATGAAGCCACCGTAGCTCCCTCCCATCACCGCCAACCTCTCCGGATCCGCCAGGCCCCGGGCTACCGCCTCATCCACGGCCTCCATCAGGTCTAGGTAGTCCCTCTCCCCGTACCTCTCCCTTATATCCCTGAAGTCCTCCCCGTACCCCTCGCTCCCCCTCGGATTGACCGCCAGAACAGCGTAGCCCCTCTCCCTGAGGAGGTGGAGCTCGTGCATGAACGCATGCCCGAAAGCGGTTGCTGGACCCCCGTGCACGTACAGAACGGTGGGGTAGGGGGGATCGCCCTCTGGCCTGTAGAAGAAACCTTCCACCTCCTCGCCGTCGCTGGCCCTGAACTTGAACTCCTCCGGTTTCCTTAACCCGACTCTACCCAGAAATCCCTCGTTGAAACCGGTGAGCTTCCTGAGAGAGCCCATTCCTGCCGCTAGAGAGGCCTCGTATAACTCGGCGGGCTCATCTATCCGCATCACGGTCAGGAAAACCCTTCCACCCCTTATGTCGAAGCCCTCTATGGATATGGGTCCCGATATGACTGGCCTCGGACTCCCTTCGCTCTCGTAGAGATGAACGGCCGTCTCCTCGTGCACGAGGAAGTACCACCTGCCGTCCGCCCACTTGGGCCTCGTGTCCATGCCTCCCCTCACATCGCTATTCAGGCTGTTCCCCAAGCTCCTGTCCATGGGAGAGAGATCAACGGGATCCCACTCGTCCACTGGCGTCTCGTAGAGGTGTCTGTTGGTGACAAGGCCCCTCCTCTTGTCGTGGCCCACCACGGCTAGGGACCTTCCATCGCCCCGCCAGCTCACGTGGGTGAGGTACCAGTTACCGGGCCCGATCTCCCTCACATCCTCCCCGTAAATGTCGGAGACGAACAGGCTCACGTCCAACTGCTTGGACCTGTCCTTCAGGGCGAGGAACGCCACCCTCCTACCGTCAGGGGAGGGCATGAAGTCCTTCACGTGCAGCTCGGGGGGAGAGATGGGCCATGTCTCGCCCGTGTTCAGGTCCACTCCCCTCAGCCTGTTCACCGACCAGTAGGTCCACCCCTTCCCGTTCCACCAGAAGGGTATCTCCCTAATGGTTCTCACGTCCTCTTCCTTCTTCCCCTCAACGAACAGGGCCACTCCAACGTCCTTGAACGCCCACTCAGCCCCTTCAATACTGTTCTCGTGCTTCAACACCCTATACTCCGGATATTCGGGACCGCTCCACACGTATAGCTCGTCTCCGTTGTCGGTACCCCTGACGAACAGGAACCTGCTTCCACCGGGCTCCCAGGATGGATTCCCGTCCTTGGGATCCTCGGTCAACGGGAAGACCCTTCCTGAAACGGCATCGTATCCCCATATCCTGTACTCGTACTCGTTATCCTCCAAAAGGGCTCTTCCCACGCGGAACGCCACGAACTTCCCGTCATGCCTCGCCCTCGGCGGTCCCATCAGGACCAGCTTGGAGAAGTCATCTAGGAGCAGCGACCGCGGCATATGGGATGGTACCCGGTGAATGATTTAACCATCGAATGTGGAGTGAACGCTCACTGACACCAGTGAGCCCGAGCCCCCAATGTATCAAACAGGCTCATTAGTCTCTGACGCGGAATCGCCTGTATCACGCCCCAGACGATTCATCAACGCTTCCACTATACCCTTAGCCCTTTCAAGAGAGCTCTCAGCCTCTTCCCGGCTGACGAACTTTCCCAAGTAGTCAGCTTTCTTCCTAATATCGTAAAGCTTCCTGAGATCGTTCGAAAGCTCCCTGAAGCCCTGATTTTCAAAGAGATTGGCCAGCTTATCGTCTCTTCTGGGGATTGAGAGCTTTCTAGACCTGAGAAAAAGCTCCACCATCATCCTAGCCGCGAAATAGCTTGCGGAGGCGCTCTTATTGTAATTTCCCACTTCCAAATCTATTCTAGCTTCCTCCAGCAGTCTAATGGCTTTCTCTACGCTCAAACCTTCTCACCGAGCCCGCTTCCTCCAGGAAGGCCTCCACAGCGGGATCGTCGGGCGTGGTTATAAGTGGGCTTATGGTGACCCTCTCGCCGAACTCCCTCTCCACCTCCCTCTTAACCCTCAGCACCTCCGAGACCACGCCCTCGTCCCTCTCCCTCACCACCACCAGCACGTTGCTCTCGTAGAGCAGGGGCTCCTCCTCATCGAGGGCCGCCACCATGACGAGCCGATCCCCCAGCCTAGAGGAGAGCTTTGACATGAGCGAATTTACGGCCTCCCTCCAGGGGCCGCTCCTCTCCTCCTTGGAGACGCCCAGGAAGGCCTCCACAGCGGGATCGTCGGGCGTGGTTATAAGTGGGCTTATGGTGACCCTCTCGCCGAACTCCCTCTCCACCTCCCTCTTAACCCTCAGCACCTCCGAGACCACGCCCTCGT
>JAMOVA010000121.1 GCA_027061785.1 Thermoproteota archaeon
CGTCGATCAGGTGGAATCCTCCTATGATCGCTTTTATCCTGTCCTCCCCCGTGAGGGAGATGGCTCTCGCTACCGTGTTCACCACCCCACTGTGGCCGCAACCCAGCAGGATCACCAACCCGTCCCTCATCCTCACCACCAAGGCTTGGTCATCCGGAAGCTCGTCCGTCACGAACCTCCCCTCCTCCACCTTGTAGAAGCCCCTCACGATCTCGAAGTCGTTCTTTCGGGGGATCTCACCGGTGGTCATGATGTCCTTGGCTATGGGAACGGGATCCCTCGATAGGATGACCTCGGCATGCCTCTCCAGCTCCCCAAGTGAGTACGGTGGGCCCGTGTAGGTGAGCTCGTTGAGGCCGAGGGATGGCAGTATCGCGTATTTAGGTGAGAAGACCTCTGGATGTGCAATTATCAGGGGATTCGAGTTCACATGGGTTAACAGCTTGAGCAAGCCACCAGTATGATCGTAGTGGTTGTGGGTCAGGAAAACATACTTCACTTCGGAGAGATCGATCCCCAAAACTTCAGCATTGTTCAACAGGGCTTCCCCTGTGATGCCAGTATCAACGAGCACTACAACATCCAGCTCCGGGACCTCCAGCAGGAGGGAGATCCCATTCTCCGCCCATATAGGACCCTCGTAGTGCGTGGTGTTATCTATCAGGGCCGTTATCCTGATCGAATCCAAGCCCATCTACGCTCCCTCGTTAGTAAGGCTAAGAAGGATTAAACGATAATGATAGCGAGGTTAAAGGTAATCAGAAAAATAAGGAGAGAGGGCAGATATCTTTTGTGAGATTACCATCTAGTGGCGTATCTTATAAGGAATTGATGTCCAAAGTTCGAGAAGAGATATATTATGTATGGGTGACCGAATCTCCTGTAATAGTAATCCCAGTAGTAGGGCCAAAAGCTGTTATAATAGTAGCAGCCCACCGAGACGAATAGCCTTTTACCGACAATGTACGATGCCCCTCCACCCCACATGTCTGGATAACCGTCTTTGTACCAACTGTTCTCGGTCCTGTTATAATTAGCTTCGCTCCACAACTCCCCGTGAAGTTGGTATATGTTTACATAATCGCCACTTTTGTAGACATAATCATCGAGCCTTGAGTTTATGAAATATTTTAAATGAAACCAGCCGTAATCCGAATATTCAGACTCAACATAGTTTTTAACAGTACTAGGGGACCAGTAATCCCTCACAGTTTGTATTCCCGAGTCACAGTTGAGGCAATCTTTTCCACTGAAGACAGAGAAGTATGTTCCAACAAAGCTCGCTGATTTAACCTTCCTGAAGACTATGTGATTTCCGTTAGTCACATACATGTCATTACCGTTGAAATTCCAGTAGTAATCAGATTTTGCGGGACACATTTCACTGGTGGATTTGTATTTTAGCGTTAAGAAGTTACCGTTTTCGTCGGTTATCTGCCTCTCTTTTCCTAAGTATATGGTACCTCCAGGCTCCTCGTGAGCTGTGCCCATGTACACATTGGGCTCTGGAATGAATACGGGTGGATGCTTGCTGTCCTCTTCCTCTAGCTTCTTCAGTATTTCATCCATCTCTTTCATTTCCTCTGGTGTAGGTCCCTTAGTCGTCTGATTGATACCATTATTAGGTTTGGCAGCTATGTCAAGTAGTGGAGGAAGTATTAAGAGCATCAAGACTATAGCCAAGCAGTACTTGTAAGGCAAGCGTGTTCCTAGAAATGTCATATTCACACCTCTGAAGTCAAATATTTGACATTTTTGATGCATGTATAAGTTATAAAATTTCTACGACTATCGTCGCCTTTTTTTTATAATACTAGCGTTGACCGCATATATTAATTAGTAAATGGTGCATATTCTAGGAGAGGTCTCAGGGATAATGAAGGTCAAGGTATTAGTTCTTTTACTAGTTTTGGCATTGATATTGGTGGCTACCATGTCGTTACTCCAGACGCCCCCCATGCATGAGAACAAGGTATCCAGCTCCACGCGCACGACCTCGTCCCTAACCAGAATCAATCAGTCTATCCCAATAAATCAAAGCACGCAAAGTGTGTCGATGCTGCTGAATGGGACCAACGTTACTTTCTTCGTATGGAAAGGTAAAATAGTGGACTGCGATGCCATATCAGTTGGGAAGGACAAGATAGTGGCCTTCCTCAGGCTGATTACCCCCACTAGGATAAACAAAACGATGATTCTATCCGTTATGGATCACTCATTACACTTGAAGAATCTGACTATGGTTCCTTGGGATCCTCCTAGGCGTGTTAGACAGGTTCGGGGAGGATTCTTTCTCGTTGGTCCAAACCATCTGATCTATCTGAAAGGAGATGGAACTGTCCCGTGGATATTAAAAGGAAATTTTACTGATGCTGTTAGATTGCATGATACTATATACGCTTTAGAGTTTATAGGCAATAAAATATACCTAACGAAGATAGATCTTAAAGGTAGAGTACGCGAAAGAACCTTAGTATCCGAAATAAGTCACGATACTATGGAAAAGCTGAAGTATTTTTATAAAAGAGGTCCTCCCACCCTATTAACCGACGGGCATTACCTCTATGCGATCTGGGCCGACTTAGTGAGGAGGGAGACCTTCGAGGAGAATGAGTCAGGCAACATCACCAGGAGGGGAGTCCTCAGGTTAGCTAAATTCTACGCCAATGGGAGCATAGTGTACACTAGGGAGTTGGTCAGTGGGGGCATAGGGTCGGGGTTTAGCGCGATCTTATTGGATGGTAAAATTGTACTGTCTGTGTGGAGCTTCAACTGTCATCTCATCTTCGTAGAAAGGGACGGGAGAGCCATTGCCAGAGTAAAGAACCCGGTTTCTGTAGGACTGCCCACCAGTTTCGGATGTTGGGGTGGGTTGAGGAACTTTGGTGATAGGTTATACCACTTCGGATGGTATTCCATGATCGGTTTCCTAGACTTAATAAAGGAGGACTCCTTGATCGAGGAAGTTACCTTGGGCATCCAAGAGAACAATGCGGTTGGAGATGTTTACTTGAGAAATGGAACGCTCTACGTATGCGGTCTAGTGCAGGGACCTGAGGTGAACGGTGCCTTTATTGCGAAGGTAGATCCCGATCTCAGGGAAGATCTAGATGGTGTGCTTGTAAGGGCGCTGAAGCAGAGACCCATAATAGAAGTGGATAAGATACTAGGGAGGAGGTGAGGGTCGAGAGGGAACTAATAGTTGTTTTAAGACCTCCAATGCCTACTGCCCTCTGGATCATTCTGTCGTCATTTCTCTATTAGCAGCATCCTATCTAATCGCAAGGTTGAGGAAGCGTCTGGGTGGACCATCGGACTCTCAGATTAAGGCTTCTTGAGATCTTTTGACTTTGCATGAAGTTCGCGCGATGCTTTGTTATATAGACCGTGCTCTGTTTTACACTATTCACATTCATTCTTAGTTCCCCTAAATAAGCACTTTAAATTGATTCTTGACACTTTACTTTCCACTCTTTATATACATGTTGACACTATAATGTCAATAGAGGGGTTTGAGAGCCCCTCTAGAGTTTCGATGACTAGGGCATAGGTTCGAAATATGAACAGAAGGCTTTTAAATATCTAACAGAATGTTAGACTGGCCTAAGTTAGGTCGATGAGGTGATACATATGGATGAGGTAATGAGGATGCCCCTGCTGGGCGACAAGTTCCCCGAGATGGAGGTCAAGACTACCCACGGCGTGATAAAGCTCCCCGATCACTACAAGGGCAAGTGGTTCATCCTGTTCAGCCACCCCGCTGACTTCACCCCCGTCTGCACCACTGAGTTTGTGGCCTTCCAGAAGAGGTACGATCAGTTCAGGGAGCTCGGAGTCGAGCTCATAGGTCTCAGCATAGACCAGACCTTCAGCCACATAAAGTGGGTCGAGTGGATAGAGGAGAAGCTGGGCGTGAAGATAGAGTTCCCGATAATAGCTGACGACCTCGGGAAGGTCGCTGCCAAGCTCGGGCTCATACACCCGGGTAAGGGCACCAACACCGTCAGGGCCGTATTCGTTGTGGATCCCAACGGAGTGATCAGGCTGATACTCTACTACCCGCAGGAGATAGGCAGGAACATGGACGAGATCCTCAGGGCCGTGAAGGCTCTGCAGACCTCCGACAAGAACGGCGTGGCCACTCCGGCCAACTGGCCCGAGAACGAGCTCATAGGCGACAAGGTGATCATACCTCCCGCCAGTGATGTGAAGACCGCCAAGGAGAGGCTCGAGAAGGCCAAGGCTGGAGAGTTCGAGTGCTACGACTGGTGGTTCTGCTACAAGAAGCTATAAACCCCCACCTTTTTATTCCGATCAAGCCTTGATACTTGGTTCCCTTCTTAGGGGAGATTTTTTACGTAAATGACACCTGAGGCTAGCTACCTCGATTAACCAAGGTAACGCGCGGGTTTTAGGGTGAGCGCATTACCTTATGAGATCACTCAGAGCACCTCTCTTCAGGCGATGGCGTTAAATTAGGGAAGCATCAACCTCCCAAGGCCGCAATCGGCTTAGGGTTTCAACTCCGAGAGGAGAGAGGAATGTCCAGCAGGAGGGAACTGCCCGTCTTAGCGGGAACTCTGCTACTGGAGCTGGCTTGGAGCATGAGCTACATGTTCATGGCATTCGAAACCTATGCTCAAGCCGGGTTCTACGCGTATGCCCTCATTAGAAGCCTGCCCTCTCTAGCCTACTTCTTGGGGAGTAGGTTTCTGGGATTTCTCAGCGACTCCTCCGGAATGAGGAGAGCTTTCTTCCTTCTGGGCAGTATCTCCACCGTTACGTCGCTCCTAGCGATGGCCTTTCTCCCCATAGACCTCTGGATCCCCGTGATATCCCTGTGGTACTTCCTCTCCGCCTACGAACCCGTGATGATAGCATACCTCAGCGCCGAGATGGAGGCTGGGACTGCCTCCGGGGAGTACTACGCTGCCTCGGAGCTCGGATTCACCCTAGGGACAGCTATAGGCGGCGTGCTTGCCGATACCTTGGGGATAAGGAACGTTCTTGTCCTAGCCGCGCTCGTAGCGGTGCCATCCCTGCCCCTCTTCATGCTGGCCAAGGATGAGCTTCGCGGATCTCTGGACATCAAGGGCGCCCTGAGGAGGACCATTCAATTGGAATTCCCAGGCAGGACCAGGGAATACGTTCCCATATTCCTTACTGCGAGCCTCTCCATCTCAGTA
>JAMOVA010000122.1 GCA_027061785.1 Thermoproteota archaeon
CTGAGCGATCCACTCTATCCTTACCCTTAAAAATTCCCTTCAGAGCCTCCTTGATACCCGTATCTCTCTTGGATAGTATTTCAAACGCTCTATCCCTTTCACCAGTATCTACTAGGAGGATCTCTCCCCTCACGAAGGAATACGCCAGGTAGATCCTTCCCTCGATGCTGAACCCCTTCTCTACTGCGAGCTTCTTGGTGAGGAGCTGTAATGCTACTCTTAAATCGGCTCTTTCCGCACTCTTTCTAAAAGAGTCACTCTTCCCCTTCAAGATATTTATCATCTCTCTGACAGATAGAGACAACGCGGAAAGCCTGTTGCGGATTTCCTCCACCGATCTCAGGAGTAGAGACCTCAATTCCTCTTCTGTCAGCATCTTCGAGGGTAGGAGGTATGGTAAGCTGACGGGCTCATAATCAATTAATTGGGAAGGTACCGGTCTCAATAGGGCCGCTATGTGGGTGATATCCCGAAGATGGGATAGTAGAAATTCGTTCAATAGGTAGTCGCCTTTACTCGTAGAAATCACTCGGAAGGGTATCCAGTAGCAACTCCCTCTTGGAAACCTGTTCAAATGAGCGCTATCTATATGGACCCACTGCTCTGAGATCTCCATTTGAGCATTCCGAATAAAATGTGGTGGTGAGGGTTCTTAATATAGGTGGCACGCGACGAAGTGATTGGGCTCTATTTCCCTCAGCTCAGGTACCTCCTTATCACAGGGTTCGAATGCCTTCACACATCTCGGGTGGAAGCGGCATCCGGGAGGTATGTCTATCGGGGAGGGTACCTCTCCCTTTATCGGGATATCGCCTATCTTGTGCCTCGGATCGGGTACCGGAACGGCGCTTATCAAAGCTTGTGTATAAGGATGCAACGGGTTGTCTATGACCTCTACCGCGGGACCTATCTCCACTATCTTGCCGAGGTACATGATGGCCAGCCTATCAGCCACGTACTTGGCCGTAGCGAGGTCATGGGTTATGAATAGGTAGGAGAGACCTCTCTTATCCCTTAGATCCAGCATCAAATTAAGTATAGAGGCCCTTATAGACATGTCAAGCATGCTCACTGGCTCATCGGCCACGATGAACTCTGGTTCCAGTACAAGCGCACGGGCTATTGCAACCCTCTGCCTCTGTCCTCCGCTCAATTCATGCGGGAACCTGAATATGAAGTCCTCAGGAGGGGTTAGACCAACCTCCTCCAAATACTTGGAGACAACCTCTCTCTTCTCGGCCTTGGTGTCCACTAGCCCGTGAACCTCTAATGGCTCGCCCACTATGTCCTCCACGGTCTTCCTCGGATTGAGAGACTCGTAGGGATCCTGGAAGATTATCTGAGCCTTTCTCCTGAGGAATTCCTTCATCTCCTTCTTGTCCAGCTTGGTCACATCCCTTCCCAGGAACTCAACCTTGCCTCCCGTGGGTTCTATCAATCTAAGGATGGTCCTTCCCGTGGTCGTTTTCCCGCAACCAGACTCTCCTGCTAGTGCGAATATCTCGCCCTTCCTTATTTCGAAGCTCACTCCATCTACTGCCTTAACGTATCTCCTCGGCCTTCTGAATATGATATCAGACAGGCCCCTTCTGAGAGGGAACCACTTTTTCAGGTTCTCCACTCTAACAACCACTTCACTACTCTGAGACATCCCATGGTACCTCCCTTAATTCTTCAGCAAAATGACACCTCACGTAGTGCTTATCCTCAATTTCCACGAGATCTGGCTCCTCTTCAAAACATTTCTCCTTGGCAAAGGGACATCTTGGAGCAAATCTGCAACCCTTTGGCGGATTCAGGAGGTTGGGAGGCGCGCCAGGTATGGACTTGAGCCTCCTAGGCTTCCCTTTAACGCTAGGAACTCCGGATAGCAGGCCCTTGGTGTAGGGATGCAATGGATTTAGGAAGACATCAAACGCGCTTCCGAACTCCTGAAACTTACCAGCGTACATCACTGCTACCTTATCACTCATCTCCGCGATTACAGAGACGTCGTGTGAGATCAATATGAGCGATATCCCGAATTTCCTCTGGAGGTCCTTGATGAGCTTCAGTATTTGAGCCTGAACTATCACATCTAGGGCGGTAGTTGGCTCATCAGCCAGCAACACATCTGGATTCAGGGCTAATGCCATGGCAATCATGGCTCTCTGCCTCATTCCACCACTGAACTCAAATGGATAGTTGTCCAGTCTGGATCTGTCAATGCCAACTAGCTCCAGGAGATCTCCCGCTCTCTTCCAGGCCTCCTCCTTGGACACATCCTCATGTAGCATTATGGCTTCGACTATCTGGTCTCCGACCTTTATAATAGGGTGCAGAGCATTCATCGCGCCTTGGAATACCATGGAGATCCTCTTCCACCTTATCTCCTTCCTCAGCCGGTCCTCTGGGAGCTCATAGATGTTGATACCATCTAAGATGACTCTACCCTTTATTATCCTCGCGTTCTTCGGCAGAAGGCGCATGAGCGTTATCGCGAGACTCGATTTACCGCATCCAGACTCCCCAACTATGCCTAGGCTTTCTCCCTTCTCCAAGGAGAAGGAGATACCATCCACTGCTCTGACAAATCCCCTGAAGGGGATTTCATAATACATGGTCAGATCATCAACATCAAGCACTGGCATGAGAATCACCCCTCGATAGGAAGATAACACCCACGGAGCGGAGGGCAATGCTCGCGCCTATTACGGTCATCAGGAAAGCCGGGATGGAGAGGATCAGATACGGCTGTCTAGTGGAACCTTCCTCCACTCTGACCAGATAATCCGTGCCGTTCACTTTGAGATGATAGCTTCCCTTGGGCAATTTAAGGAATAAGCTCCTGCTCGTACCCGAAGTAACGTTCTCATTCATCAACGTGTAGGTCACGTAGCCCTTTCTCGACATTATCACGAGGCTACCCTCCCTGCTGAGGTTGAAGTCGATCGTCTTCTCCCTGTGGTATTCCTCTGACAGTATCCTCTTGGCTGTCGAAGTCGGTATCATCGACAGGAAGGCTAGGAGCATCCCTGATAGTATGAGACCTAGTCCTGTGAAGAAAATTCTCTTCCCCTCCTGCACTCTCATCTCCTCCTAAGCCTCGGATTCACTATCTCGTCCACTGCGTATCCTATAAACACGAAAGCCATCGAGACCACCGCTATCGCGAGTCCTGGCGGGATGAACCACCACCACATGCCTGAACCGAGGGCACCTCCCGTCTGAGCTTGGTTGAGTATCGCGCCCCAAGTGGGCAGAGATGGATCTCCCAAACCCAGAAAGCTCAAAGCAGCCTCGGTCAATATGGCGTCGGGTATGCCGAGTGCGAGAGCTGCGACCGTGTAAGGCACTATATTCGGTATTATGTGTACCAGTATTATCCTCTTCCTGCTCGCTCCTATCGCCCTAGCTGCCTCCACGAAAGCCGATTCCTTCAACTGGAGAGCTATGCTCCTGGACACCCTGGCTATGCCCATCCATCCGAAGATGGTAAGGAACAGTATGATCAGCCATATGGTGGGTCTATACGCGATGGCCAGCACGATCAAGATAGGAAGCTTGGGTAGAGACATTAAGATGTCCACGACCCTCATCATCGCTTCGTCAGACCATCCACCTATGTAGCCCGAGGTAACTCCGTAGAGCAGACCAATTGCCACTCCCAGAACGGATGTCAAGACGCCTATCAAGAGGGCTATGGGCGTTCCCCAAACGAGCCCCTTGAAGAGGTCCCTACCGCTCTTGTCGGTACCCAGCAATCCGTATGCGGTGGCCCCCAATATCACCCTGAACTGAGTTACGTTAATATTCTTACCCTGAGCTATGGCCCTTACTGTGAAGACGTACTCACCTTTGAGAGGTACTAGCTTGTTTTTCTTCAAAAGCTTCAAATCGGCGAAGGCTATTTGGATCGGGGCGGCTGGCTGTATCCTGTTGATGTCCAACCCCATGCTGCTCAGCCATTCATTTATCCTCCTCTCGACATCCGGGTGCCTTGTGGCGTCGATCTCTATTATCGTCCATCCCTGGCTGGCATTCGAAGTGGTCGCGGTTCCTGTGTAGAGTGTAACTTTTTTCTTGTCAGGCCTCATTAGATAAATCTCATAGAATGCACCTGCCCCGACAAATGTCAGATTGATCCTCCATTTCACCATCGTGGGGAACTCGGTGTACGTGTAGTTTATCGGTAGGAAAGCTTGGATCATCGGGTATCCGGAGATCTTAGTCAGCTTAGTCTTGTAATTTTCCAGATAGAGCTGAGGAATCGGAACCTTTCCCTGTATGTAGTAAGCCCAGGTGGGCGGAACTCCCTTGGGGTTGTTGGTCCAGTAGTTCACATCGCTCCATCTAGTGGGGTCCATGGGAGCTATTACGGGGGCCAGCACCGATATGGAGACTATTATGACCAGTATACCGAGTCCGAGCATCCCAATCTTTCTGTGTTTGAATTCATTCCAGAAATCCCTAATCCTAGTTGAAAGTTTCATAGAGTGGCACCTCCTGTACCGAGCCTTATTCTAGGATCTACTATGCCGTATAGTAGATCCGCCGTGAGGTTAGCGAGCACTATCAGAATCGTAGTGAAGTAGACATCTCCCATGATGACCGGGATGTCCAAGGAAAGTATAGCATCCCAATAGAGCAGACCCATTCCCGGCCAGCTAAACACGATCTCAGTCAACAGCCCTCCAGTAAATATGCTAGCTATCGCTAACGTGACCTGCGTGAGAATAGGTGGAGCTGCCATCTTGAGCGCGTGATAGTAAATGACCTTCCTCTCCGGTACTCCCTTCGCGCGGCTGGTTGTTATGTAATCCTCCGTGAGTATTCCTATCATGAGATTCCGGGTGACGTAGGCCCAGCCTCCTAGGGCCACTATTAGTATCGTCAAGACCGGCAGGAACATGTGCCATGCCACATCCAAAGCATAATGAAGGGGATCTTGTGGAGGCGGAACCGAAACCATCCCGCCCGCCGGGAATATAGGTATGAGATAGGCGAACAAATAGAGCAGGACCATTCCTACCCACCAAGTGGCGAAGGCATATCCCAATAGACCGGAGAGGACGACGATCCTGTCAAATAAGGATCCGGGAGTGGCAGCCGCTTTCGCCCCTAGTAGTAGCTGGAGGACCAGCAGGATGATTGTAGAGGTACCGAACAGCAGGACGGTACGCGGTATCCTCTCAAGAAGTATATTAACGACCTTGGAGGACCCGCTATCGCTCTTTATCACCCAACTGGTTCCCAGATCGAATGTCAATGTCCTCCAGAGGTCACCCCATATCCTAATATACCATGGCTTGTCCAATCCAAGAGCCTTGATTCTCTCTTCAATGGCTTTTTGCATGGCTCTCTTTGCTTCTTCTGGGGTTTTATACTTTCCAAACGCTCCTCCCTTCAATATCTGCTGCCTTACCTCCATCTCTATCTGGGCCTTGAGCTGCTGATCGACGAGGGGGCCGAACATTATCAGGGTTAGCAAAACGACCGCGACGATCACTATTATGGAGTTAACCGCTCTCAGGGCTAAGTATCTTCCCAGACCAGATGCCAATGAAACACCCTCCCATCTTCACTCACGAGTAAAGGTTTCTACCATGCGTCCCTAAGATATCCTTCTCCTTCAATAAAATGATGAGGGCCGACCGGTTCACCCTCTGAATCACTGGGAAAAATGCTCCTAATAGGGGAGTCTTGGATAAGATAAAAAGGAAAAAAGGAGGATCGGTTTTAACCGCTGTACTTTACAGCGATCTCGTCCAGCTGAATCTTACCGTCTCCGTTCTGATCAGCCCACTGGATTATTGCCCAAGTCGAGCCAGTGAGCTGCGCCACGTTCTTAGCCAAGAACAGGGCAGCGGCCTCCGTTCCGTACCTGGTGCCTCCCTCTACCAGCACCACCTTCCTTCCTGACACCTCACCGATTGCTATCACCGCTATGTCGGCCTTACCGTAATCGGAGCGCTTTATGGACAGGCTCTTCCCGTTGACGCTTATGGTTATGGTCGGATAGGTCTTGATCTCTATTCCGAGAGGCTTGTTGTAGGTAGCGGCTAGGATGTTCACCTCAGGACCGCCTATTATGAAGAGGTCTCCCTCAGGCTGATCGGAGAGCGACTTGACTAGAACGGCGTCGTTCAGGCCGAACGCATCCCTCAGTATGTTCGCAGCAGCTCTGTCATTCTCGCTACCTATGACCGGAGTTCCACCTATTGTCTCAGCAGCAGACAGGTCTAGCGAGCTCTGACCGGTTATGAAGAAGCTTGCCTTGGCATAAGCCCAGGCGCTGGAGTACTTGCTGGCAGCCCTCACCTGGATCTCCGCGGGACCGCTTATCCAGGCAGCCATCATACCGGGAGTCAAGTTCACCACGAAGATCCCGGGCGTGCTGGACGGCTGCGCCACTCCCTTGGCGAGTACCCTACCGGAGGTCAACAGACCCCTCGATACTATCTTGTAGTGGACCTCGGCCTCGTTGGACGGCTCTCCACCGACAAGCACTCTTATCTTGATCACGGAGCCCTGAGCCTTGTCTATTATCGGCTCGACCATTATGCCCGCTATCTGGGCCATCTTAGCGTACTTGAAGTCGGCCCACTTCTCAGGAGTGAATGGATAGTCCCTGTTGGCCACCAAGTGTATGAACCTGTTGGTCGGATCGAACTTGTCGAGTATGTAAGGTCCGTTCGAGATCACGGCATGTCCGTGCTTGTCTATGAACTGTATGGCCTTGTCGTAGTCACTGAGGACCACATCAGCGGATATCTTGTATCCGGGTATCTTGAGGATCTCAGTCGGTACGTAACCCTTCTGCTTGAGCTCCTGAAGCTTGGCCTTTATGTCCATGGCTATGTTCTTGCTGAGAGGATCGAGCTGATCAACTCCCTTGTAGGAGGATACAGCCTCCGAGAAGGCGTACTTGCCCTCGGCCACGAGCTGCTCCAACGCTATCGAGAGGTGCATCGGGAAGTCAGGCCAGTAGAGCGCGGTGGCGGCTATCTCCTTGTCATCGAAGTGCCAGTAATCTACGTACACCTCGATGGCGGTGGAGTTTATCACCTTTATTCCCTTTATCAGGCGTATCGAGTCACCGAGGTAGGAGGCTATCGTGGAGTCGTAGTAGGGATCTGGATTACCAGGAGTGCTGTCGTCGGAGGTCCACTCCCACAGCCAGTAGTACAGGTACAGCACATCCGCTAAGGTGACATCAGCGCCGTCATGCCACTTGCCGAGCACATAGTTCGCAACCACCTTGGCCTTCGCCTTGACGCCGTTGCCTACCTCCTTCCACTGGTTGGCCTTGGAATCCCACACAAAGGCGTCGCTAGGTACGGTCATCTCCTTAGGACCGGTAGCTGGATCGTAGTCGTAGGACACAGTGAAGGTGGCTCTCCACGGATAGATCTCTCCAGTGAACGGGTGACGCGTCACCGCTCCGGGGTCAGTTATGGCGTTCCAGACAGCATCGGAGTAGAACCCGGTCGGACCTAGGTACCTAGTGTAAGCGCTCATGGCCGTTCTGGGCATGTACTTGGCTCCCACGTAGAGCACATCGGATCCGGGCTTGTAAGCGGACATGTAATTGAACCTGGTTATCATTCCAGAACCGGGGCCGCAGACTATGTCCTTCACATCCTTTCTCGCAGCGTAAGATTCTGCCGTAGTCGCGACGAATACCCTTATGGACTCCTCAAGCCCTATAAGGGTGAGCTTCCTCATCGCCTCGTCCCTGTCGTACTTGGAGATGAACTTGCCCAGGGCGAGCTTGTCTCCTAACTTGTCAGCAGTGGCGTTCTGGTAATTCCACCAAGCTGGGTTACCCAGCCCGGGGAAGTATCCCCACTTGGGCGAGTAGAAGAATGCTATATCTCCCTCATTATACTTCGAGAACGTTCCGAAGCCCCAGCCTTCCGTGTACACGTGCCATTTGCCGTCCATAGGATCGGTCAGATACACGGTGGGGATGGCGAAGTCGAAGTTGGCATACACCCTGTCGACCTCTATACCGAAGTCCTCCAAGGTGTTCGCGAAGAAGTCTCCCAAGAGCTTCCTCTCATCCTCGACCCTTATTATGACCTTGACCTTGATGGGCTCACCGTTGTAGTACCACTTGCCGCCCTTCTTGACAGCACCAGCATCCAGCAGGGCCTTAGCCATCAGGGCCCTTCCCTTAGTCTCATCGTACCTTATGCCCAGCTGATCCACTACATCTCCAATCACACCGTAGTCATACTGCACCGGCACTATCGGCGCGACCATGGGTATTCCCTGACCTTTCAGCTGCTCGTTCACGTAGGCCTCCCTGTCAACCAAGTACTGCAGGCCGAACCTGAACTCCCTCAGGGCGAACGGGTTAAAGTGTCCTCCAGCATTGGGCGCAGGGTTGAAGTATAGATCGTGTATTCCGGATAGTGGGTTAAAGTAGATCTTGATGTTAGGATCTTTCTTCAGATCCTCTACTAACTCGTAGGGGATCCTCCAGTAGTGCCAATCGATCTCTCCTTTTCTCACAGCGAGCATAGCGGCCTGATCGTCTATGTATTCCTTGAAGTAGATCTCGTTGGTGACGGGACCCTTGCCGGGCGCGGCTAATACGTTAGCGAAAGGAACTACTAGAAGCACAAGCAGCAGGAGAGCCGCCGTTCTCACTAAGACTTTTCTCCGCAACATCACGAGTTCATACAAAGGGGATCACCCTAGTTAGATCCAGCTCGTCAGACTAATTTAAAAATTCACCGAGTGATACCGTTTCTAAAAAGCCTCTCCTCCCCATACATAGACGGCCCGGTTGCTTACTGAAGCGAAGCTCGAGAATGTACTTTCAATCGGATCCAATTGCATCACTAGGAGAGATTGGAAGACCCTAGGGGCCTCCCCTCGCGGGAAAACACGGGATCCATGGCGCTTTTTTCATAGAAAAATTAAGTTAGGATCGCCCTATTGACGGCGAGATACATGAAATTTACTGCACATAATCGAAAATTATTTCTTCCTTTTCTTCCGCTTCCGAGAGAGTTTACCCTTAGAGCGGATCCTGAAGTACAATATGATTCCACTCACCGCTATTAGTAGTATAGCGATAACAGCAATAACGGGGTAATTATTCGCTTCAGTCGTGCTAACCGGGATACTCGTTGATGTTCCATTACCTTTCAAAGCTTCTATTATCTCCCTGAGTGAACTTTCATTTTTTTCCGAGAATCTCCTCTCTAGTTTAATGATGTTAGTATCTATGAGGGTATACATGTACCTGCTGAGCTGTATGGCCTTTCCTCCCATAGCGGCTTCTCTAGCCATGGCTATCTCTCCTAGAACAAGGCCACTACTAGACTCAACCCATTTGACCACGTTATATTCACCCATCTGATTTCTCAGTGTGTACTTCCATCTGTATGCGGAGAATGTACCCACCTGCAGCCTCAGAGTCTCCGATGAAAGAAACTTGGAAAGGTTCTTCAGCTGGGACGGTGTGGCGTAGAATGAGAATACGCTGGGAAGCTCTCTGCATGCATTGTAGGAAAAGTCTACTGTGAAGTTGCTCGTGCCTATCGATCTGTATCTCCCCTTTACCATCCCACTCTCATCAATGCTATCTATCGAAACGCTTACGACGTTCCGTTCAACGAGTACGTCCCCCCTAGTCACCGTGAACAAATACTTGGCATAGACCCCCGACTTTAACCACGCAGGGGCATCACAATCAGTTCCATATGCAGAAACCCCTAGAGAAGCTAGGATCGTGAATGCAACCAGAGCCGCTAAGACGGCAGACCTCACTCCCTTCATCAGAATGTCGGATCACCCTCCGGCAATTTAAACACGAGCAGTTCTGTCAACTGCATGGATTGCACTAAACATTTTAACATATTAAGTCGATCTTCGTGTGGTGTGTGGGATGGATGTCCCCAGGATAGTCGTACCTCCTCCAGGCCCCAACGCCAGGAAGATATTAGAGAGGGATTCTAAGGTTATCTCCCCTTCTTATGTCCGGTTTTATCCTCTCGTAGTAGATAGGGGTCAGGGTTCGCTACTCTTCGATGTTGATGGGAATATATACATAGACCTGAACTCCGGACTCGGCGTAATGAACATAGGCCACTCCCATCCCGAAGTGGTCGAAGCGATCAAGAGGCAAGCTGAAAAACTCCTTCACTACTCGAACACGGACTTTTATTACGAGGAATCGGTGATCTTTGCCGAGAAGCTCGTCTCGATATCACCGGGAAGCTATAACAAGAAAGTCTTCTTCTCCAACAGCGGAACTGAGTCTGTTGAAGCAGCCATAAAGTTAGCTAGGTGGCGTACGAAAAGGCAGTACATTATAGGGTTTATAGGGGCGTTCCATGGGAGGACCTACGGATCTCTGAGCATCACTTCCAGCAAGCCGGTTCAACGCGCTGGCTTTTCTCCCCTCGTCCCGGGCATAGTGCATGTGCCCTACCCCTATTCCTACAGGTGTCCCTTCGGGGCGCCGCCCGATGACCCGGAGGAGTGCGCCAATCGTACCATCGCCTTCATTGAGGACTGGGTCCTTAGCAAGTTCGTCCCGCCAGAGGAGGTGGCCGCCTTCATATTCGAACCGATCCAGGGAGAGGGAGGGTACATCGTTCCTCCAGACAATTTCATTCCCCAGCTGAGGAAGCTCGCCGATGAGCATGGAATACTGCTGATAGATGACGAGGTTCAGGCCGGCATGGGCAGGACTGGAAAGTGGTGGGCCATCCAGCACTTCGGAGTTGATCCAGACATCCTCACCAGCGCCAAGGCCTTGGGTGGCGGACTTCCAATAGGGGCCACTATAGCGAGGGAGGACGTGATGACGTGGCCAGGCGGATCTCACGCCTCCACATTCGGTGGTAATCCCGTATCCTGCGCCTCTGGCTTGGCCACAATAAACGTGATAGAGAGGGAAAACCTAGTAGAGAGAGCCGCGAAGCTGGGCGAGAAGGTAATGAAGTTGCTGAATGAGTGGAAAGAGAAATATGAGATAGTAGGAGATGTAAGGGGCAAGGGCCTCATGATAGGAATAGAGATCGTGAAGGATAAGGCCAGCAGGAAGAAGGCCCCAGATCTGGCTCACGAGATAATGATGAGATCATGGAGATCTGGTGTGGCGATAATAACGGCAGGAGTGAACGCGCTAAGGGTATTCCCGCCTCTAAACATAGAAGAGGAGTACCTATTCAGGGCCCTAGAGATAGTAGAGGAAAAGATAAAGGAGGTCTCTTGAGCTCCTTTCCCCAAATTTTCTTTATTCTTATTCACCGCTTGATCCTTGGAGCAGTTTATTAACTACGTCCTTCAATTCTCCCTTCTCCCGGGGGATATCGTACTCCATGCACATCAGGTCAGCGGCTTCCGCGTACTTGCCCTGAATCCTCATGCCCGACTTGCAGTAGATCCTCTTCTTCCTAGCTTGGTAACATATCTCACAGATGAGGATGGAGAGATCCTTCTTAGTGAGGTCCTTGTTTATCAGCCCGGTGGCTATCCTGTTAACTATCCTCATTATCTCCTTATCGTTCCGCAGGTCTATTATGTTCCCCCTAGCCCCTCTCAGATATTGGCTTATGGCCGCTTGGGTAACTCCAAGCATCTTAGCCACATCTATCTGTCTGAGTTTATACTTAGTTATGAGTTCCTTGGCTACGAGGGCCCTCACAGATGGGATGAGCGTCTTAACCACGAGTTCACACGGCTGTATCGTTTTCTACCACCTAACTATAACATACGTTTTCGTTATATATAACGGTATCCGTTCCACAAAACGGGACCTTTTGCTATTTATACCTCGCGTCATAAAAAAGATTAGGACGTGGAGATGACCACCTTGCCGTTCTTCTCGAGATCCCTCACCATCTGAGGCATCACTGCCCAAGTGCTGTGAACGACGACTTCCCCCCACCCCGTGCCGATCAGTTCCCTAGATAGGCTGAACATGAGCAGCTTGTCGAACTCGCTCTCGTTTGAAAGGACCCTCTCATCACTGAGCAGTTTTATCATCGTTGCTGCCACCAAAGAATCCTCCAGCCTCTCAGCGAGCTTGCCTTTACCCTTTGGATCGGCAGGAAGCCTAGCATTCCTGACGAGCTCTCTATCTATCTCCTCCATGACCTCACTGGCGATCATGGACAATTTAGCCTCTGTTTCCTTGAGAGCAAGCCTTTCCTCGTCTATGGGTAGCTCCTTAGCCACTACTTCGGCCTCTCTGTCCAAAAGTTCCTGGATCTCTGCTCTTCTGATGTCTATATAGTCCAATGCCTCCAGCTTGACCTCGTTGAACGTCCTCCACCTGAGGAGGTTCACCGGTTCCTCCGGTACTATCTCATCAGGATCGTATCTGACCTCCTCAGTGGAGAGCATTGCATCCAAGATCTCATCCAAATCGAAGAACACGCTAGCCTCCCTTACAGCGGCTGCAGGATCGTCAGCGGCGTGTATGATGTTGAGAACCCTGTTGGTGCCCTTCAGATCGTACCTCAGGTTCCCCGGTTTACCAGCATCCGGCGTAGTTGGTCCGATTATATCCCTTAGCTTGGCGCTCAGGTGCTCGAACTCCCCGGGATCACCAACGAGGATCATCGGGATCACCGGGGCTTGGCTGAACACCTTGGGCATGATCCACCAAGAATCGAAGTACTTCTGCTTCACGAACATGTATAGCTCGTCAATGAGGGACTCATCCATCTCGGTGACCTTCATGGCTACGGGAATTAACCCCGATTCCTTCAGCCTGCTTATGACCTCGGGGGCGAGACCTCGCACGAACGCATCCGGCTTCACCATCGCGAATGTCATCCTGGGTAGCGAGGAGATGTGCTCCTCATCGGCTTCGGAGGCGAACTTCTCCTTGAGCTCCGCGAAGACGGGCCTCTCGACCTCGTCTTCCCTTTCGAAGTAAGCAAGTGGATCCATTAGATCACCCCTTGACCTTGAAGATGGCCACCTCGACATACCCTTTATTCTTACCCACATGAACCAGATCGAAGTAGTTCAGTTTGGCTCCGCCTATCGCATTGAGGGCCATCTTGTACAGGGTCGTATTGAGGGTGTAGTCCGTGGGGACGGACCGTCCTGTAGTTCTATCGAACACGAAAAACTTCTGCAGATCCTGAGTGAACCACTTCCTGGCCTCGTCAGGTCTGTAGGGGCTGTGCTGGAACTCCCCGGCTATCCAAGCCATGGCGACCCACTTACCTCCTCCAGAGAACTGCCCCACCTCCCTGGGCACATCAACGACGACGTAGGTGGCGTTGAACCTGCTTGCCAGATCTAGCATCCTCTCCTCGGGACCTATGAAGGCCCTGGCCACGAGCCTAATCTGAGTGGAGTTTATGGTGAGCCCATCCACCATCGTTATCTTCCCTGCCCCGGTCTGCATCCAGTAACCGTAATCCCACCAGGAGATCACGACCTCATCAGGCTTTGTATTCTCCTTCAACCACTGTAATGCATCTCTCCATCCCTCGGTAAAGCCGAGCGGATACTCCATGGCCTCCTGGAATGTGAGAACGTACTCTGAATGCCCGGCACCGTAATTCCTGATGTGGCCTTGGAAGGCTATCGGTAACACAACTAGGAGGATCATCATGATGACCGGAACCTTCATGATTCCCAGTTTCTTGGATAGAGGTAGACTACCGCCCCTTCTCTTCTTTGCTCTCTCTAGGGATCTCACCTTCTTCATGTATGGCTCCGAAAACAGAACTATCCTGTAAGCGAAGAAACCCGACACGAGCGCAACGAAGGGCGCGGCTAACGGGGGTAGCCTCACTATACTGGTGGCGAAGTAGAGGGATATCAGGGTCATGAGGCTTATCATGAGCTCGTCATCATTCCTCCACCTCTCCATCAACAGGAAGAAGAGGCCCAGCACCCCGGGTATGAGGAGCGTGGTTAAGGTTTCCACAGTCGCCCCGGCACCGTGCTCAGCCACCGTCTCGACCACATTCCCTTGAGGAAGCTTTACTGAGGGGAATAAAACCCTCATCAGCCTGCCCGTGAGGGGCTGATATATGCCAAACGCGAAGAACGCAACGAGCAGGGCTAATCCGATTCCGACGGATACTATTCTCCTCCGCTCACTGAGAGCTTTGACATTCAGCTTGGGGAGGGCTACGTAGACCAACGCCGCCAATAAAGAGGCCCAGACGAGCGTGCTCTCCACGCTTATGTAGAGCTTCCTGTAGGCTTGGTTGGAGAGGAACCCGAAGCTGGCCAGCAATACGTAGAGAGGGGGTAAGCCCAAAGCCAGACCCTCGCGCCAGTCCAACCTGTTCAGTACGAGGAGAATCATGAGGAGCAGCGCGTAACCGTCGTAGAGCGCCTTGAATCCCGCCCATACCCCCGCTGAGTACACCAAGAAGAGGCCGCTCAGCCCTGAGTAGGCCAATACCTTCCAATCCTCCTCGCTCCTCATGGCCTTTATCGTGAAGTACATGGAGGTCATGAGCAGGGGAATGGCGAACTGCTCGTGCCTGTACCACCCTGCTAGAGACCTGTTTATGTACGCCCAAGATAGGGAGATAGCGAATGCGGATGTTATAGCTGCCGATCTCCCCCACAGCTCCTTGGCCAGTAGGTAGACCGGTATGACCACCAGCGGGGCGAATACGACCGGTATGTACACAACAACCGTGTAAAGATCTTTGAAACCGAAGAGGGAGGCGATCTTGTAAATAGCAGCCCCAGTGTAGTAGTGGAGTATGGGCAGCACCTCGCTAGGATTGTAGCTCCAAGGATGCCAAGCTAGGGGGTCAAAGGTCGGCAGGTGTCCCGTCTTCACCAAGTACTGTGTGATCCTATAGTGCAGCAACGGGTCGTCCGCGGTTAGGTGGGCCCCGTACTTGAAGGTAGGGAGGACCCTGATGACGGCACCTATGATGTAAGTGACCGCTATGACGAGAACATCGATTAACCTGCCCTTCATGCCATCGTCGGGCAAATTAGCTTCACCTTCGGGGATGTCTAACCCCCTCTTATAAAAATTGATCGAACGCTCCCAGCAGCAACGTTATAAGAATGGGCCGAGATGAGGTCTGATGGTGGAATCAGAACCGCCTCTAAACCCGAAGCTGGCGCTGGCCTTAGGTATTGTCGCAGTATCCACCGCAAGCATTCTGATAAGGTTCAGTGAGAGTCACCCCCTCATCATAGCAGGTTACAGGATGGCATTCGCCTCTATCCTCATGCTAGTGCTCTCCTTGGACTCCTTGAATCAGCTAAAGGGCCTCTCCCGTAGGGAGAAAATGATCCTCCTACTGTCTGGCATGAGCCTCGCGGCCCACTTCGGCACTTGGACTGCTAGCTTGGAGTACACCTCAGTAGCTGCGAGCACGGTTATAGTAGACTCGTCCCCCATATTTGTGGTAATACTCTCATACCTACTGCTGAATGAGGGTGTAAACTCTAGAGAGGCATTAGGAATAGTTGTATCTTTCTTAGGGGCCTCAATAATAGCAATAGGTCATGTAGACAGGAGTTCTAATCTATTCGGCGATCTTTTAGCACTGATAGGCTCGATATCCTTGGCAGTTTACTTGGTAGCCGGGAGGAGGCTGAGAGGAAAGCTAGGTCTCGCTCCCTACACAGCCTCCGTGTACGGGATATCTGGGATCATACTGCTAGCGATAGCTGGGGCTGCAGGGATCCCCCTTTTGGGGTATCCGGTAAGGGAGTGGGTGATATTCCTAGCTCTCGCCCTCATACCCAGTGGATTGGGGCACAACTCCTACAACTACGCCTTGAAGTACCTGAAAGCCTCTATTGTCAGCGTCTCCATACTGGGAGAGCCGATCGGTGCATCTATCTTGGCTGCGATACTGCTTCATGAACTGCCCCGTCTCACAACGGTAATAGGGGGAGCCTTGGTTCTGGGCGGCATCTACACGGCAGTCACCTCACAGCGGGGTGATAACGATGAGCCTCGTTGAGGAGGCGGTCATCCTAGCTGGAGGGAAGAGCATCAGATTTGGGAGAGATAAATTAACCTATAGGATCGATGGAAAGGAGATCTTGGTTAGGGTGATCGAGGCCGCCCAGGCAGTAGCGGGGAAGGTAGTCCTGTCCGTTAGACGCGAGGAAGACGGTGAAAGACTTTCCAAACTCACTGGACTGGAGTACAGGGTTGACGAACCGTTACCATGCACGGGACCGATCAGGGGCGTGCTCTCCTCGATTAAAAGGGAGAACACCCTCCTACTCCCAGCAGACCTGCCATGGATGGATGGAGATGCCCTGCGATCCTTTTTGGATGTATGCGAGAGCTTTTCAGCTCAGATATGCGGCCTCTTGTGGTCCTCAACCCAGAAGTACCTTGACCCCATGATCGCCCTGATCAAATCCACGGAACCACTGGTCTACGTGAGGAGGGCCTGTGGCCTGAAAGGGGTGAGGGTCACCGATGTGCACAGGGCTGCTTCCTCCATCGCGATGGTCTCAGCTGGCATGCTGGTAGACCCTTGGAGGTTCCTGGACGTAGATAGACCGGAGGATCTAATACTAAGGGACGAGGAGAGAGAGGGATGGAATGAGGAGATCCTTCTCCTGATCCCTAGAAACCTAGGGAATCCCTACAGGAAGGCCATCGAGGGCCTCGAGAGAGGGTCATTGGACCAAGTCCGTGAGATGTTTAATTTGGAGTTGGGGATGTTTCGGGGCGTGGAAAATGTCCGGGCCCATGTGGCTAAGGACATTCGCTCACTAGGTGAGGACGATGGAGGTTGTGATAGGTAAGAACGAGACCTTCGAACCCGTAGGGCGCTACGACAGGGTCAGATGTGAGGGTTCGGCTAGGATAAAGGGGACCTTGGAAGCCACAGAGGTCGCATGCAAGGGGAAGCTCGAAGCCGAAGAACTGAATGCAGTTAAAGTGGAGGCTAAGGGGTTGAAGTGCGTGAAAATAAAGGCAGAAGAACTTGTCGCGGAATTTCTTGATGCCGGAATGGTGGAGGTGGTGAGGGCCCACATCCAAGGCCCGGTGAGGGTTAGCGGCTACATAAAGGCCGTCGAGATCAGGGTGGAGGGATCACTCTCCTGCGCTACGTTAGAGGCTGAGGAGGTGAGGATCTCAGGCAGCCTCAGGGCTCTGAGGGCGAATGTCAGATATGTGGAGGTGAAGGGCTCCCTCGAAGTGGATGAAGGAAGCATGGATTTCGCCTCAGTAGACGGATCGGCCAAGCTCGGGAGCTGCAAGATAAACAGGCTCAAGGTGGGAGGTACACTCAGGGTGACCGGTACCACCGAAATAGGCGAAGCTGAAGCCGGAATGGCAGAAGTGACCGGACACCTGACTGGAGGACTGTTGAAGGTCAACGAAGTTCTCAAGGTGGAAGGCGAGGTCAAGGTGAGGATCTTGAGGGTTGGAGGGGCTCTGAAGATCTCAGGATCCCTCTCCGCCGAGGAGGCTCAAGTGAGTGGGAAGGGCAAGGGCAAACTGACGGGTGGGAAAGTTACTGTGATAGGGGAGGCCACGGAGGTGGAAGGGGAGGATGTAGAACTGATAAACGCCGAGGTATCGAAAGTTACGGGGAAGAGGGTTAGGGTAAAGGACTCCCATGTCAGGACCATCAAAGCGATCGAGGTGGAGGTGATGGGTAGATCGAGGATCTCCCAGATAGTGGCGGAGAGGGTGTATGTGGCCGGTGGGATCGTGGATAAGGTGTACTACACGGATAAACTGCTTGTATCGCCTGAAGCTAAAGTGAGATGGGAAAAGAGGGTGGCCAGGATATAGCTCAGCCCAGCTTCTCTATGGCCTCCTTTAGATGCTTAGAAGCCTCATCCAACAGGCTTGATGCCTTATTCAAGAGTTCCTTGACCTCATCCAGTCCCTCGACTTTCTTGAGGCCCAGAATCACGCTCAAAGTGTCGTCTATCTCTCCCTTCTCCAGCTTCTTATACGCCTCTAGTACTATCTTGCCCGCCTCGGTCTCGCCCTTGAGGTGCTTCTTTATGGTGGCCTCAGTCCTCCCTATGTCCTCAGCTATCTCCGAGAGGGTCATCCCAGCCTTCTCCCTCGCGAGAGCGGCGGCCGCGGTGGCTATGCTGTCGATCCAAGTGAGCCTGTCCTTGGGATCCTTCAACTGCTCTACGAACTTGGGGTCCGTGAGAACCTCTATGAGCGACGAGATGAGCAGACTGTACTCCAGCTTGTGGATCTCCTCCTTCCCCATCGGCTTGAGCGGTATTCCCATCTCAGCCATGGTATCACCTCCAAGTAAAATATGTCAGGATAATTTATAAACATTCTACTAAACAAATTCTATTTAAGCAGCTTCTCATAAAATAGCCAGATATGTCTCCCATGGAAATTAATCGTCCTTAATTTAGGAAAAAGATAACTTAGAAAAAATCTTTTATTGCTGTACGGCATGACACGGAGGGGCTATGGCCCGCCTAGTGGAAGAAGAAATTGCGCTCAGAGGAGGCAAAGCAACAATAATATGTGTGGATAAGGGAAAGAGCAGGAGTTTCAGACTCCTGTACCGGAAAGAACATTGGAGAGAAGATGAGTGGGTGAGGATAGACTCGGAGGGGAATGAAGCCTACATTCAGGTGAGAAGGAGATTAGGTAGACTAGAATGCGAGGATCTCCAAAGCTTACTTGAACAGATCCTCGACAAAGTGGAAGAACTGGGGGGATCGACCGGTGAGAAGCGCGAGGAGGACGGGAATTAGAAGGAAAACGGAAGATCTATCTGAGATCCCTCTATCCAAGCTTTTAAGTGAGATTAGGAAGTTCGAAGCCAAGTACGGGAAGAGCTTTCAGGAGTTCATTTCCTCCCTGAGAGAAGATAGAGCAAGCGTAGAGGAGCTGGCTGATGGATTCTTATGGGAGCAGTACGTGAATGAGGTCCTCAGGAGGTCCTCCATGGGGAGGCTGGAACTGAGCATCGAGGACGCCATGGAGTTCACGGAGATCTTCACCCCAGCTAGATTGGAGATAATGGGCTACCTAGCTAAGAAGAAGGAGGCTACGGTGTCAGAGATAGCTCGCTCCCTGAGGAGACCCGTTGGTTCCGTGTCCGAGATGCTGAAGATCCTCGAGTCCAAGGGACTGGTGAAGTCGGAGAGGAGGGGAAAGAGGAAGGTCTATAGCCTGCTGGTGAGGGAGATCTTACTCAGAATGGGATAGGTGCTATCATGAGGTTCAGGGCAGTTACCCTCCACGTGAGGGATCCGGAGGATTACCTCTCCTACTCTGACCTGCTCAGGAAGGTCTCTTCCAAGTTGGAGTCCTTCACGACTAGGGTGGTCTCGCCAGAACCGGGAGATGAACTGGATCTGGATCTCAAAGCGGTGTACTCGGGTGAGGGGTTGGACGGTTTCGATAAGGCGTGGGAACTGCTGAAAGAGGGGTATTTCACCTCCGTGTCCCTTGGGAGAGATCCCTACGCGGCTCATCTAGGATACGCGGCTTCCTTCATAAGAAGGGTGTCCGAGGAGCTCGGTCCGGAGTACGGAACGATGCTCGCAATCACGTCGGATCCACCGCCGGAGGGACCTTACTTCCCAGCATCCAAGTCCTCCTCCTTGGGGTTTAGCGCCTCCCTCCTCTACCCCTCCGACCTTTACGGGGCCCTTTACGAGGCGGAGGAACCGGACACGACAGTGAGACACGTGCTCTCCCTCATATTCAGTGAGGCCTACAGGGAATTCTCAGATGCCGTGGGAGACCAGGCTCCGATACTCGGCATAGACTATTCTCTCAGTCCTTGGATGGAGGAGAGCTCGGCTCAGGTGGTGAGTCTCATGGCTAGGGCTCCCTTCATGGCTCCGGGAACGGCAAGAGCAGTATTGGAGCTCAACAGATCCATAGAGGAGGCCTCCGAGGGGCTGAAGCCCTTGGGCTACAACGAGGTAATGCTCCCAATGGCCGAGGACGACCTCCTCAAACAGATGGCACTTGAGGGATCCCTCACGGCCAGAGACCTGGTCTCCCTCACTCCTTACTGTATAACCGGCTTGGACATGGTCATCCTCCCGAGATCCACGCCCGACAGGGAAATAGCTGCGCTGATAGGTGATGTCCTAGCTTCGAGCTACGTGAAAAATAAGGTTCTCGGCGTCAGGATCATCTTAGTGGATGGAGAACCGGGGGAGGAGGTGGAACTGGGCAGGTTCGGTAAGGTCCCGGTAATGAGGGTGAGCTAGTCCTCCGGGACGCAGGGAGTGGGGTGCCAAGAGGCCTTGGGCTCCCCGTAAGCGCCACCAAATATCCTGTCGTGTATGTCCGTGGCCGCTTTGACCCCCTCTCCCACGGCCTTGGCTATCTGCATGGGCTCACCGGTCACGTCACCCACCGCGTAGACGGCGAAGCAGTTGGTCCTCTGCCAGTAGTCCACCAAGATGAATCCCTTCTCGTCCGTCTTGACACCGGCCTGCTTGGCGATGTGGCTCTGGGGGATGACCCCCACGAAGATAAAGACCCCCTCGGCCTCAACCAGTTCCTCCTCTCCACTCTCCAAGTTCCTTATCCTAACTCCTCTCACCCTCTCATCACCGACTATCTCCGTGACCACGCTCTTCCACCTGAACTCGACGTTGGGAAGGCTCATCACCTGATCCACTAGAGCCTGCTCGGCCCTCAACTTGTCCCTCCTATGCACCAAAATCACTTTACTGGCCAGCTTGGCTAAGTAGAGCGTGGAGACCGCTGCGGTGTTCCCCCCACCGACGACCACTATCTTCTTCCCCTTGAAGAGGGGCCCGTCGCAGACGGCGCAGTAGCTCACCCCCTTACCGTAGAACTCCATCTCCCCGGGAACCTCCAACCTCTTATCCTCGGCACCAGTCGCGATGATCAGGGCCCTAGCTGAGAACTCCTTACCGCTCCTCGTGTACACTTTCTTCCAATCACCTTTCAGGTCTAGCC
>JAMOVA010000123.1 GCA_027061785.1 Thermoproteota archaeon
AGGTTCTCCCAGCTCTTGGACGAACTGGGATTGAGGCAGCCCCCATGGAGGGAGGTAAGTTCAATGGAGGAGGCGCTGGAGTTCGCGCTGGAGCACGGCTATCCCGTCATGGTCAGGCCCTCCCACGTGCTGAGCGGCACCTCCATGTATCTGGTATGGGACGAGGGGTCGCTGAGGCAGGCAGTCCTCTCGGCCCTCTCGACCGGGAGGAGCGTGGTCGTGTCCAAGTTCCTGAGGGGACCGGAAGCCGAGATAGATGGAGTCGCCGACGGGAGGAGCGTAGTCGGGGTGGTGATAAGGCACATAGAGCCCGCTGGCGTACACTCAGGTGATTCCACGATGGTACTCCCTGCTCGCGGCCTTCCAGTTGAGGAGATGAAGGAAGCTGCCCTGAGGCTGGTCAGGGCCCTCCAGATAAGGGGACCCTTCAACCTACAGTTCGTGATCAACGGTAGTGGTGTCTATATACTGGAACTGAACCTGAGGGCTTCCAGGTCTATGCCCTTCTCCAGCAAGGCTTCAGGCGTTAACTTGGCCAGAGCGGCGGCTAAGGCGATATTTGAAGGGTCATTGGGTGTGAATGGGTTTTATGAACCCTCACTGTTCCACTATGCGGTCAAATCACCACAGTTCTCGTGGTCCCAGCTGAGAGGCGCCTACCCCTACTTAGGAGTGGAGATGAGATCGACGGGAGAGGTGGCCTCGATGGATAAGGTTTACGAGGCTGCTCTACTGAAGTCTTGGCTCTCCGTATCTCCCAATAGGATACCCGAGAAGGGAATAATAGTGGGATACGAGGGCGAGGGGGAGGAGCACAGGAAGATGGAGGAGGCCGCCAATGCATTAGCATCCATACTGGATGTTTGGTGGTTATCTGAAGTTGGTGAAGAGGAGGCGAGTAAGTTACTGAAGGAGGGAAAGGCCGACATGGTCGTGGCAACTGGCTACGCGCCTCAGGTGGACTATATACTGAGGAGAACTGCTGCCGACCTGAATGTACCTCTGGTCTTGAACGCCGACCTAGCCCTAGAGCTGGCTAGGGCATTCGGCTCGGTGAGCTTGGAGGAGGTGGAGGTCAAACCCATGTCCTCCTACGCTAGGGGGTATCGCTCTCTAGGATTGCTAAAGAGGGTTCCCTCCTAAAATCCAGTCTTTCTCCGCTCTCCGTTTTTGACTCTCTGGTCTCCAGACTCCCATTCAAACTTTCGCGCGAATTAGCAGCATTAATTATCCACGCTCACAGTAATTATCGCACAATCCAAAATACTTACCATAAGCTTCGAATCTCACATAAAATAAACCTTCCGAGAGCTCTGTAAACAGCATGGCTTAAGAATCCCTACATGTACGCGTACAAGGAGATCCGGGGAGGTGAGCTTCCTGTACCTCCCGTGGAGCCGGGTCTCCGACTTCACCTGTTACGCCTGCGGCCTCTGTTGCTACAGATTCCGCATCCCCTTGAAACCCCACGAGGCCCTCTCCATAGCTCGCACCTTCGGTCCCACGTACGTGGAGTCCATCGCCGGGAAGCAGTACATAAGGAAGAGGGAGGGAGAAGCGTGTCCATTCCTCATCGAGGATAATGGGATGGGACTATGTTATCTCCAAAGCTTGGGGATGAAGCCCTCCGCCTGTAAGATATGGCCTTTCAAGATATACAGGAATCCGGAGCATGGGAGGGGCGAGGAGGCCTACTACTCCCACAGATTAGGCGAATTCTACGTTTACGTCGATCAAAGGTGCCCAGGGATCAAGCTAGGCAAACCCACACCTCATCTCCTAAAGACCGTGGAGGAGGCCATAGAGGTCTGGATCGGCGTCAAGAGGGATCAGCTGTACACAACAGCTTCCCTCTCGCCTTTGATCAAAAAGTTTTAACACATCTGTGAAAGTATGATACGGAAGGTTTATTAGTCGCTGCCGGTAGGTAATCCTTGCCGGGAAAGGGGAGGAGTAGGTGGTCGGGGTTAGCCTTGACCGCTGAGATTCCGGTTGCCTCGAGAGGGGCGATCGGAGGCAACCCGGCCGGAAGGCTGGGGATCCCCCCCGAAAGCAATTTTCTCAAGGTTCACCTACTAACTGTGGACTCTTATGTTATCTCTGCCGTTGCTGAGTCGATGGGACTTCCAGCGATAGTGTTTCGATCCGTCATACGCAATCGTTTTATAACGTATTTCACTACGTAATACTGATGAGTTCGGTAGTCACGGTCCGGGTTCCGAAAGAGCTGAAAGAGAAAATGAAGAAGCTAAAAGTCAACTGGAGCGAAGAAATAAGGAAATACATAGAAGAGAGGGTCAGAGACTACGAACTGCTGGAGACCATAGATAGGGTTAGGAAGGAGGCCCGAAAGAGGAAGGTAAAGACGGATTCAGCTCAACTCATCAGAGAGGACAGGGAGAGCAGATGAAGGTTCTGGATGCATCTTTTCTCGTTAAGCTGGTAATGGATGAGGAAGGATCTGAGGAGGCTGAAAAGTCCATCAAGAACTGGATATTGAGCGGTGAAAGGGTATGTACCGTCGATCTAATGCTACCGGAGTCCACCAACGCCATATGGAGGCGGAACGTTCTGGGGGAACTCGACAAAGAGGAGTGCAAGAAGGCTGCTGAGGATTTGCTCAGCATAGTGAGTAGGATGAAAGTATATCCGGCGGGCGAACTGATCATGGAGGCCCTAGATATAGCGATGAGGTACGGGATCACCGTGTACGATTCTCTTTACTTGGCTCTAGCCGTCAGAAAGGGAGCGGATCTCGCTACATTCGATCGAAAGCTGAGAGACGTGGCCTCGAAGATCGGGGTGAAAATATCCCCCATGACTGTATAGATATGCGACACTCACCTTGGTGCCTCCGAATTAGAACATATCCCTTATGACGCTAGATGTACTTGAATAGATTGAGGTAGGCCTCGGTGCTGAGCTCTATCACCCTACCCTCGTCCACGTAGGTCACAAGAATCCCGTTTAGCTTGGCCCTCCTCAACAGTTCCATGGGTATGGGCGGATTTCGATAATACCTGTCCAGTAGTTCCTTCCACTTCCTCAGCTCTATCTCCGACCTGGCGTGTGGTGGAGTGAGGAGGAAGGGGGGTATCTCCATCAGGTAGGTGGGGGGCGCCGCCAAGTAGAACCTGTCCGCGTACTGACTGTACCTAGCGATCTTGCTGGCTATCCTCGCCCTGCAGAAGCTGTCAGGATCCAAGGCATGGTCTGGAGGCACGAAGCCGGTCTCCACCTCCACTATCACCTTCTCCCCGTTCGTGCCCATCACATCGCATCTGAGGTCGTTCACCTTAACCTCCACATCCACCTGATACCCCTTCATGATCAGGTGAGCCGCTATCACCAGCTCCATGGCCGAGTGATTTATCTTCACGGCCCCAGCTATGTAGAGGTCGGTCAGCCTGTCGATGAGAGGCCTCAGCCTGCCAGCCGGTAGGCTCCCTCTGTCCTCTATCCTCCTGGCCAGCTCCTCCAGATCGGACCTGAACCTCCGGGTATCTGGCACCGGTTCATCTCGCTAGGGTTACTTATTACTCATACGTGGCTCTCTCTTTCTGATCCGATGTCCGTGACTGTCCACCTAGAAGGGGTCCCCTAGGGTCTCTCCTTACCTCGAATTCATCAAAATGTAGGGAGAACGCCGAAGAGCACCAATTTTTATACACTTTACTTGGCTTAGTACCGCCTCGCTATCTTATATTTCATCTCAAGGTCAGGGGATCAGATAAACTTTATAGGGCAAGAACACATTCAGTGCCGCAGTGAATGTGATGAATTACAGGGCTAATCTGGCTTATACTTCATTATTTTTAATGATCTTAGCCCTAATCCTATTGCTTATACTCTACCTAACGCCCGTTGAAAGTCAAAAGAGAGGAGGAACCTTAACTCCACCTAGAGAGCTGCCTTTTCCGCCTCCCATGAGGCTGGAAGAGTACATCTCTCCCGAAGACATTAAGCAGCAAGAACTCAACCACTACCTCGATCTCACACCAGAGAAGATTAAAATGATCCTAAAGATCTCCAGAGAGTACAACAGTCGTGTGGATACTTTAGAATACGGTCTCCCAACTGCGTACTATACCAAGGAGGAACTGGAGAAGATCGCGAGGAAGGCGATGGATTTGAATAGAGATCTCCATCAATGGCTGAAAGAAAAGAATTTCACAGTGGAAATATTCTTAACTCTACCAGAGAATACCACCGCGTCCTATGCATCTCTTGTAGCGCAGGTCTTTTCGAAATACGCTCCGAAATTACTCGACAGGGTGAAGTTAAAAGTAGCTTACTACATAGATAGATATCATTTACTGAGTCCCGGGTACAATGCTTCATTGGAAGAAAGCGTTGAGGTTATAAGGGAGTTCTTGAAAAGGAACATGAGCATATACGTCGCAACACTCTCCTACGCTCAATCAAGGTTCGAGCTCACCAGAGAATATCTAGCCAGACTTGATCCTAGATTGCTTGATGATATACTGGAAAAAACCGAGGAAAACTCCTAAAGGCCGAAAATCTCTGCGCAATTTTCCTTAATAATTGATAAATGAAGATCGCCTGAATATCGAGGGTAGTTATAACAGTGTGAGATAACGCGATCAGGTAAGGCACTCTTCCTCCAACCGGAACAAGTGCCCTCAACTACACAATTCAGACTAAGGAGAAAGGGTCTAGTCTTCTCACCTCAGGAACGTCATCGTAAGCTTTGTCGGATGCCACTATTTGACCATCGTACAGTATGGCGGTGGCGCAGTGTAAGGAATCGAAATAAGTGAGGGAATACGCCTCCCTGAGCGAGGAGGCCTTCAAGATTACCTCGGATGTCAAGGGAACCTCATCCAAGTTGGGGATCAGCTTGAAAGCCTCTATGTCTTCTCTGATATCCTTCTCGTCATATCCACGGGATCTCAGCACGAGTTCGTACTCCAGAAGGGCTGAGGAGGCGAGCCTCACCCCCTCCAATTTCCCAGAGGCGATACCCTGAAACAGCTCGCTCGCCACCTTGTGCAGCCTATCCGACCTGTTAACTAAGGCAATCAGCATGTCCAGTTCAATTACCGGCATTCAACTCACTCTCAATGAGCTTATCAGCGGTCTCCTCGACCTTGTTATAGGTCAGGTCCGGATCATCGTACTTCCCCTTCAGGTACTTTAACGGATCCTTCACGATTCGCACCCTTACGATCCCCTTGCCCTCGACCTCCCAGATCATGAGGTCTCCCTCCTCTATCCCAGCCTCCCTCCTCACCTTCGATGGTATGTTGGTGAGCCCCTTCCTGCTGACCTTGCTTATCTCCATCACATCATCTCTTGTTCTAAGAAATTTTAATTTTTCTAAGAAATTCTTCGAACGATAAGACTATGTGGATGCTATCAGATTCCCAGTACTCTACTGGTCCGCTTTTAATGGACCACTACACCATGCTGGGATGGCCCGTACCAAGATAGTCGCTACTATAGGTCCAGCCTCCTCTACCATGGAAGTGGTAAAGGGGATGATAGCTGAGGGCATGTCCGTTGCCAGGATGAACTTCTCCCACGGTACCCTCACCGAGAAGGCCAACCACATGGACCTAGTTCGCAGGGCTGCTCAGGAACTGGGGTTGAGAGTAGGGCTCATGTCCGACCTTCAAGGACCGGAGGTCAGGACCCACATGGGGAGGAAGGAGCTGAAGGTGGAGGAAGGGGATGTGGTCACGGTCAGCGGGAAGGAGGGCCTAGGGGAGATCAAGATCAAGCCGTCCAGTGTCCTCAGAAACCTGGCGGAGGGAGATGAACTCTACATAGATGAGGGCAGGATCAGATTGGTGGTGGAGGAGGTCAGGGAGGGCCTCCTGAAGTGCCGAGTGGTCCACGGAGGGGTGATAAGGGACAAGAGATCGGTGCACGCCTCGAAGCCCTTCGATCTCAAAGGGCTGACGGAGGAGGACAGGCTAGCCATGAAGCTCTCCGTGGAGAAAGGAGTGGACTTCATAGCCCTCTCCTTCGTCAAAACGGCGGAGGACGTGATAGAAGCTAAAGAATTCTTGAAATCCCTGACAGACGATCCCCCCTCCCTAATAGCTAAGATAGAAACGAGGGAAGCTGTAGAGAACGCTAAGGAGATCCTAGAGGAATCCTACGGCATAATGGTGGCGAGAGGAGATTTAGGCGTCGAACTCCCGCTGGAGGAGATACCTCAGATCCAGAAGAGGCTGATAAGACTGGCCAACGAGGCCGCCAAGCCAGTCATAACCGCCACCGAGATGCTGGAGTCCATGACCTCGAGCCCCGTCCCGACGAGGGCGGAGGTGACCGATGTGTATAACGCAATAATGGACGGGAGCGACGCCGTCATGCTGTCAGCAGAGACGGCCGTGGGCAGGTATCCCGTGCTGAGCGTTAGGTGGATGAGGGTCATAGCCGAGAGCGCTGAGCGCTCCTTAACCCCGAGGATGGACTTCCCCCTCACCTCGAAGGCTGCTTTCATAGGTAAGGCGGCAGTGGAGGCGGCGGAGATGCTGAAGAGCCCCGTCATACTCTGCTTCACCTACACAGGATTCACCGCCAGGCACGTGGTCAGGCATAGGCCGAAGGCCAGGATACTCGCCCTCCTGAGTAGGGAGGAGACTAGAGGCTTACTGACCCTGAGCTGGGGTGTGGAGAGCATCCTCGTCTCCCAAGACTTGGATGAGGCCGTGAGACAGGCGGTTAACCACTGCCTGGAGAGGGGAGCGTTGAGTATGGAGGATACAGTAGTTGTGACGTTCGGGCATCCCCACGGGAGGGCAAAGACGAACTCACTCAGGATACTCAGCGTTGAGGAAGTGCTTCAGGCGGGGGAACCGAACCCCTCCCCCACCACCGGCCCGCCATCGTAGGCGAGCTCTCCCCTCAGGTAGACCCTCTCCACCACCCAATCCAGCTCCCTGAATGGAGTGGACCTCGCCTTGGTGTAGAGGTCGTCCTCCCTCACCTTCCACGGTTCCTTCCTCAGGACGATTAGATCAGCAAGGCTACCTGGCGCTATTCTCCCCCTTCTCAGCCCTAGGTGGACCGCTGGCCTTGAGCTGTACATGTCGATCACCTCGGCCGGGAGCACCCCCTCTCCCATCAGGGTCATGAGCAAGGGGGCCATCAGGTCGAGCCAGGGGATCCCG
Source organism: Thermoproteota archaeon (assembly GCA_027061785.1). Classification (GTDB taxonomy): domain Archaea; phylum Korarchaeota; class Korarchaeia; order Korarchaeales; family Korarchaeaceae; genus Korarchaeum. The sequence continues at coordinate 7,146 of JAMOVA010000123.1, forward strand.
GGAGGCATCTCCTCATAAGGTTTGGACTTCTCCTCAGGGCTGTGAGGTGCGTGATCCGTGGCCAGGAAGTCCACCATCCCAGCGTGGACCATGCGCCTGAGCTCCTCCATCACGGGCTTGGACCTGAGCGGTGGATTGACCTTGGCCAAGGGCCCTAGAGCGGGCGAGTCCTCGATGCCGTACAGGATGTGGTGCGGCGTGACCTCGGCGCTCGCATTCACGCCCCTCACCTTGGCCTCCTGCACCAGCCTCAGGGTTGTAGGAAGGGTGGAATGGGCTATCCTGACCTTGGTGCCGTGCCTCTCGGCCAGCCAGAGGACCCTTCTCACCGCCACCTCCTCAGCCAGCTCCGGGTGCGCCCTCCAGTGGTCCTCCACCCTCTTCGGTTTTTCCGCTTCCTCGAGGATGAGGGGATCCTCCGCGTGAACCACCACAACCTTTCCCAGCTTCGAAGCCCTTGAAAACACCTCATTAAGGTCGTTCATCAGGTCGGAGGGGAAGAGCTTCATCCCTGCCACGTAGCTCTCATCCGGGAGGAAGGGGTAAGCGGTGTAAAGCATGAAGTCCACGTAGCTCTCCCTGTCAGCCTCTTCCAACTTCCTCCTGAGGACTTCCGGATTGTCCACTCTCGGAACGTTATTCGGCATGTCCACAACGACGGTCACCCCTCCATGTAATGCGGCGAGGGACTCGGTCCTCCACTCCCCCTTGTGCCTCTGCCCCAGACCCCTCATGTGGACGTGAAGGTCCACGAAACCTGGGAGTATGACGCCAACGCTTGTGCAGGGACCGTCAGCTGTTCTGGAGACCCTGAGAATGGTAAACTCGAACTCAACGCAGACCTCCTCAAATCCCAAGGAGGGCAGGTATGCGAGGCCACATAGACATGTCATCTTCTGACACCCCTAGATCATCTGGAGAGAGCTCCCAGCGGGACCCTCCTGCCGTCGAAATCCCTCCAGTACTTCCCGAAGTCCTCAGAGGCCATCAATATTGAGCCGTCGAAGACGGGACCGTCCCTGCACACGAGGAGGCCCTGTGGCTCTAGGACGCACGCTCCGCAGAGCCCTACAGCGCATCTGATCAGCCTCTCCAGGGACGCCTCCACCCCTATACCCCTTTTCACTGCCTCGGACACCACCTTCACCATCATCGCCTCTGGCCCGGCGGTGTAAACGAAATCCAATCCCTCATAGTCGATGTGTTCCGTGATGAACCCGCTGAGCCCGTAGGATCCGTCGTCCGTGCTTACTACAACCCTGTCCGAGAGATCCCTAATGAGGTCCTCGAGCATCACCTCCTCCGCGTTCCTGAATCCAGCGTAGAACTCGATCCTCACTCCCTCCCTGCTCCTGAGCGCGTCAGCCAAGTTTATGAGGGGGGCTATGCCGTAGCCCCCTCCCACGAGAGCGACCTTCCCCTCAACTTCGGTGGTGAAGCCCCTGCCGTAGGGTCCCCGTATCCAGAGCCTATCTCCAGCCCTGAGGGAGTGGATGGCCGAGCTCACTCTGCCCACTCTGGCCACCAGCAACCAGGTCTCCCCGCTCCCCTCCTTGGCCACGCTGACCGGTATCTCTCCCACCTTGGGGACCCAGACCATCACGTACTGGCCGGGTCTCGCCCCCACCTCGCCTTCCAGCACGATCCTCCTCACTCTGGGAGTGAGAGGCTCACTCTCAATTATTGTATGGGGTCTATGTCCCGGCGAACCGTGCACTAGAACATTCCTCCTAAATGTTCTGGTTAGGCTTTGGCCTTTAGTAATTTTTACTCTTCATAAAGAAGGCAATTTGCACCTAATAAAAAAGGGGGGGTATTAGCCCCATGCCCCATGCAATGCAAATTGGTGTCTAAATCTGGACTCGAGCCATATAACGTAGGGATGCCCGAACCATCTATAACTCAAATCAGGAAACGGTGTGTAGTAGGAGAGACCTACGGATACAGAAATTGATTTACCTATTATGTAGTTAGCACCTCCATTTTGCATATCAGGAAATCCATAAAGGGCCCAAGAATTTGACTGCTTATCATAATCAGCTTCGCTCCATAGCTCTGCCTCATACGCAGTTTCACTCAAGTAGACCTTCCTGTATCCTTTTCTAACATAACCATTAAGGTCAGCTTGGATAAAGTATTTTATATGTAAATAATCCCAACTGTTTCCGTAGACATTTTCGACATAATTTTTTACATAGAATCTACTTTTATATGATGAGAATGTCTGCACCCCACTTCCACAATTTAAGCATTCTCTATTATTGGGATCATGCCAATTTTTCCATACCGAGAAATAGGTACCCTTAAAGTAAGCTCTGACAACATTCTTGAATATTAGCGGATCATTGACATAAACCCACATGTAATTTCCGTAATTATCGTAATAATAATCAGGATCCAAGTAGCCTTTTATGATAAATCTACCATGCTTATCAGTTATTACCCCTAAAGGTGTATGGACATTGGGCTCAGGAATTAAAGGTAGTGGTCTTTCCTTAAGCACCTCTTCTACTTTGGCCAATTCTATTAATTCTCTTTCATCATCGATTGTTGTGGCGGTATTTTCATCTGATGGTGCCCCCTGTACCGAGATAGGCTTACTCAAAAACGTAAAAGACGTCAAAGCTGCTAGCAATACAAAAACAAAAAGAATTCGGAGCCTGAATCTAAATAATAACTCCTTATTCATACGGAAAGATCTCTAACTTTATTAATAAGCAGTTCTCGCATCATGCCATTGCAATTTTAGCTATATGACGAAAAATGTTAATGATTCTCGTCTAAAAGGGTAGAACTGGTCGGAGATATCAGGTGTCACTACATGAGCGGTGCAATTAAGATAATTTCCCTAATACTCTCAAGCCTAGCTCTTATTTTAATAATTATAGCACTGTTCTCCGTAATATATGTAAACTCTAGATCAGTAATGTTTATTTGGAAAAAGAAATTTATTTATACTGTTGGCTCTATAAACTTGGATCAAGATATAATATTTACCCTAAATTTTGAAGAATCACGATCGGTTTTAAAAGATAGGAAGGAAGGAACGGTACTTATCGAATTATCAAGAAATCTAAGAATCAAGGATTTCGTTAAGTTGAATGACAAATACGCTGTGAAAATAGTGCCTCATGATGGAGGATTCTTACTCCTCGCTAAGGAGGTCAATGGAAGTACTACTTTAATTAAATTCATGAAGCTGCACTCCATTTGGAAAGCAAAAGGTAATTTTCTTGATGTAACAGCGCATGATAATCGTATATTTATTCTTGAAAAAACAAATAATAACTGCGCCATAAGCGTATTGGATGGGAACGGTCACAGAACGAAGTCCATCGACTGCCCGCTAGGGAACCTCAGCCGAACTAAACCGTTGAAACTGATCTCATCCGAGAAGTCCGTGTACTGCCTTTTCCACGACCTCGATAGCAACGCTATCCTAGTGGGGAGGGTGTCCAACGGGTATGTGCAACTAGTCGGTAACATATCTCTCGGTTCAGCGTCCATCCCTTGGATGGATGCCATGGCTCTGGATGGAGGGCTGCTGATATCCTTACCCAACTGTCAGTTGATCTATCTGGACGAGAACGGGGAGATTCGCACCCATCACCTGATAATACCGAACCTCCCGAAAACGGGAGGCTGCTCCGCTGCGATAGGTCCGCATACCGAATCGAACATCTACCTGCACGGCTTTTACGGTTTCTGGGGATTCGTTGGAATATGGGACGGCGAGAGACTCAAGAGAGTGGCCATAATACCCCCTGAGAAGTTTAGCGTGGCTTCCTCCATATCTCACGCCCTGCTTTCCAACGGTGAGCTCTATCTCTCCGGCCACTTTCAGACCTCCGGGTCGGAAGGCGTGTTCATACTCCGGACAAAGCCAGATCTGACGGAAGATTTGGGCAAAATATTGGATGGGAGTGAAACGGTAGATCTGGGGAAGATCTTGGGGGATCCGTGAGGCGAATTATCGAAGCATCTCACGCTCCTGCCACCACATCAACGCATCGCTTACTGTGAAGCTCATGTCCCGGCGAGCTGCGCAATGACCTCTTCCTCCGTCAGGTACTCGCCGCAGTACTCGCAGACGAGCTTGAGGGGCTTCCTCGATATCACCCTGAACGATGGATGAACCGCCTCCCTCGGAGCGTTAGTGACGCACTTGGGGTTGACGCATCTCACTATCCCCTCTATCTTGTCGGGGAGCTCCACCTTCCTCTTCTCTACCACCTCGTAATCCCTTACTATGTTGATCGTGGCTGTAGGTGCGACGAGCGCTATCTTGTTCACCTCCTCACTGCTGAGCTCCCTTCCCTCGACCTTCACGATGTCCTTCCTCCCCAGCTTCTTGCTGTAAACGTTCATCACCATGGAGACCATGTAGCCCTCCTCTCCCGTGATCCCCAAGATGCGGAGGACCTTGAGGGCCCTCCCGGCGGGGATGTGATCTATCACGGTACCGTTACTTATCCTCCTGACCACCAACTCCTCACTCATGGTACCACCTCCCTCAACAGGGCCATCCTGATGGGAACCCCGTAAGCGGCCTGCTTGAAGTAGCGGGCGTGGGGCGTGGAGTCCACGTCCAGAGCAATCTCATCCACCCTCGGGAGGGGATGCAGGATTATCATGTCCTCTTTAGCGTTCTTGAGCAGGGCGGCATCGATCCTGTAGCTCCCCTTGACCCTCTCGTACTCGGCCGGGTCGGGGAACCTCTCCTTCTGTATCCTGGTCACGTAGAGGACATCCAGTTCCGGCAGCACCTCCTCTAGGTCAGCGAACTCCCAAGGCATCTTCAACGTGTCCAGGAGCTCCTCCTTCGGGCGCAGGCTCTCGGGGGCTATCAGGTACACCTTCTTGGGTGAGTAGAGGTTCAGCGCCCTGAGGAAGCTGCCCGAGGCCCTCCCGTATCTGAGATCGCCCAAGACCCCGTACACCAAATTATCTATTCCTTTCTTCTCCCTCCAGACCGTGTAAAGGTCTATCATGGCTTGAGTGGGGTGCCTCTTCGACCCGTCCCCGGCGTTTATCACTGGAGCCTCGGCCAGCTCCGCGGCCAGCTTTGCAGCTCCCTCTAGGCTGTGCCTCACGACTATCACGTCAGCATACGCGTCGAGCATCCTTATAGTATCGGAGAAGGTCTCTCCCTTAGCTATCGAGGTGCCCTGAACGGCATCGAACCCTATGTACCCACCCCCCAGCCTGAGGGTGGCTGTCTCGAAGCTGAGCCTCGTCCTAGTGCTGGGCTCGAAGAAGGCCAGAGCCACGACCTTCCCCTCCAGCTCGTCCCCCTCGAACTTGGAGGAGGCTATCCTGAACAGCCTCTCCAGATCATTACGGGTGAAATCCAGTATGGAAAGAACGTCCTTCCCTCTAAAACTCAATATCCCACCTCCTCAAGGTAGATCTCCGCATATTTCCTCTCCTCAAGGGAGAGATCCGGGAGGATGGATCTGACTATATCGGGGAGGGTCGCGATGCTCCTCAACTCCACGCCCAGCTCTTCCAAGGACTCCCTCGCACCCTGAAGCCTGTCCACCACGACCCAGGCCTCTCTGACATCAGCTCCTGCCTCCCTGACCGCCTCAACGGCCCTCCTCAGCGAGCCTCCGGTGGTGGCCACATCGTCTATCACCACGTACTCCCGCTCGCTCACCACCCCTTCCATCCTGCTCATCGTCCCGTGCTCCTTCCTCTCCTTCCTGATGTAGATCAGGGGCCTGGAGGTGAGCATGGCCACTGCCGTGGCTAGGGGTAGGCCCCCGACCGCGACCCCGCATATCCCTCCTTCCCCTATCCTCCCAGCCAGTTCTTCCGAGATCGCCCTGAACTCCTCCGGGAATGATGGGAGGGGCCTCAGATCTACGTATATGGTGCTTCTCCGGCCGGAGGTGAGCAGGAAGTCTCCGAACTTGAGCATGCCCCTCCTCACGAGGATTGACCCCAACTCAGCGCTCTCCATGAAGGATCACCCTCTGAGCCTCGACCACACTCCTCGCGGCCTCGACCGGATCTTCGCTCCTCAGGATGGATCTGCCCACTATCTCGAAGCTCGCACCGGCCTCCAAGGCGGATCCCGGCTCCGCACCCTGAAAGCCCACACCCGGGGAGAAGATCTGGACATCGGGAAGCCTTCTCCTCGCCTCCCTGATCATCTCCGGCCTGGTGGCCCCGACGACGATACCCATGACGTTGAGTAGCTCCGCTTCCTCCAGCAGCTTGACGAAGTTCTCTCTGATGAGTTTAGCTTGGGGATGACTCATGCCCGCCACTCCGATCAGTTCCAGTCCGGTCTCGTACCTCCTATGCCCCGTGAACAGGTGAATAATGGCGGCGTCCATGCCCATCTCCTTGAACCTGCCTAGGATGTGCTCGACCACATCAGGTATGTCCGCCAGCTTGAAATCTGCGATCCAGTAGTAGTGTTCGTGTCTGCTCACCAGCTCAGCTATTCCCTCCCATCCGATGGCCAGTGCTAGGGGAAAGCCCACCTTCACGCCCACCACGTAATCCCTCAGTCCGTTAAGGAGCTCATCCAAGTCTCCGGATGGGAAGTCGAGCGCGAGAATCAACCGGGAGTCCAGAAAAGAAGATCTCTCGACGAGCTTGTTCCCTATTGGAACCCTTCCTTAGGTCCATCTCCTAACTATATAAATTGATGGGGTAAATGCCATCTCCGTCACAGGGAGAGGAGGTCCTCCAACGCTGGCGTAGGGACGGTCATCTCCCTCTCCGGCCCGACCCCGATCATGACGGTCTTCGCGTTCACCTCCCTCTCCACGAACTCCACGTAGGCCTTCACCTCCTCGGGGAAGGAGTCCCAGCCCTCTCTGACGAGCTCGCCCCAGTCCTCCACATTCCAACCGTCTAGCTCCTCGTACACCGGCTTCGCCTTCTCCAAGGCTTCCACGTACGGGGGAGCCACCCTGTGCTCCTCACCATCTATCTCGTAAGCCACGGCCACCTTCACCTTGTCGAGGCCCGAGAGGACGTCTACCTTCCTTATGGCTAGGTAGCCTATCCCGTTGATCAGGGCCGAGTACCTCAGCATGGGCAGGTCCAGCCAGCCGACCCTGCGTGGCCTTCCTGTGGTGGTGCCATACTCGCCTCCCTGATCCCTGATGTATTTCGCCAAATCCCCGGACAGCTCCGTGGGGAAGGGACCCTTCCCCACCCTGGTGGTGTAGGCCTTGCTGACCCCGACCACGGCATCTATGGCTAGGGGACTGACACCCACCCCCGTGCACGCCCCACCAGCGATCGCGTTGGAGGAGGTCACGAAGGGATAGGTGCCGTGGTCCACATCCAGCATCGTGCCCTGAGCTCCCTCGAAGAGGACGAACTTTCCCTCGGCTATGGCCGCGTTGACCTCCAAGTGGTCGTCACCCACGAACGGCTCCAAAACCTCTCTCCAGCCCTCGGCCCTCTCGATCAGCTGCTCATAGTATTCGTCCAGATCGCCCGTGAGCACCCCAGCTCTCCTCAACTCCTCCTCCTTGATCTCGAGGACCTCCTTCAGCCTCTCGGGGAAGTTGGAGCTGAACAGATCGCTGACCTTCAGTCCGGAGACCCTGGCCATCTTGTCTTGGTAGGCCGGACCTATCCCCCTCTTGGTCGTGCCCAGCTTGCCTCCAGCCAGCGCGGCATCGAGCTCCTTGTGGTAGGGGAGGAGGAGCGTGGCCTTCAGGGATATCAGCACATCGACCCCCTTCCCCCTAGATCTGAGGTCCTCGAGCTCCCGTATGAATACCTCCGGGTCGAAGGCCACCCCGGCGCCGAGGACTCCCCTCTTGCCCCTTACGACGCTGGAGGGCATCAGGTGAAGTTTGTACTTCTGCCCCTCCGCCACGACCGTATGTCCCGCGTTGCTGCCCCCGTTGTACCTGACGACGAGATCGGCCCACTCGGCCAAGTAATCCACCACGGCACCCTTGCTCTCGTCACCGAACTGCATGCCCACGACGATCACAGCTGGCATCTGCCATTACCTATCCGCGGGACCGAGATTAGATATAACTGTAGGGTCGGTCGAGCCTCTCTACTACCCACGCCCTGAGAGGAATTACAGGATCATCCACATAATTTCCCTTCAAGCCCACGAAGGCTAGGTCATTTGAAATCGAGCGGTAAAGAGGGGGAAAGATTGTGGAGAGGGGGAACTCACTCCAAGAGCTCGCTGATCTCCAGGACCTCGAAACCCTCCAAGTTCATCCCCTTGGAGGCGTCGTTGAGCATAGCGTAGCAGAACGGGCACGCCACCACTACGGCCTTCGCCCCAGCTTCCAAAGCTTCCTTCACCCTCTCCTTAGCCATGGTCCCCTCTCCGGTCTGGTACCAGTAGTTGGCGCCTCCCGCGCCACAGCAGAAGGTGTTCACGCCGTGTCTGGCCATCTCCCTGAATCCGTTCACCCTCCTCAGTATCTCCCTCGGCTCCTCCACCACCCCATTGAATCTGGAGAGGTTGCACGGATCGTGGAACGTCAGTTCCCCACTGTGATTCACCTTCAACCGCCCCTCTCTCACCAGCTTAGCCAGCAGCTCCACGTGTGAGATCACTTCCACATCCCAGTCCTCGACGACCCTGGGATACTCGTGCCTGAACACGGTGAGGCCGTGCGGGCAGAGCACCAAGAGCCTCTTCACTCCCAGCTCCTTGAAGAGCTCTGCATTGGTGAGGGCGAACTCTTGGAACATACCCTCCTCCCCTAACCTCCTAGCAGGCTCGCCACAGCAGGTCTCCATCTCCCCGAATACCGCAATCCTGATGCCCACCTTCCTCAGCAGCTCCACGAGCTTGGAGACCACTCTCTTACCCACGGGATCGAAGGAGTACTGGCAGCCCACCCACAAGTAGTAATCAGGATCATCGTCGCTCTCAATCCAGCTCAGCCTTCCCCTCTGCGGGACGGAGAGGGAGTTGTGGTACCTCCTCAGCCCGTTCAGCAGCTCACCCATCTTCTTATCTATCCTGCCCTCCGCCACGAGGGAGCGCCTCCTCTCCATGAGGAAGGTGAACGGGCTTATGTAATTCGGGCAGGCCGTCGAGCAGGCCCCGCAGGAGACGCAGGACCAGACAGCATCGTCAGCCAGCTCGTAGGTGCCTCCTAGCAGTGAGACCTTCAATCCCTGAACCACATCCTTTGGTGAGAGGGGCCTGCCCGTCAGGTTTGCCGGACAGGAATCGGTGCACCTCCCGCACTTCACGCAGGCCGCGAGCATGTACTTCTCGTACCACGGAAGTTCAGAGGCTTCCTCGAAACCCAGCTTGATCTCCTCGACATCCTCCAGCTCCTGCAGCCTGAACGGTTCCTTCGGAAATCTGACTATCTCCTCCTCTAAGGAGGAGGTGAGAAGGGCAGTGAGAGAGTGAAGCAAGTTACTGTAAGGTAGGTAGGCCACCATCGAGAAAGCTAGGAGGGCGTGACTCCACCACAGGACCGTGTAGAAGGGGAGGATGACGGGACCGACCGTTCCCGAGAGTAGATAGCCCACGAGCGAGTAGTGACTGGCGGCGTTAGGTTGAGCGTAGATCCTAGTGGATTCCAAGAGGAAGCCCGTCACCCCGATGTAGAGGAGCCCCAGCAGCAGCGCTTTCCCCTCCCTATCCCTGGTGGGGAAGAATGAAATGGCTCCGATCAGGAACAGGATGCCGAAACTGTCCATTATCAGCTCGAAGGCCGAGTAGGTCCCGTTGAAGAGTATCCTGATGCCCAAGTGTTCGAGAATGTCCGTCTCGAGGAACACCGTGAGGGTGCCTAGAAACAGGACGAGGGTCCCAGCGAAGAGGAGCGCGTGAAAAAACCCTCTATCCCTCTCCAGCACCCTCTTCTGGGATAAGACCCTGATCAGGCCTCTCCGCAGCTTCCCAAGGTCCAGCTCCTTCAACGCCCTGTCCAGCTCGAATTTCCTCGAGATCCTCCAGAGACCGTACAGGAAGATTAGCGCAAAGGGTACGAGGATCGAATACATTACTATGGGAGTCCAACCCGGGAGGAGGGGGAAACTCTCCCTCACGACCAAGGGTAACACCGTTCTACCGGATTTGGATAACTTTTTCATTTTTTCCTTCGTGAGAACAGGGTGAAGCTCCTTGGAGGCCGATGTGCTCGTTGTAGGGGCCGGTATCCTGGGACTGGCTACCGCTTATCACGTTTTGAGCAGGGATCCCGAAGCAAACGTTCTCATCGTCGATAGGATGGGAGATGTGGGCCAGGGAGCTACAGCAAAGAGTGCCGCTGGCTTCAGGGCCGGGCTCTTCACCTCATCAACCAACAGGCTCCTGTCAGACACGTCCGTTGACTTCTACCTACACATCCAGAGGGAGGAGGGCCACGACTTGGGGATGGAGCTCGTCGGCTACCTCATACTGAGGAGCAAGGAACAGTTCGAGGAGATAGCCGACGTGGCTCACGCACTGGAGAAGAAGGGGACCCTGAAGATCTACCGGAAGGCCGAGCTGAAGAAGATGCTCGAGATGAACTACGAGTTCGACGGGGACGAGGAGGCCGAGATCTTGGGGGTGAAGAACGTGGACTACGGGCTGTTCGGCGTCAAGTGCGGTTACATAGATGCCGACAAGCTAGCCTACTACTACAGGGACAGGATCAAGGAGATGGGAGGGAACTTCCAGTTCAACACCAAGGTGGAGAGGATAATAGTGGAGCCCGAGATCAAGCTGGGGATACCCAGAGAGCCTAGAGCCTGGCAGAAGGTGAGATTCGCTGGTGTAGAGACGAACAAGGGGACGATAACGGCGAAGAAGCTCGTGATAGCTGCCGGCGGGTGGACTCACCTCCTACTCGATCCCTTGGGCATAGACTGCATTTCCAAGCCGAAGAAGAGGCAGATATTCACCTTCAGGCCCAGGACCGAGGCCCAGAAGGCCCTCCTGAACACGAAGGGGTTCAACGAGGAGGGCATACTCCCGTTCACCTTCCTCCCGACCGGCCATTACATAAGGGCCGACAGGAGAGACGGAACCTTCTGGTTCGGGTTCTCGGACGAGATAAGGCCCTTCGTCCCGGACGAGGAGCCAGAGGAGAACTACTACTACGACAACATCTACCCGATAATGGTGAAGTACTTCCCGCAGCTGGAGGGGGCCAGGGTGGACAACATGTGGGCCGGTCTCTACATGCTGAACTCCGTCGATCACAATCCCGTAGTTTTCAGGAGGTCCAACATGGTCGTGGCTACGGGAGCCAGCGGGAGCGGGATCCTCAAGGGGGATGCGATCGGCAGGATCGCTGCTGCCCTCCTATACGGGGAGACCTACGCCGATCTATACGGCGGGGAGAAGATACCTACCAACAAGCTGGAAGTGGTTGGAAGGGCCCTGGAGACGGAGAGCTTCGTCTTCTGATCCCTATCCCATCCCTTTTTCATTAGAAAGCCCGCCTAAAACCTTCTATTGGCGGTTCGTCCGTTCAATGATCTAAGCGTCCAAACTTTTAAGCTGAGCCGTCGGGCCCCCACGGAGGTGACCCCCTTGGTGGATATACTTGAGAGCCCCCCTGAGTTCAAGAAGCTCAGGCTGCCCGAGGAGGGCGAGAAGGTAACGGTTAAGGACGGCAAGCTGATCGTCCCCGATGAGCCAATTATCGTGTATATAGAGGGCGATGGCATCGGTCCCCAGATCGTTAGTCAGGCCCGAGCCGTGATGGATGCTGCCATAGAGAAGGCCTACGGGGGTAAGAGGAGGATAGTCTGGTGGGAGGCTTACGCCGGAGAGAAGGCCATGGAGATCTACGGTGAATTACTGCCCGAGGATACTGTGCTAGCGATAAGGTACACCGTCCTGGCCCTGAAGGGTCCTCTGACCACTCCCGTGGGCACGGGATTCAGGAGCCTGAACGTGGCCCTGAGGAAGAAGCTGGACCTCTACGCCAACATAAGGCCCGTCCAGTACTTCGGCCAGCCCGCCCCCCACTGCCACGCTGACAAAGTGGACTTCGTGATATTCAGGGAGAACACCGAGGACCTTTACGCCGGTATAGAGTGGACATACGACAGTCCGGAGGCTGAGAAGCTCAGGAAGTTCCTGAAGGAGGAGCTGGGCGTGGAGATAAGGCCTGACGCCGGCATAGGGATAAAGCCCATCTCCATATTCGGCACCAAGAGGCTCATGAGGAAGGCGATGAAGTACGCGATCGAGAACAGGAGGAGCCCCGTCACTATCATGCACAAGGGCAACATAATGAAGTACACGGAAGGTGCCTTCAGGAACTGGGCCTACGAGGTCGCAACGGAGGAGTTCAGGGAGTACGTGGTGACTGAGCAGGAGCTCTGGGAGCAGTACAATGGGGAGATGCCCGAGGGCAAGATACTGGTGAACGACAGGATAGCTGACAACATGCTCCAGCAGATAATAACTAGGCCGTGGGACTACGACATCATAGTGGCCCCGAACGTCAACGGCGATTACATAAGCGACGAGGCCAACGCCCTAGTCGGCGGGATAGGGATGGCAGCTGGCATGAACGCTGGTGACTACATGGCCCTGGCCGAGCCCGTGCACGGGACCGCTCCCAAGTACGCTGGCAAGGACGTGGCCAATCCGACCGCTGAAATACTGAGCGGCTGCCTTCTGCTCGAGTACATGGGATGGAAGGAAGCTAGTGCTCTCATAAAGGACGCGATAAGGAAGGCAATAGCGGAGAAGAAGGTCACTCAGGACTTGGCTAGGCACATGCCCGGAGTCCAGCCGTTGAAGGCCAGCGAATACACGCAGGTGCTCATAGATCACATAAAGAGCGCCTAAACTAACCTCCCCCTACTTTTCAGCTTGAAACGCTTTTTAAGGCCTTCAAGCGATTATTCCAGATGAGGAAATCTCTCGTCACCGTTCTGCTGATCACCTCCCTCCTCCTGCCACTCATCCCAGCCGGCGCCTGCATACCCACCGGTGGCGCGGTGGGTGCCATCTACGAGGGCAAACTGAAGCTGGACCGGGTCTACCACGCCTTCAAGGACATGGGTCTGAAGGTCGTCATCTCCGAGGAGAGGGTCCAAGGCCTCACGCTCAAGAGGGTGGAGGTGAGGCTCGGGGATCTGGCCGGGAGGGGCAGGAAGGTACTCCACGGCTACGTTTATCAGGGTTACAAGAAGTCGCTTGTCCTCGCCGAGACGGATAAGGGCCTCTCCGACTCTCCCCTCAAGTTGATGAAGCTGCTCCTCGCCTCAGCCGGTCTCGTCGACTTGGATAAGTTTTCCAGCCCCATCAAGAGTTACGATAACAAGATACCTCCTACCGCCTTGGTGAAGTGGTTGAAGGAGGAGAAGGGCCTCGAGGTGAAGCAGGAAACCCTGAGATGCGTGAGTGAAGGCGCGAAGATCTCCGTGGAGGGCAATGAGGTGGCGGTACTCTCGAACGGGATAGACAGGAACCTCTCATTCAATGTGATCTCCGAGGCCCTCGAGGGGGTGGGTTTGAGGGCTGTCTGGCTCGATGCCACCGATCCCAAGCAGGTAGCTAGAGTCCTGAACTATCCCGCGGTCATAGTTCTCGGAGGTCCCCTCAGTCCCGGCTCCGGCTACGTCAGTAGGATTTACATGCCGAAGGATGATGTCAGG
>JAMOVA010000124.1 GCA_027061785.1 Thermoproteota archaeon
TCCTCGGCTTCCGGCACGTCCACCTTGTTAGCTGCCACCACGAAGGGCTTCCCCCTCCTCAAGATCTCCCTCGAGAATTCGATGAGGTCCTCATCGCTCCAGTCTAGGGGGGATTTCTCCAGCGACAGTTCCCTCAGCACCACCTTGATGATTCCCCTATCCATATCCAGTCCCGAGAGGACCTCGTGTAGCGCCGCGTCAACCGAGGAGCCAGCCACGATCCTCCCCCTGATCTTACTTTTGGATCTCTCTATGATGGACGCCACCCAGAGAGCGAACTCCTCCTTCACTATCGTAACATCCTCTAGGGGATCGTGACTGGAGGGGGGTACGGGATTGCCCTCTTCATCGGTGGAGCCCGAGGCGTCCACCACGATCACGTTCACGCTGGCCCTCCTCAAATCATCCAGGAACTTGTTTCCGAGTCCTCTTCCCTTAGACGCCCCCTTCACCAACCCAGCAACGTCCAAGAGCTTCACCGGAACGTACCTGTACCTGCCGTTGCACCAGCCGTACTTCGGATCGCACTTCACCCCGAACTCGGTGCACACGGACTTGACCCTCACATACCCCACGCCCTCATTCGGATTTATCGTGACGAAAGGTCGATTTTCCCTCTCTGCCTCCACTAGGGTAGCAGCTGAGAAGAAAGTGGTCTTACCGACGTTCGTCTTTCCGACCAAGCCTACTAGCATCCCGCCTCCTCGAACTATCAAATTTTAAAATCCACCAGTGGGGGGCCTGAGTGCAGGGTGTAAACTTGGTAGTCGCAGGAAGGTACATGGAGAAACTGGTCTGGAGGAGACGCAAGGAGGATCCAGACTTGGTCAAGCTCTGGAAGGATAGACTGATACGGTGGAGGAGGGAGCCAGCGATAGTCAGAGTGGAGAGGCCCACCAGAATAGATAGGGCAAGGGCTCTAGGGTACAGGGCCAAGCAGGGATTCGTAGTGGTGAGGGTCAGGGTCAGGAAGGGCGGCAGGAGGAAGGGAAGGCCGAGATCCGGCAGGAAGCCCGCGGGACTGGGTATCCTCAAACTGACCCCTGGTAAGAGCATAAGGTGGATAGCTGAGGAGAGGGCCGCGAGGAAGTTCCCCAACTTGGAGGTCCTCAACTCTTACTACGTCGCCGAGGACGGCAAGTACTATTGGTACGAGGTGATAATGGTCGATCCCCACCACCCGGTCATAAAGGCCGACCCTAGGATCAACTGGATACTCAACCCCGCCAACAAGAGGAGGGTGTTCAGGGGCCTCACGAGCGCCGGTAAGAAATCCAGGGGGTTAAGGGCCTCTAGAGGGATACCCGACATAGTCAGGAGGTTCAAGCGCAAGAGGAAGCTAGCTAGGAGGCTGGGGGCCTGAGCGATTTGCGGCCCCTCGCCCTCTCCTCCGCAGAGATCACCACAATGGTATATCCCACGGAATTGGAGGAGAGGGTGAGGGATCTCCTCCTCACACTTGCAGGAGGGGAAGGTGACCTCAAGCTCGAGGAGGAGAAGTTCACGAGCCATTACGGTTACTCTTTCAAGGTACTGACAGTTAAACTCGGGAAAGGAGCTGCGGAATCCCTTTTGAAACGTGTTATCTGCTCCTTGGAGGAGTTCGACTTCCTCTCCCTGATGAACGCACTGGAAAGTCACGTGGACGGGAGGGATCTCTATATAAGACTCGATAAACAGGAGCTAGCGCTGGGCAGATACGCGCTATTCTCGGGAGGTCCAGGAGGGTACGTGAGGATCAAGCTGACGTTCAGGAAGAAAGTGGGTGACTTGGAATCCCTACTTAGAGAGGTGAGGGAGACCCAGTGCCCCGCTACATAGATATAGTCGCACCTGAGAGCGAGGAACAGCTCGAACTGATGGTGAATAGAGCAATTTCACTCGGGTTCGGTGCGGTAGGGGTTGTTGGGGACTTTCCCGATCTTCCCAACGGAACCTTCAGGGTCTCCATCATGAAGCCGTCCGATATCCCCCGGGAAGCGAGGAAGATAAGGGGCAAGGTGAGGCTCCTCCTATCCTCGCCTAAGACCCTCGAGGAGTCGAGAAAGGTCACTTTCAGCAAGCTCGTGGACGGTGTCGTCGCGAGCTATGATACTGGGAGGCCCAACTTCGACTACGTATCAGCGAAGCAGCTCAAGAGGAATGAAGGGGCTCTCCTAGTTCCGGTGGCATGGATGATCAGGAAGATGCTCGAGGAACCGCATGTGATCAGGAACGTTCGACTGGAGGTTAGGATCGCCCTCAAAGCGGGATTATATCCCGTGATCGCCTCGATGGCCCGAGACGTCAGGGAAGTGGTGCCTCCCCGTTTACTCGTCTCCTTCGGCGAGTTCATTTTGGACCTGAAGAGGGACCAGGCTAAATCCATGGTCAAGGACTTCCCATCCTACCTCATCAGCGAGGAGAGAAGGCTCAGAACCAAGGGAGTTGCCTTGGATGAAGTTCAGGGTTCCCATTGAGCTCAAAGAGAGGAGGAGGTACATCTGCGTGTACGCCCCAGTCTCCAAATCAGACCTGAATAAGGCCCTCAAGAGGAGATTGAGGGAGTTATCGGGGATCAAAGGGTGCGGGATCTATAGGTTCACCCTGTTATCCTTGGGAAACGGTTTCTTCCTGGTTAAGACTACTGAGGCCTCCATAGCCGCCTTGCTCACAGCCCTCCTCGTAAATAGATACGAGGACTTCCCTTCACTGGAGGTTAAGGGGATCTCGGGCACCTTGAGGAAGGCGAAGGAGTTATGCGCCGTTCCTCCAAATGTCGAGCGACGTACTTGATGGTGATCACGGAGGGAAAACTCTTTATGTCCTAGGACTTTTCAATGACTGAACATCCTAGTGGGGTGGACAAATGTTTCCGCAGGTTACAGGGTATGATAGAGCGATTACAGTCTTCAGTCCTGATGGCAGGCTCCTCCAGGTGGAGTACGCCCTTTCTGCCACTAAGAGGACCCCTCTGGCCTTGGGTATAAAGTGCAAGGATGGAGTGGTCCTCTTAGCCGTGAGGAAGTATATCTCCCCGTTGGCTACCCCTCCCGAGAAGATATACAAGATAGACAATCACATAGGCGCAATTGCCGCGGGTCTGGTGGGAGACGGCCTCGTCCTCATAGAGAGGGGAAGGCTTGAGGCCCAGTATAACAGGCTCATCTATGGTGAGCCGATAACCGTGAAGAACTTGGCTAAGAGGATAGCCGTGCACAAGCAGCAGTTTACCCAGTACGCCGGTCTGAGACCGTTCGGCGTCATGATGATGATAGGGGGCATAGACGAGGAGCCTAAACTTTACGTGACCCATCCGGGAGGGGCCTTCTACGACTACGCGGCCTTTGCGGTTGGGAAGAACTCTGACAAGGTGAACGAGACCCTCAAGCAGACTTACAAGGAGGACATGTCTCTAGACGAGTGCTTGAAGTACGCCATAAAGCTGATAATGGAGGCGGAGGAGGGGGAAGTGACCGCGGACTCGCTGGAGGTGGCGGTCATAGACAGGGAGACGAAGAAGTTCAGGAAGCTATCTAGAGATGAGCTTGAAAAGTATGTAAAGGCCGCTAAAGGGTGATTTAGGTGCCCGAGCCGGTGATAGCAAGGATTACTCGGGCCGGAAAGAGGTTCGAGATATACGTGTACCCAGAGAAAGCTTATCAGTTCAGGGATGGCAAGCCAGTGGATGTGAGGAGCATTCTGGCGGTAGAGAACGTGTTTACAGACGCTAGAAAGGCCCTAAAGGCTTCTTCAGCCGATCTCAAGAAGGCTTTCGGCACTACCGATCTCTACGAGATAGCTAAGATCATTCTCAAGGAGGGAGAGGTCCAGCTGACTGCGGAGTACAGAAAGAAGCTTCAGGAGGAGAAGACGCGCTGGATAGTCAATTACATACACAAGAACTTCGTCGATCCGCAGACCAACCTCCCGCATCCCGTATCTAGGATACAGAAGGCCCTGAAGGAGGCCAAAGTGAAGATCGATCCGATGAAGGAGCCCGAGCAGCAGGTCAAGGAAGTGGTGGAGCAGCTTAGAAAGATACTCCCCTTGAAGAGCGGTCAGGTCAGGATGACCGTGATCGTCCCCGCTTCGGTGTGGGCCAAGGCGAGATCGCTCTTGGCCGGTCAGGGGAGCATACTGTCGGAGAAGTGGTCCGACGACGGGACCCAAGTCACCTTCAAGGTGGAGCTCCCCATAGGGGCCCAGATGCTCGTCTTGGAGAGAATAGGAGAGATGGGAGGCCAGGCGAAAGTTGAGTGAAAGCGTGATACTCGTCAAGAACAGGGAGGTCGTTGTTCCCGGGCAACCTCTCGCCAAGGGGAGATTCAAGCTAGGTAGGGACGTTTACCGGGATGATTCAGGTATCATTAGGGCCAAGAAGCTAGGATTGGCCGATATAAAGGAAGATACCGTGTCAGTAGTGCCGCTCTCCGGCGTCTACATCCCCAAGGAGGGGGACATAGTCATAGGAGTAGTCTCTAGGATAAGCGGATCCACCATAATTGTGGACATAAGATCCCCCTACCAAGGCGTGATCCCCATACCAAGGGGAAGGGCCACCGAGAGGGTGGACATGAGGAAGTACAACCTGAAGCTGGGCGATGTGATACTAGCGAAGGTCAAGGCGTTCGACGGATCGTCATCCCTCCTCCTCACGATAGACATGGAGGGCTTGGGGAAGCTGGAGGGAGGTTACATACTTGAGGTGGAGCCCGCCAAGGTACCTAGGGTCATAGGGAAGAGGCAATCGATGCTGACTATCCTCAAGGAGAAGACTAGGAGCGATATAATCGTCGGGAACAACGGGAGGATATGGGTACGCTCTCCCTCTCTAAAGGAATTACTCGCTTTGGAGAAGGCTCTAAGGAAGATAGAGACAGAATCTCACGTCTCAGGACTAAGCGATAGAGTATCTTCCTTCTTGACCCAGGAACTCTCTGATTGAGGAGGTGTAAGATCATGCCCTTGTATGTTGAGAAGAAGCCCGAGGTCCTGATAACCGAGGATGGTGTGAGGACCGATGGGAGAAAGCCCTACGAAATGAGGCCTGTTAGAATGACCGTCGGCATATTGGACAAGGCCGACGGCTCGGCATTCATCGAGTGGGGCGGTAATAAGATATTGGCTGCGGTTTTCGGTCCGAGAGAGGTGCATCCCAAGCACCTAGTTCTACCTGATAAGGCGCTGGTGAGGGCCAGATACAACATGGCGCCCTTCTCCACGCCGGAGAGGAAGAGGCCCGGACCGGACAGAAGGAGCGTGGAACTCTCCAAGGTGATAAGGGAAGCCCTGAAACCAGCCATTTTCGTGGAGAACTACCCAGGATCTGTGATCGACATATTCATAGAGGTGCTGAGATCGGACGCCGGCACTAGGGTGGCCGGAGTGAACGCTGCGTCTCTCGCCCTAGCTAACGCGGGGATTGCGATGAGAGGCCTCGTGGCGGCCTGCGCGGTGGGTAGGGTAGGAGATTTCGTGGTCTGCGACCCGAATCACGATGAGGACATGTGGGGAGATGCCGACATGCCGATGGCCATGCTCATGGAGGCAGAGGAGATAACCCTGCTCCAGACCGACGGTCCGATGACGGAGGAGCAGTTCAGGGAGGCGCTCAAGCTGGGAAGGAACGCCATCCGCTTCCTCTACGAGATGCAAAAGGAGGCCCTGAGAAGGCCCTACCAAGTCGTGGAGAGATCCGTCAGGGGTGTTGTGTGATGTTCGAATCCGAGATGCTCACCCATAACTTACTCAGGGAGTACGTTAAGGATCTGGTCTCGAAGGGCCAGAGGATTGACGGCCGAGGATTCCAAGACTACAGGCCCATGGAAGTGAAGGAGGGGACGTTCACCAAAGCGGAGGGCGAGGCTTGGATAAAACTGGGGAACACCCAAGTACTGGTTGGCGTGAAAGCTGATGTAGGAGAACCCTTCCCCGACACGCCAGACAAGGGAGTGCTAGTGTCCAACACAGAGCTGCTCCCCTTGGCCTCTCCAACGTTCGAGCCAGGTCCTCCCAATGAGAACGCCATCGAAGTGGCGAGGGTGGTGGACAGGGCCATAAGGAGCGCTGACGCGGTGGACATGTCTTCCCTCGTGATAGTAGAGGGCAAACTCGTCTACATGCTCTTCTTGGACATGTACGTGCTGGACTACGACGGGAACTTAGAGGATGCCCTGACCATCGCTAGCCTCATAGCCCTCGGGAGAGCAGAGATCCCCAAGGTGGAGGTAAAGGAGGACGGTGAGATAGAGGTCAAGGAGGAGAAGTGGAGGGTTAACCTGAAGGACCTCCCACTAAACTTCACGTTCGTTAAGATAGGGGACCAGCTGCTTTTGGATCCGGTGCTCGAAGAGGAGCAGGTCTCAGACGCGGCTATAACCCTAGCAATAGACAAGGAGGGCAGGGTTTGTTCGATCCAGAAAAAGCACGGCAAGTTCACCATGGAAGAAATTTTAAATGCCGCCAGCATAGCCCGTAGCAAGTGGCCTGAGATAGCGGAGAAAGTGAGGGAGGCAATCTGATATGACCGGCGCGCCTAGAGCCAAGCTGAGGACCCCCAGATACGGTCTGAAGATCAGGAGGAGGGTTGAACACATCCTCCAGAAGTCCAAGAGAACGTACAAGTGCCCCTACTGCGGTGCCAACGCGGTCAGGAGGGTCAGACTGGGTGTCTGGGCCTGCAAGAAGTGCGGTAAGGTGTTCACCGGAGGTGCGTGGGAGCCCTTCACTGCCGTGGCTAGGAGCGCAGAATTAGCAAGGGAGAGGGCTTGATCCTAATAACTACCACGAGAAGGCCCTCTCGCCGCACCCGTTCTTTTGTTCGGGACCTGTACCACGTCCTTCCAAACGCGATCAGGAGAAATAGGGGAAAGATGTCCCTCGAGGACCTCAACGAGCTGGCTCTCCAGTCAGGAGCCGAGAGAGTGCTCGTTGTAGGCACTTCAAGGGGTAATCCCTCCTCCTTAGCCTTTTACGAGCCTCATCCCTCAGCGATAAGGCCTATCTCGATAATACACCTGAGAGGGGTCTCCTTAAGGAGGGAAATAACTGACAGGAGGGCCCCTCACTCTAGGTATCTCTGTATCACGTACTCATACCCGGACCTAGCTCACCTAGCCCAAGTGCTCTCCCTCTCCTTCAACGTGGAAGAGCCCGTCCTAGCGCCGCTCGAACAGCTGACTCAGGTGGAGGGATGCGACCTCGCACTTCACCTGTCGCCGGGATCGGGTGATGTAACTAATTCTTCCTTCTACAGGGTCAGGCCACCTTGGGAGGTGGGTCCTAGGATGAGGATAGGGGGGTTCAGGGAGTTTGAGGGTGGAAGTGGATCTGAGGTTGAGGGTAACATTCGAGAGTAACGACGAAGCTTCTCGCTTCTACGCAGCTTTACTCCCGGACTTCTCCGATGTGAAGATGAGTCTAGAAGGGGATTCTGTGGTGATCGAACTCGCCAGTCTCTCTCCCTCCAGAGCTAGAGCCCTAGCCAATAGCCTCCTGAGGACGGTTCAGCTCTATCAGAAGATGTTCGAGGTCCTCAAGTAATCTTGGGGTACGCCTCAAATGGTTTCTCCATCAAGAGAACGGAGAGCCCATTATACACCAAGTAAAAGAGGGATTCACCCAATCCTCTCTTCATAACTCGCCTCGCCGATGTATAAACGACCATTCCCGGGACGAATTTTATCTTACCCACCCTAGACGCAGCCATGGAAAGCAAAGCGTCCTCGGAGACCCTCACATCCTCCCTGAATCCCCCCAGCTCCAGTAACACATCCCTCCTGAAGGCCGAATTGAACCCCATCAGGTGAGGTCTCCCCATGAGGATGGTGAGCCTCACCATCAGGTCGTAGGAGACGATGTACGCGGCCTTGAGCAGATCATCCCCATCCTCCAAGGGGTAAGCAGGCCCGCCCAAACCGACCACTCCCCCCTCCTCAAATCCCTCAATGAGCGCGGCTCTCCATCCTCTGGCCACGACCGTGTCGGCATCGACGAACGCTATCACGTCTCCAGAGGAGAGCCTGATCCCCGCGTTCCTGGCCTTGGCAGGCGAATCGTATTCGGGAGAGCTCCTCACGATATCCGCATATCTATCGGCTATCTCAACTGTGCCATCTTCGCTCCCGCCATCGATCACAACTATCTCATCGACGCCCTCATTCCTCAGGGCCATCAAAGTTCTCTCGATGTAATCAGCCTCTCTGTATGTCGGGATCACCACAGAGAGCTTCATAGAACGACACCCATGGCGGTGGAGATGAGGGCGATGACGCCAGTGGATATCAGGTTTACTGCATGATTATCCAACCATTTCACCCCTCTGACAGGTCTCGCGCCCCCGTTACAGAGGGAAGGGTCCTCAACTATCCTATCCTCTTCAACACACCTGTATCTGACCTGCAACATGGCCCCAAGCAGACTATCTATCAGGCTACAGGAGAAACCCAAAGCCACGGCTAGGAGCAGCTGATCGGGTCCTATCATGGAGAAGGAAAACGCCTCAATGGCTATCAGAAGAGCGCCTACCAGGCTTGCAAGCGTCCCCAACGGGGATATGGCGCCGGATGTGCCTGGTGGTACCCTCCTCAAGGTGTGGATCATGATCGGTGGGGTAGCACTGAGCACCCCTATCTCACTTCCCAGAGTGTCTGAGAGTGCACCAGCTAGGGAGGACACGAAGGCCAGCATGGCCGGCTCCCAGGAGGTCAATGAGTAGACCAAGAGCATGAATGTGGGGAAGAGCAGATTGGCTGCGACGTTCTTCCACGTCCTAGCGCCGCCCTTCAACTCCGCAGCGCCCAACTCCTCCTTCAGACCGTACTTGTACTTGGTGAAGGCCGATCCCACCAAAAAGAACGTGATTAGCATGAATGTGGCGGGCAATCCACCACCTAACACGAATACGATGCCCACGAGCAGACCAGCTACGAATCCGGACCTGTCTATGGATCTATTGAAGTATCCAGCGGATCCCACTGTCAAGACCACTGCAAGGCCGGCTAATGTGCTCACTAGATCGACGGTCATCTCCCCAATCCAGCCAAGGGATCGGGTAATCGTTTAAAAATGAAGGCAGTTACACAGCGATAGGGGCCGTGGTCTAGCTAGGTAGGATGCCAGCCTGGGGCGCTGGTGGTCCCGGGTTCAAATCCCGGCGGCCCCACCAGCCTACGAACTTCCTCTACTTACCGGCACACCCTCAACCAGTCTGTCCGAGAGGACCCTGATGATCTTGACCTCGAGCACCCTACCTGTCTTGGGTCTCCTCTTCACCCTCAACTTGACGACCGGACCGCCAGCCAGTGGGTAGGCGTAGCTCCCTCTGCCTAGGGAGGGGGCGACGATGACCTTGATCACGGCTCCTAAAAGCTCCTTCTTTCTCATCCTGTTGAGCTCGATCGCCTTCTCCGCGATCATCTTGGATCCACGATCCGAAACCACATCATAACCCTCGAAGGCCGTTCCCGGAAGTGGTCTGAACCTGTAGACCGTTATCTTCTCCGCACCGTACCTGTAGGCCAGCTCCATAGACCTTAGGGTCATCTTAACCACCCTATCGTTCTGTCCCGGCAGGCTGTGTATGAAGTAGGCGTAGGGCCTGAGTCCCACCTCCCTCAGTTTCCTTATTGCCCCCATCGATTCATCGGGTCCACAGGGCCGACCTAGTAGATCCGCATGCTCCGGATCACCCGTCTCCACCCCTATGTGGATAGGTGTTCCCTTGAGGTATCTCCCCAGCACCTCAGCGACTTCGTCGTTGACCAGGCAGGGCTTCACATTCTCAACCTCGAAGAAAAAGCGATATTCTCGAGAAAGCTCCTTGATGGCCCTCAGCAACTCCTCTATAGCATCCACATTGGGGCCTGGCTCGTATGGATGTGTGAGAGGCCCATTAACCAGCTGCTCCCTACCGTATTCCAAGAAATCGGCGCCGCTGAGCACTATCCTCCTGACCCCCATCTCAGCCAGACCCCTAACCTCCTCTATGATGGAATCCTTATCTCTGGACTTCGGTGGTCCATAAAGAGCTGGAATGGAGCAGTAACCGCAGCCAGGGGGGATTCCTTGGGGGCATACCAACCTCTTCCTCAGATCGAACTCATAGCAAGCTCTGCAGAGGTCGCACATCTCCTTAGAAGCCCCTATCTTCGGTCTATTGAAGTTGGAGCAGCTCCTCACGACCTCGACGTAGACCCTACTGCTTCTGTAGTGAGGTACGGTCCTGTAAAACCTGACAGCGGATACGGAAGGTTGGAACCTCCTAAACTCCTCCGCTGACAGGTTAGAGACATTAACCAGCGCCCCGTCCCCAGTTATCAAGTTGGGGACGCCCTCCAGATCTCTAGGGACTTCACCCTCAGAGAGGCCCCTCTTCAGGAGGGACTCGAGAGCGACCTCTCCCTCACCCCATACTCCCAAGTGAAATCCCAGTCTAGGGACGACGCTGGGATCTGAGGTTATCGGTCCACCTATGACCTTGATACCCCTGAACCTACTGGCGGCCCTCCGAACGGCCGGCTCATCCATGGTCATGGCGCTGACCAGGAGGACATCGAACTCGCCCGTCCCCTTCCTCAGGTAGTCCTCCACCCTGTATATCCTGTACTCCAAGTTGAACATCTCCAGCACTCCTGCTATCGCCCTGGGACCTGCTCCTATGACGTCTAGGGAGGATAGCCTCTTTCCCTCGCCTGCGGCCAGCGCATCCAATATTAGGAACATCCGATGGTAAGACGTGATGTCAGGTAAATCTTTTCTCTCCTCAGAGTGCGGAACCCTCCTCTCGGACCTAGCATTGAGGGAAGAAGCGAGAGGGATAGTAGCGGAGGCGAAAGGGAAGCTTATCACATCCATCGGGGAGATACCTGACGCTCCCCTAGTGTCGGTGGGGGATAGGGTCACCTACTCACTGCTAGAGAGCGGTAGAAGACCGGAAGTGGCGATAATAGATCTCAAGGAGAGGAGATCTAGGGAAGCGTCCGCAGCGTACCGGCTGAGCGGGTACCTCATCCTATCCTCGAGTAATCCCCCGGGTAGGATAACTAGGGATTCTTGGAACGCTGTTAGGCTCGCTATAGATATGGCGTCCCGCGGATTCAGGGTTGTCTTGGTCGTGGATGGTGAGGAGGATCTGCTGGGCTTCCCCGTCACCCTGCTGGCGCCCCCCGGCTGGTACATGATTTACGGTCAGCCGGGCATGGGAATGATCCTAGTGGAGATCAACGATGAGGTGAAGAAGGAGGCAGAGAATCTGCTCATTAAAGCATTTAGGCCTCTCTAGGAAGTTTATGTCTCCTAATAAGTATGAATGGATGGTTCTCGTCGAAATCCCTGTATTCCTGACCGGATAGAACCGCCTTACCTGTAGCCAGCAGCTCGTCCCTCGAGTTCACAATCAGCACTTCGCTCTTGGGCCTTATCTGAGGGTCAGCCCAGTCCACGAACTTCACGAAGACCGTAGTCCCCCTAGCAACCGTCTCCTCGAACCTCTCCTTTACGCACACCCTGGATCTAGGTGAGGGGAGGAGCTTGAGCATCTGCTCCGCTCCCTGCAGTGTGGGAACGAACATCCCATCGCTGGGCCTGATGAATCCGAGGGTAACGCCGTCCTTCACCACCTCCCTGGGCATGCCCGTCCTCTTGGACCTCCTTATTCGGACTCCCTCACCGAGCTCCCTCAGGGAAGGGTGAAACTGGTAGGAGAGTAAGGAGGAGACCAGCTCCTCGTCAGAGGGCTCATCCATCACATCCTCCTCATAGGGAAAGACGGTCTGACCGAATGGATACGTGTACTTCAACCCCAAGGGGACCCTCCCGTAGAGCCTCCTCGTGATGTGCCTCCCGAACACGACGTTCCTGACCCTATCCCGGGCCCTGACTACTTCGGGCCTGAAAAACGTCTCTGGACCCGAGTACAACAGACCCGACGACTTGGAGAAGGGCTCCCTGATCTCCAGCAGACCCTTCCAATTCTTTAGAACGTATTCGAGCGCCATGTATAGCTTGGGATGGAACCTGGCCCTCTCCTGCACGAGCTCCCACAGCCACTCACCCCTTATGGCCTCCCTTACCTTCCTGATTTCAGCAATCGACACGTATAGGTTGTGTTTCGCGATCAATCGAACCCTCTCATCTCTAGGAAGCTCTTTAACCTCTTTAGGGGTATATCTCATGCACACTGGACACGAACACGGGAACTCATCGATATCATCCAGCTGAAGGGTTCCGTGGGGTGTCATGTACCTCCCCTGCTCGGCGTACAGCGCGTACGCTGCCGAATCGAAGGAATCCGCACCTAGAGCTGCGAAGAAAGCGAAGGTGGAAGGGTGACCTATCCCCCAGAAGTGAAAGGGTTTTCCAGACTTGAGGATGGACCTCACGAGCAGGAAGTGCTTGGCTTGGAGGGTGAAATCATATCTCTCAAGCGCGACCTTGAGAGAGCCCACTCCATTATAGTCGAAATCCAGCTCCCTTATCCGTCTAGAGCTGTACTCCACCAAATCAGTGTGGATCGATCCCTGAGGTGTTCCCACCCATAAGGTCCCCTTCAGATTATCCCTGAGCTCTGACCACTCCTTCGCGTTCTCCAACGTCCTTATAACTCCCTTCTCCGCCTCTCTCCTGCTGATCTCCGACGACATGGGGACATCCAGTATGGACCCGATGTCCGATCCTATCGCGTGCTGGAACTCGAGTATCTCCCTGTTGGATATCTCCACATCTCCGTACCTGTAGATCTGGTAGGCGCCGGAGTCGGTCATCACGATTCCATCAAATCCCAAGAGGGAGTGGATCCCCTGCTCTAAGGCCCTCTCCCTCAACTCCCCCGACTTGTATATTATGTAGGAGTTCGTTATCAGGGCTCTAATCCCCATCTCCTTCATTTCCTCGGGGGTTACCACGGGTTTGTTCGGGTTATACACGGGAAAGAACTCCGGTAGAGTAAGCGTCCCGCTCTTGGTTTTGAGGTCGGATAGCCTAGCGGAGGCATCGCTCTTCCTGACTCTGAAGATCAGATCCATGAGGAGAGCCCTAACCCCCCTCCCATATCAAAATAATAAAAAGGAAGGCTGATGGTTCAGGAGATACCATTACCCTCGCTTCTCAGTAGGTTAAGTCCCTTAGGAGTTATGAAAACTCGCTCCCCCCTGAACCTTCTCCTCCTCGTAATAAGGCCCTTGTTGGCGAGGTACTTCAGGACGAACTCCCTAGCTACCCTGTCGGGAATCAGTTCAGATGCAACGATACCGTCATTTCCCGCTTTCTCTAGTTTCCGTAGGATCCTTAAATGCGCATCCATTAGAACCCTCAATTTATTCACCTTTCGCCGTCATCCGGCATCAGCCGGAGGGATGACGACGTGGGAGGGCCTGAGCACCCCCCAACTAACACTTAGGTAACATTTCTGTCTATAAAACTTTACCTATCTGCCTTGCCGTTCCGCCACTGTTTACGTCGATTGGTTAAATGAGATCCCCACGTGAAAACGCTGAAATAGGGTCGGGGTTAGAAGGTCAGGTGCCACTATGGAATGGGATGTCATAATAGTCGGCGGTGGACCCGCTGGCCTATCTGCGGCGAGGTTCTCCTCTGAACTGGGGCTCAAAACCCTACTCTTCGAGGCATATTCCGATATCAAGGCTTGGAAGCCGTGTGGTGAGGGAGTGAGCAAGGAGACCTTCGAAACAGCAGGGATAGAGCCCAAACCCGGTATAGTTGCAAACGAGCTCAGCATGAGGGTGTACGCTCCATCGGGCAAGTATGTCGAGATCCCACTGCACGGCTTTGCCATAAACAAGGACCTGTTCCTACAGGAGATGGGTAAGGAGGCACTAAAGGCAGGTGCCGAATTCAGGATAGGGGAGAGAGTGGAGGGCGTCGTCAAGGAAGGCGGCAAGGTCGTAGGAGTCAAGACCTCCAGGGGCGAGGTGGTCAAGGGGAAGGTGGTCATAGGCGCGGACGGATACAATTCAGTTGTCGCCAAGACGGCCGGTCTGGATAACACCACCGAACTGATCCCCGTTTATCAGTACAAGATGGTCGGTGTGGAGCTGGACTCCCATACAACAGGCCACATATACGTCGGCTCCATGGCCCCCGGGGGATACGCCTGGATATTCCCGAAGGACGAGGAGATAGCCAACGTGGGTATTGGAGTGCGACCAGGGGCGCCCAAGCCCTATCTGGATAAATTCATAAAGGAAAGACCGGAACTCTTCAAAAAAGCCAAGATAATGGGGGTTGGAGGGGCAGCAGTCCCTATCGGGGGAATGGCTAAGGAGTACATTGCGGACAACCTCATACTCCTAGGAGATGCGGCGGGTATGGTCATCCCCTTCACCGGCGCCGGTATTCACTCCTCCATAGCCGCGGGCAAGGTGGCCAGCAAGGTCATAAAAGAGGCCATAGAGAAGGGAGATACCTCAGCCAGATCCCTTAAGGCCTTCGAGAAGGAATATGAGCACTGGATAAAGAGGATAAACGATAGCTTGAAGGCCATGAGGGTCTTCGAGAAACTGAGCGACGATGATCTCAACCAGCTAGCGGATGTGTTGGATTACGAGGACGTGATAAACTTGGCGAACGGGATGAATCTGGGCAAGGTGGCCATGAAGCTAATGAAACACCCGATCCTAGCCACTAAGGTGGCTAAGGCTCTCCTGTAGGAGGTGTCTCCTTGCCTATAAAGGAGGGCGATACTGCCCTCCTAGTTGTTTACAGCAAGAAGGGGAGGCCCAAGAAGTTCCTGGTGAGGGTCAAGGAGGGGAAGAGGGTTCACACACATAAAGGATACATAGACCTCTCCTTGCTGATAGGGAAGGACTGGGGATCGGTAGTTCAGACCAATAAGGGCGTCCCAGTCGAGGTGCACAGACCAACACTATCGGACATTATTGAGAAACTGGGCAGGGCCACCCAGATAATATACCCCAAGGATTCGGGCTTCATTCTACTGAAATCAGGGATCAAGCCGGGGGATAAGGTGGTCGAGATAGGGACCGGATCTGGAGCCCTGACTATAGTGCTCGCCACATTTCTGGGCCCTGAGGGGAAGGTGTACAGTTACGATGTGAGAGGGTCATCACTTAAGATGGCGGAGAGGAACTTGAAGGCCCTTCAACTGACCAACGTCGTCCTGAAATTGAAGGACGCAAAGCAGGGGATAGATGAAGAGGATGTGGATGCGGTGTTCATCGATGTACCCGATCCCTGGGAGCTCCTCCCTCTGATCCACGAGAGGCTGAAGCCCAACGGCATCTTCGTAGCCTTCGTCCCCTCCTGCGAACAGATAAGCAAAACCGTAGTGAAGGCTAGGGAAGTAGGTTTCAGCATGGTGGAGGTTCACGAGATATTGGATAGGGAGTACGAAAGCGATGAGAGGAGGACTAGGCCCCATCCTAGAATGATAGCGCACACGGGCTTCATAATATTCGGCAGGAAGATTAGCCCGCCCTCCTCAGCCTGAACACTATCTCATACTCCCCGGGCTCCAGCTCCGCAACCGCCACTTCCTCGGTGATCGTCCTAGAGAGATCGATTTCCCACTCCCCTTCCGAGACCTTCCTCAGGAAGGCCTCCTCTACAAGTGACGGAGCCCCGCTTTCAGGAGTCTCGCGCTCGATCTCCCCTTCAGGCTTTTCGCTAACCCTGTAGACGACGAACTCCAAATCCCTCGAACCGCAGGATGGGCAGGTCTCCGGGAGGGTCTCATCCGACCCCTCCAAATCCTTCTGAAACCCACAGGACCTGCAAACTAACATTACCTTCAGCAAGGTCCTACACCCGAAATGAGGACGGAGCCCCTCCTCTTAGACAGCTTTACCCCTCCAGGATGAATGAGATAGGGACCTCCCTCAGAGAGCTTCTCGATCTCCATCCCAGATGATTCGCCCTCATGTCTAGAGAGTAGGGATTCTAGGGCAGAGACCACCGCCTTGGGATCTATGGTCTTCGCTATGACGACGCCTCCCTCCATCAGGAGGCTGACCACTTCACCCACGCTATCCTCGGAGAGTTCCTCTAGGAACAGTATGTTCATCCACTGGCTACCTCCGCTATGGCCTCATAGAGGCTCTCGATATTGTCTCCCCTTAAAGCCGAGATCTTCACGACTAAGTCCTCCGAGAAGGCCTTCTCCACCCTGTTGGGCCTGGCATACGGGAGGTCGATCTTGTTAGCCACCACTATGTACGGTATCCCCCTAGCCTTCAGGTTTCCAGCTATCACCCAGTTAACCTGCGATGTCGGATCCTTGGTGGAGTCCAACACTATCAAGGCCACATCAACCCTCTCCATCGACTTTATGGCCTCAACAACTCCCTTAGCCGCCTCGGCAGCTCTCTCCAGAGCTTCCTCCTTCTTGAACCCGTATCTCAGGAAACTCCTGTAAGTGACCCTCATCGCTATTCCCGGCGTGTCAACGACGTCCATTACTAGGGAAGAACCATTCCTCAACTTGAGGGAGACATTCTCCATCACGCTGACGGTTCTGGTCTCGTGAGGTACTCTGCTCACGGTCCCGAGCTTCTCTCCGACGAAGTCCATGCAGATCTTGTTGGCTAGAGTGGTCTTCCCGGAGTTGACTGGGCCATAGATGCCCAGAATTATCCTCTTCCTCCTGCGGAAGAGCCTAGAAAATATCCGAGAAAGGAATCCGCCACTCTGCTTTGGCTCCACGAGTCTGGCCAGCATTTTCCCATATAAACAGCTTCCATTGCCGTTATAAAGGGCCCAACTGGGATGTAATGCGCCGTAAATATCGGACTCCTAGCTCAGCTGGACTACCTCCCCCAGCTTGGGGATGTACGTCCTGATTCCCCTCTTCTCCAACTTCCTTCTCAACTGACGCATCTTGTCCGGCTCCCCATGGACCAGAATAACTTCTTTCAGTCCGCTTTCACTCAACTTTGATATGAAATTGATCAGGTTGGGTTGGTCGGCGTGGGCGGAGAAGTCGGCGAACTTGACGTCCGCCTCTATACGTATCGTGCTACCGTCGGGCATGGGTATGTCCCTCTCGCCATCCATCAGCAGTCTACCCCTGGTCCCCTTGACCTGGTACCCCGTCAGATAGATCAGGTTTCCCTTCTTCGTCCCGAAGTGCTTCAAGTAGGTGAGAACCGGACCTCCTTGGAGCATTCCAGATGTAGTTACCACTATGAAGGGCTCGCTGAGATCCAAGATCTCATCCCTACTCCAGACCTCCTCTATCGCCCTGTGATCGAACAGACCTTTCTTGCTCTCCCTCACCCTCCTCTGCAGCTCGGGTCTCAGCCAAGACCAGTAAATGGTGTAGAATTTGGATACCTCCCTGATCATACCATCAACGAATATCGGGACCTCGGGGAGGAACCCGGACTCCATATAGTGGATGAGCGTCAGGAGGACCTCCTGGGCCCTTCCTAATGCGAAAGCTGGGACGATCGTCACACCACCGGACTGGATCACGGACCTTATGTCCTCGACGAACTTCCTCTCCACCTTCTTCCTGGAGGGGTGGACATCTTGGTCTCCACCGTACGTGCTCTCTATCACGAGGTAATTCACTTCCGGGAGGTTCACATCCGCGCCCCTGAGCGTCCTAGTATTTGATGTGTTCAGATCGCCCGTGTACAGGAGGGAAATCCCGTCAGGCGATCTCAAGTATATCATCGCGGAGCCCAGTACATGCCCCGCGTTGAAGGGGATGACCTCCCAGCCGTCCACCTGAGTGGACATGCCGAATCTGATGGACCTCTCCCTCTTCTTCAGCAACCCTATATCCTGGTTGGTGAAGGGCTTCGGTTCGTCCTCAGGAAATAGGTTCAGGAAATCCCTCAAGAGGATCTCGGACACATCTACGGTGGGGGGAGTAGCTAGGAAGTCGCATTCCCATTTGGATACTACAGCGGGGGCGTACCCTGAGTGATCTAGGTGGGCATGGGTCAGCACTAAGGAGCTGACGTCCTGCTGAGGATCTAGGGGGAACTTATCCTTGCCCTTCCCCCCGAAATCGACACCGGAGTCTAGTATGATTGACCCTTCCCTTCTGATAACCTCCAAGCTGGATCTCCCTACCCTCTCGGCAGCTCCTAGGAACCTAAGCTTAATCCCGCTCGTTCTTACGCACCTCCTCTATTACCCTTTTAGCTCTCTCAAATTCCAGACGAGCTATCTCATGACCGGCCCCGATATATGTGTTCGGATCTCTCAGGGCCTCAACCTCCTCAGGGGCTAGGAGACTGCTTATGGTCGGGTCCTCTAGGGCGACCTTGAAGAGGGGCTCTCCTCGCTCGTAGGATGCCATCGCTACCCTCCTCACTAGCTCATGGGACTCCTGCCTCCCCAAGCCCTTCTTCACTAGGGCTATCATCAACCTCTCACTCAGAGCTAGATCAGAGTACCTTGCGAGGTTCTCCCTTATCCGGTCCTCATCGATCCTCAGATTTCTCATCACATCGGTAAGAGAGATGAGCTGCTCTTCCAGCAGCAGGAAAGCCTCTGGTAGGAAGCACCTTTCGGCAGAGCTGTTCGTCAGATCTCTCTCATGCTCGAGCACTATGTTCTCGAGCGCCGCTATAGCGAGAGACCTCAACACCTTCGCCAGCCCGCACACCTTCTCGCTCTTTATGGGGTTCCTCTTGTGGGGCATGGTGCTGGATCCCACCTGAGTAGTGGATTCAAAGTACTCTTGGATCTCTCCTATCTCTGTTCTGTGGAGGTTTCTTATCTCGTTGGCTATTGCGTCTAGGGAGGAGGACATCGCTGATATGGAGGTGATCAATCGGGCTAACCTGTCCCTGGGGACTACCTGTGTGCTTATCTCCGCAGCTTTGAGGCCGAGCTTGTCCAGCACATCTTCTTGAAATTTGATGGGGTCCTTGACACCCAACTCCACGAGCGCGGCCATCGTCCCGACGGCACCAGCTATCTTGCCGACCGCAGCATCATCTATGGCCTCCAGCAGGCTTTCCAAACCCTTTCTCACGAAATACGACCACAGTGCGAACTTCATTGAGAGGGGGATCGGGTCCGCTATGACGCCGTGCGTCCTACCTGGAGCTACTATTCCCCGCTTCCTTACCTCCTCTCCTCTCTTGACAATTTCCTCCAAGAGGTTTAAGGCCCTCCTCACGAGTAGAGATCCGGCTTCTCTGATCTGCAGGGCCATTACCGTATCGAGCACATCGTTGGAGGTTATCCCGAGGTGCACATATCCCCCGCTCCTTCCCGCCTTCCTAGCCAGCACCCTGACTAGGGCCATCGTCTCATGCTTCGTGATCCTCTCTTCCTCCCTCACCTCGTCCCAGCTTATGGACTCAGCCGCCATCCTCACATCCTCGACCGCCTCTCTGGGCACTATGCCCCTGTCCGCGAGTGCTTCGAGTAGGGCAACCTCCACTCGAGCCATGAGCCTCACTCTGCTTTCAGGTTCGAAAATGCGCCTCATCTCACTTGATCCATATCTGTAATCAATCGGGTGGACCGGCATGGATCATTGACCTCGCTTGTTCTATTATCTCCTTGGATAGGCGCCTTCCTATCCCCGGCAACCTCTCAAGCTCCCTTGGAGTCGCCTCAGCTATATCCTTAACGGTCCTGTACCCTGCCTCAAAGAGGACCTTGGCCCTTATCCTACCCACCCCTCTTATTGAGACGAGTTGAAGCATCTCCTCCGGTATACCATGCTTCAACCTCATGGACAAGGTGCCCAACCAGTCAGCAAGCGCCTTCTTCCTCAATAGTCTGGCTATCTCCGAGAAAGCGTAACATAGCCAAGCGCCTGTCTCGGCCAACCCTCTCAGGTCGCCCGGTTCTATTCCGAGCCTCTCCTCGATATCTCCTTCAGCAACACCCTCAATCCAAAGTTTCAGGGAGAGAGCGGCCTTTGTAATTTGAAGGAGCTCGTTCATCGAGGAGACGGGGATCTCCTCGATGGGAAGGAGGAGATCCATTCCCTCCAGCACCTCCTCCAATAAGGATCTACCGCCACGCTGGAGGGAGACCCTCGGCATGTCGGGTACCATTGAAATGAGGTGTAGGACGGGCAACTCGACGGAGTCGCCAGAGCTGAACCTCCGATCCAGCTCGTCCAGTGACTGGATCATGAGGTGGGCCGATGACGGGTCCACATAGAGCTCAGAGACCCTCTTGCCAACAGGGGTGACCTCGTAACCGTCATACTCACTCACCAAGAACCCTTCCCTTTCCAGAGATGACAGGACGTAAGGTAAGGATCTCTCAATGAGCCTACTGCCGCCCTGTATGTAAAGAAGAGTTTTCCTGAAGATTTCGTCTAGATCCGACTTACTCATATATCCCCAAGAGGCTACAAGCGCCAAAACGTGGTTCCTGAGCTGAGAGATATCGTATAGTGATGAGGTTATCGGCTCGGGCTCCGAGGAGAGGTACCTCTTGAACACCCTCTCTGCATCCCTCTCGCTTCCGACGACCACGAAGGCCTCGCCATAAGGGTCATATCGAGGCCGGCCGGCTCTCCCAACCATCTGCCAGAACTCCATTACCGAGATAGGGGCCATCCTACCCAGTCTCCTGTCGAACCTCCTGTAGGAGCTTATGATCACGGTCCTAGCCGGTAAGTTCACTCCCGCTGCTAGGGTGGGGGTCGCAGTTATCACCCTGATCTTTCCAGAGCGGAATGCGTTTTCCACAGCCTTTCTAAGCTCGAACGGCAGTCCGGCATGGTGAAAGGCGACTCCCCTCCTCATAAAGAGGGCGAGCTTCTCCACAAG
>JAMOVA010000125.1 GCA_027061785.1 Thermoproteota archaeon
GATTTGGTCTGGGATCCCTTAGGCACTCCATTTATTAGGTTGATCGCCTAGGGGCATTAGGGGGAATGAGGTAGGATCAACCGGCTGACAGGTGATGACTTTGCCGAGTCCCGACCCCCATTGAAGAGGGATACTATGATACACCTGTTAGTGCTTGCGGTGGCCCCGGGGCTGTTTCTGCTGATGGTCTTCTATCTGAAAGATAGATATGAAAGGGAGTCCCTATCGTTAGTCGGTAAAGTGTTCTTGGCGGGAGTGTTAGCTGTTTTCCCAGCAGTAATTCTCGAAGACCTAATAATTGACGATCTCTCTCCTAAACTAGTGGATGTTCCAAGTCTCATTTACATGAGCTATCTCGGGATAGGGTTCCCTGAGGAGCTCGTGAAGTTCCTAGCTGTATTATTGCTCGCCTACAACTCGAGTGAGTTCAACGAACCCTTTGACGGGGTTGTTTACTCAGTGGCCTCCTCTTTGGGATTCGCCACACTGGAGAACTTGTTCTATGTGTTAGAGGGAGGGGTCTTGGTGGGTTTGGTGAGGGCAGTGCTGGCGGTTCCGAGCCACGCGCTGGATGGGGCGGTCATGGGAATATACTTGGGAAGGGCGAAGATGATGGGGTACAGAGGGGGCCTTACTAAGGCGCTAGCGTATCCGGTGTTGCTCCACGGCACCTACGATTTCCTCCTGTTCGTGGATCCCGGCGCGTTCTTGCTGCTGGGAATTCCGCTCATGCTACTGGTTTTGAGGTTCGTCCTGAAGTCCATGAGGAGGCTCGAAGATTCCTCTCCATTCAAGCCATCCACCCTCCAGTCTTGAACCTTTATTTACCCGTGTTATCGAGGAAGGGCGATGGTTGGCGAGGAATTCTACAGGTGCGAGGTGTGCGGGAGGATCGTTGAATCCTACTCGAGCTCGAGGAGCGAGCCTCCTGTGTGCCATGGCAAGCCAATGGTCCCCATGGAGTTCAAGGGAGAGGGCGATGACGGCGCTGAAGAGCATGAACCCGGTATATTCGAAGAGGATGAGAGGATCTACGTGGAGGTGGGAGTGGTCCCCCATGAAATGACCGAGGACTCGAGGATAGTCTGGATCGAGATAGTAAGCGCGGACAGTAGGGTGAGGAAGTATCTGATGGGTGAGGTACCGGGAACCACATTCGATAGACCCGAGGGTGACTTCGAAGTGAGAATTCTCTGCTCGAAGCATGGGATCTGGAAATTTAACTTCAAGCAAGCTGGTGAGGACCTTCGGCAGGCCGTTGAAAAGGCGGTTAAGAGGTTCAATTCCCTTAGAAGCCCGGAGGCCAAGGCAGTAGTACTGGAAATCAGGGGTGACCTCGTCAAGGTCGAGTTCACGGGCAACTTCTGCAGGACATGTGGCTTCTACGATTATTTCGAGGATTTCAGGCTAGCGCTAGTGGATTCGGGGGTGAAGGCGAGAACTGTAGAGATAGACGAGTTCGAGGATGGGGCGGTAGTGACGTACAAGTTGGGTGATAGTGGTGGGGATGGAGGACCTGATCAGGGAAGTGAACAGGCTAAAGGGTAAGGAAGTCTCTAAGCTCGTAGCTAACAGGATGAGGGAGTTCGAGCAGCTGGGGAAGAGTGGCGCGGAGGAGATATTCAAAGAGCTGGCTTTTTGCCTCTTAACGGCTAACTACAGCGCTGAAGGCGGAATAAGGATACAGAGAGCTATAGGAGACGGGTTTATAACGCTTCCCAAGGAGGAGCTGGAGAGAAGATTGAGGGAGCTCGGTCACCGCTTCCCCAAGGCCAGAGCCGAGTACATCGTTGAAGCCAGAAGACTTCTACCTAGGTTGAAGGACATCCTTAGCAGTTTCAGGGATGAAAGGGGTCTCAGGGAGTGGCTAGCCAAGAACGTGAGGGGCCTGGGATACAAGGAAGCCAGCCATTTCCTGAGGAACATAGGGTACAAGAACTTGGCGATAATCGATTACCACATAGTGGATGTACTGGTTAGGTACGGGATCATAGAGAGACCGAAGTCCCTGACGAGGAGGAAGTACTTGGAGATAGAATCGATACTCGAGAAAATAGCCGAAAAGACAGGTTTAACTCTGGGAGAGCTGGATCTCTATCTTTGGTACATGGAAACGGGGAAGGTTCTTAAATAGGCCGGTGAGCACGCGTTTGGGGTGATGGAAATGAGGAACATGAGTAGCGATGTCGCTATGCTCGCGGTGATAGCGGCTGCCTATGCGGTGCTGACCCTCGTGCTGGCTCCGATATCCTTCTACGCGGTTCAAGTTAGGGTGGCTGATGCTTTGCTGGCGCTCTCGGTGCTAATGGGTCCCCCAGCGATACTGGGGACGGCTTTGGGCTGCTTCATAGCGAACATGCTCGGACCCTTCGGGATAGTGGATGCCCTAGGAGGTTCAGTGGCGAATCTCGTCGCAACAGCCATAGCGTGGAAGTTGAGGGACAGGCCGCTGCTCGCCCTAGGTCAGATGCCCGTTACAGTCTCCTTGATAGTCTCCGCCTATCTATACCAGCTGTTCAACCAGCCTTTCCTCGTAACCTTCGTTTACATACTGATAGGATCCGTGATAGCCATCGACGTGATCGGGTTCGCACTTTTGAAGGCGGTCGAGAGGGTCTATCGTGGACAGGTGTCCTGACGGACCCCCTCTTTTTACCTTCACTCCTACGTTGGTTAATGAAAGGGTCATCGACTTGCGTCAAGATTAACGTAGGAATTCTCATGTCCCCGTTTATATAATTCTTGTTTATTTCCGGCCCGTAACATACTAACTTTTAATATTTACGGCGAATGAGCCCCTGATCAAAGCTATAGGCCCCGATTAGACAGCTATGTTCCATCTAGCTGGTAAGGTGATTATATGAGGGCGAGTAGAAAGGTTGGGATAGTTGGTTGGGGAGTTTACGTCCCCAAATGGCGCATCAAGTCGGAGGAACTCGCGAGAGGATGGGGACGTGACTGGAACAGGTACGCCGCGGGTATCATGGTCGAGGAGAAGAGCGTTCCTGGCATCGACGAGGATACCTTCACTATAGCCTACGAGGCGTCGATCAACGCGTTGAAGCGGGCTCGCATAGACGCATCGCAGCTCAGAGCAGTCTACGTCGGGACGGAGTCCAAGCCCTATGCTGTGAAGACAACCGCCACCATGCTGATCGATGCCCTAGGTGCTGGGGGTGAGGGCAGGCTCACCACCGGTGCCGATTACGAGTTCGCCTGTAAGGCTGGAACGGAGGCCATTCAATCAATTTTAGGGCTAATAGGCTCTGGGATGATCGATTATGGGCTAGCTGTCGGGGCGGACACGGCTCAGGGCGCTCCAGGGGATGCACTAGAGTACACAGCCTCCGCTGGCGGGGCTGCGTACATCCTAGGTCCAGCAGATAATTCCGTCGCGGTGATAGAGGCCTCCCTCTCACATGTAACGGATACTCCCGACTTCTGGAGGAGGCAGCATGAACGCTACCCAGCTCACACGAGGGCTTTCACGGGAGAACCAGCATACTTCAAGCACATAATGACGGCGGCGAGGGAGCTCATGGCCCTCATGGGCACCACACCGGAAGATTACGATTACGCCATATTCCACCAGCCGAACGGGAAGTTCCCCCTGAGGGTGGGGACGAGGCTCGGATTCACACCGGATAAGATAAAACCGGGTCTGATAACTCCCTACATAGGAAATACCTACAGCGGATCGGCTTTGGTCGGGTTAGCGGCCGTCCTGGATCAGGCTAAGCCCGGACAGAAGATACTGGTCGTGTCGTTCGGTTCGGGAGCAGGGAGTGACGCGTTCCACATAGAGGTGAAGGAGGGGATAGAGGAGGTCCAGGGATTGGCTCCTAAAACCATGGATTACGTCTCCAGAAAGGAGTACGTCGATTACACGACCTACGCCAGGTACAGGAGGATGATCCGCATGCTCCACGACTTCAGCGCCTACTGAGGTGTTGTGGGGGTGTTGCTATGGTCTACGTGATAGGTGCGGGTTTGACCAAGGTAGGCAACCATTGGGATAAGTCCCTGAGGCATCTAGCTGTGGAGGCGGCTCTTTCTGCTTTGGAGGATGCATCGGTCGAGGACGTGGATTACATAGTCGTCGCCAACGCGCTGTCCGGGGTGATAAACGCCCAGGAGAACCTCGCATCCTACGTTGCTACCCATCTGGGAATGATAGGCACGCCCGCGGTCAAGGTGGAGGCCGCTGGGGCCTCGGGAGGGGCGGCCATACTCCTAGCCAAGTCATTGGTGGCGAGCGGAACAGCGGACAAGGTGCTGGTTGTAGGCGTGGAGAAGATGACCGACTACACCGCGCTTGAGGACTCCACATCGGCCCTCTCCACCTTCATAGACTCTGAGTACGAGGCCTTCCCTGGCGGGACGCTGGAATCCATGCATGCCATGATGATGCGGGCTTACATGAAGAAGTACGGTGTTCCAAAGGAGGAATTCTCTCATTTACCCCTGCTAATGCATGAGAACGCGTCAACGACTCCTCACGCCCAGCTCAGGTTCAAGCTGAAGCCCCAAAGCTATGCTTCATCTCCGGTGATAGCGGAACCGGTTACGATGCTGGATCTCGCTCCCATCAGCGATGGGGCCGCAGCAGTGGTTCTTTCTAAGGACGCAGGTAAGGAGGGAAGTGTCGAAGTAGTTTCCTCTGGTCAGGCGACTGATACGATCTCCATATATCGTAGAAAGGACCTCACCCAACTACCTTCCGTGCGCGCCGCTTTCAAGAGGGCTCTTGAGGCATCCCCGGACTTCAAGCCGGACTTCTACATAATCCACGATTACTCCAGCGTGATGGGATACGTGGAAGTTGAAGAGCTCGGTCTGGCGGAGAGGGGAAAGGCATCGTCTCTCTTCAGTAGTGGAGAGGCCCGGAGAGACGGTCCCACACCCATCAACCCGGAG
>JAMOVA010000126.1 GCA_027061785.1 Thermoproteota archaeon
ATCCCCTGGAGAACTGGCCCTGCTCGTAGTTCTTGCCCTTGTAGTGGCACGTCCTGCAATCCGCGGTTATCTGCGAGAGGGTCACCTTTCCTGCCTCCGGCAGCGCTCCCCTCAGATCGGCGTTCAGCAGCTCCACCGCCTTGGCGGCCACATCCGCCGTTAACCTGGCGCACCTCTCTGATCTCTCCGCCGATCCACTAGCATATCCGGATACCTCGCACCACTTACCCACCGAAACGTGGCACAGTATGGAATGACTCACATTTCTCGGCAGAATCTTGTCGCTCTTGTACTTGGGCACGAGGAACTGATGATTATGCGCGTACTGGTTGCTGATGTCCGTCGGAAGCATTTCAGACTCGTACCACCTGTAGAGGAGCTTCCCTATTTTATCCCAGTTGTTAGATACCATCTGGATGGCAGTTCCTGAACCCACCAAGGATCCACAGCTACCTCCCCAGCCGAATCCACCTCCGTACCCGAACTGAAGGAGACTGTGAAGGTGCTTCTTCTCCTTGAGCGCCTGTAACACCACATCCTTGTCCGGAAGCGGAAGCGTAGTGTAAGGATATCCCACCTTCTCCTTTAGAGCGGTCATTATGGCCCAGAAGGATCCTCCAGCGCACTCGAACGCATAGTAACCCAGGTGGCCCAGCTTCCTCACGTATTCAACGTCCAGCTCCTTGTAGGGCCAGGGAAGCTCGGGTACTTCCTCCTCGGCGGCAAGTGATATCTTGACGGGGGCTATTACACTCCCTATGGCCACGGCAGTTAGACCCTTTAGGAAATCTCTCCTAGACACGGTTACCAAACGAGACACCCTAGCCGCGCAAGTTTGTTGCGTTTATAAGCGAATTTGTGCCTGTTTTGCATGCGGGGGAGGTACTCCTATGCAAAGCATGCGGCGTACTATGTTTATTTATACTAATATATATGTGTTCCTACATGCAGTCAAAATCCTTTGGGCTATTTGAGTAAAAATTCTATATGTGGGATGAGGCCCAGACGGTCGTCCCTCCCAAGGAAACCTGCTCCACCAACCCCCTATCTCTCAGACTCTTTAGAGCTTTGTATATGGTTCTAGACGGTAATCCCGTCTTCTTCTTGATCTCTGAGGAACTCATAGGTCCGAACTGCCTCAGAACGTAGAGGACGAATTTTTCCGATGGCGACCCATCCACCGGATGGTCCCTCGACTTTATCAGGAAGGTGTCACCTCTTATCCCCAGCCTCAGGCTCTCGAGCGAGAGGACATCCTCCAGCCTCACGTTTCCCAGGTTGACGTTGGGACCCAGCCTCCTGATCAACTCGACATGCTGCTTCAGGAGGGGCGCCTCGAAGATCAGGTCCTTGTGATCGAAAAGGGATATTAGGGCGGAGAACCAGTCGGACTTCAGGTTGCCCTTATCGTCGAAGAGACAGGAGGCCCTTCCGAACTCCCTGCCCTCTATCACGACCTTCCATATCCTGTTGAACTCCAGGGCAGTTCTGATCTCCTCCATAACGCTGCGCAGGGAGAGCTTCCTGCTTGGATCCTTCTTGCCCACCTCGAAGGTTACCTTAAAACCGAGCGAGTGGGCGTAGTCCGCCAGCTCCAGCCTCTCCTGCAGCGGTATGTCCACTATCCCCGAGCTTATCTCCACTAGGTTGAAGCCCAAGGACCATGCCTCCTCAAAGAGCTTCCTCGCACCACCTTTGATCGTGGCCAGCTCCATGAGGGTACCGCCGAGCCCCACATCCACATCGTACTCGTGATACAGCCTGATCCTCTCCTTCAGCATGTCGGTGTCCATCAGAAGGGGGAGTCCCCATCCTATCTTCACGTAATCTATATAGGGGGCCCTGTACTCGAGTCCTAGGCATGAGGAGGGCTGGCTCAGCTTATCTAGAACCATGGTGATGCCCTTCTCTCTTGGCTTACTGGATCTCTTTTCTACTATCCCGCTCCTCAGATCACTCAGCATCCTCAGTAGAGGGTATCTCCAAATTAAAAGCTGAGCCCTTCTAACTTTGAACGTCGTTGTTGTTCAAAAATGATCCATTTATGGATGGGAGCGACCGCACATGAATCTCACCCGTAGTTACAACAAAAGCGAGTTATACCGGGAGTCGGAGATCGTCATGCCTCGCACATCGATCGAACCGTCTCGTCAGGCCCTTCCTCCTTCCTCATCCTTCTTTCCCCTCTAGGATACTTCTTAGGGTAGCAATAGGACAATGCCCCCTGAGGATCATGGACTCAACGTAGCGCCTAAGAATTAGGGGAGCTCCAAATGTTCAGGCCGTAGTCAACCAGTCTCCTGAAATGCTTGGCATTCCTCGTCCACAGATGCAGTTCCTTCGCTATAGCTGTGGCCCCAATTAATAGATCCCTGTCGTCAATGGGATTCCCAGCCCTCCTGAGATCCCTCCATATCACAGCTGCCCTCGCGATCACATCGTTATCCAGAGGGACAACTCCGCATATCTCCTCCAAGAGAGCCTTCGATTTCAAAGGATCCGCCTTACCTCGCGCAAACTCGTAAAGTGAGACAATGGAGATGAAGCAAGGGATCTCTGGGAGCTCTTCTCTGCCCCTGTCTATCTCTATGAGTACATCCGTGTCTATCAGGATTCCTTCAACCTTAATTTGAGCCTCACCTCCTCATAGGAGGAGTCAAACTCTATCTCCCTCAACTGCTTCAAGGCTTGCTGGGCCCTTTCCCTCCTGTATTTCTGGGCTAGCTCCATGAGGAACTCATCCCAAGTTCTGTTCCCCTTCAGCCTAGCCAATAGATCCTTGGTCTTCTTGCTGACGGTTATCGTCGTGGACACATTAGCAATTGCCAATTGGAAAATAATAATTTTCCCCTCAGCGACGAGTCCGCTCGAAATATTAGGTTCCCTCTTTCGACCCCAACACTATCGCATCGTCGAAAAACTCACCTATTTTTGGGTTTGAGGTCACCACAGCAGCGTCCTTATCCATGGCAGTGGCTATGACCACCGCGTCCTGAAGGGATAGGCCCGACTGCACCACTATCCTGCCGGCGGAGAGGGCGATGCTCTCATCCACTGGAACCAAAGAGACGGGCCACCTCTTCACCGCCACCACCGCCTCGTTCGCCTTCTTGGTGGTGTATTCGCTCCCTATCACGTGGTACAGTTCCGCGAGGGTCAGGTAATTCACGTAGATCTCAGCCTTTCCTTTAGATGCTTTCTCCAACATCTCCTCTATCAGATCGGCCCCTCCCAGATCAGAGAGGTAGGTGATGATCGCGGTCGTGTCGAGGACGAAGCTCATGAGGACCTCCCCCTAGCCTCCATCACGAGTTCTAGAGGATTGCCCCTGAACTTCAGCATCCCCCTTCCCCTGCCCTGCGGCGGGGCGACGATCACTATCTCGTAGCCGAAGTCAAGCACCTCGACCTCCTTACCCGGCGAAATGCCGTATTTCTTTCTTATCTTTGCGGGGAGAACGAGCTGACCCTTGGTGGAGACCTTAGCGGGCATACAGACCATCCGTTCTTGGTAATACACTTAAAATAAAAGTATTACCATTAGATCTACTGTGAGATGTTCTCTAACTGGATATATAGATGCATATAATGGAGAAATTTAGATAGACTATTTATTTATTCACGTTTAATTTAGAGAATTTATCAGACATTATCCCATTACTGTGCTTGATGACCATATAGCAATTTGTAAAACAAATTCGAGAAAGGTATTACCAATATGAGAGAGCAATGACGTGTTTCCTGTCTTGATCTGTCGAATGGAGGTATACAAGCAGCCTTATCCAGGTAATAAACAATTTACGACAGCAGAAAAGAGAAACGGAAAAAATAAAGAAGAATAAGGGAGAAAAGGGCATCGAGATACTCTCATGGAACTGAATAGACTGCCTCCACTTCGCTTTCCTGCACACGGTGATCTCCGTTAACATCCATCCACTCCACTACCACGACGGCCTTACCATTCATGCCCCCGGGATGATCGAGTAACCACAAAAGCGCGGCTCTCGTTCCCAGCTCTGTGGTTCCAGTTACCCTGATAACTTTCCCGCTGCACTCCCGGTATATGATGCCGTAATCCTTCCATCCCCTGACGGCGCTCATCTCCATTCCGGCTACGCGAATGGCATTTTCGCTAAGGGAAACGTTATACCTCTCCCAGGGCTGGGGAGACATGCTCAGAGATCCTATTATGATCACCCCTTCATCTTGATCAGGAGAGGCCTTACCACCGAAGTTCCTCAGTAGATCCTCGGTTGCTGCCAAGTCCCTGAAATACCCCCTATACTTCAGCTTGGAGATATCAATGCTTCCCGAACATCCCGGAGCCTCACCACCGGTCACCTGCCTCGATACCTTGGAAGGTTGCTCCTGCCCGGAACTCGAGCCCGTACTGGGGAGGGAGGAAACCCTGGCGAAGTGGGCAGCTACTTTGTGGTCCCTGTTCATCACGAGACTGAGCTTCTCTGAGCTCACCTTAGTTCCATCGACAGTCCAATGGTCGAACTTCCATCCAGCATGGGGTCTCGGCTTCAAGGTCACTCGGGTACCCCTGGGGATCTCGTGGGTCCCCCGACTGTAGGGTTTCACGCTTCCCGCCCCGGCAGGATTCACCGAGACGGTGAGTACGAATAACTTTCTCACGTAGAGTGTTATCATGAGAGAGGCAGTATTTTGCGTCTTTATCTTCGTTCTATGATTCCCCAGATCTCTTACTTCTCTTATCCCACTCCCCTGAACGTCCCATCTGTCGAACTCGTATCCCTGGCACCACTCGGCCCTCGACGGTCTAACCAGCAGGGATCTACTATGGGCCGTCTTAACATCCCCATTACCGAAGATCCCGATTCTCTTCCACTCCCACCTGCCATCGACCTTCACCCTCTTCTTCAGTATGATCGGACGACAACCGGTTACCGAACTCCCCGTATCAGCATCCACTACCCTGAAAAGAATGTCGACCCTGATCCTACTAGCTGCCCTTATTTTCAGTGGAGGGGTTATGGAGGACATCAACAGCACTAGAACAGCTACTGCCGTAAAAAAGGTGACGAGAGAATTCCTC
Source organism: Thermoproteota archaeon (assembly GCA_027061785.1). GTDB lineage: Archaea > Korarchaeota > Korarchaeia > Korarchaeales > Korarchaeaceae > Korarchaeum. Next base: position 5,062 of record JAMOVA010000126.1, read on the forward strand.
ATGAGAAATCACGCCCTGTAAGGGATCCGAGCCACTTCTTCCCTAAAAATAAATCTCCCCTAGGAAACGCGCATCATGCGCGGGGCCGGCATGCGGTGTCCGACGCGTTTTTGTCCGGAAATCTCTGAATCGGAGGTTGAATTGCTCCGAGCGTCAGTTGGCATCGGGGGAGAATCGGTGAGTGAGGAAACTGGTATTACAAGATCGATCCAGCAGGCCAACGTCATAAAAAGGGGGAGAGGATTAACGAGCTAAGGACCTCGTTGGAGGACCTAACCAACGGAAACAGTCCCGACCGGGATCAGGGAACCTCGTACAAGACCCTTATCTCCTTCCCTTCCACGCGTCCGTTGAGGTTGGAGTCCTGCCACTCCACCACTACCACTATCTTCCCCCGCATGTAAGATTGATTCTCCAGCAGCCACATGAGAGCGGCTCTAGTTCCCCTCTTGGTGACGCCTGCCACTCTAGTAGAGTGATCCCCTTTACATTCAACGTACACGAGCCCGTAGTCCCTCCCCTCGCCGGAGAAGAACTTCGAGCCGTTCACCGCCATGAAGCCCTCCCTTATCTCCACGCCGTACTCGTCCCACGGCTGGGGTTTTACGGCCATCCATCCCACTGTTATCACGTTGTCCCTCTCCCAGTACTTGGCCTTACCAGAGAGTCCGCTCAGCAGGTCCGAATTGAACTCCATGTCCTCCGTGTATCCCCTGTACTTCGAACTGTAGGGCCATCCACTCGGGAAAGTTTTGCAGGCCTCGGGGGCGGGAGATGCGATCGGTGGAGGCATCACCTTCCTCTTCTCCTTGACGAAGTGCGCCGTGACCTTGTGATTCTCGTTCATGGTGAATCTCAGTATCCTGAAGTTCACAGGGCTCCCATCCAGAGTCCAGTGGTCGAACTTCCAGCCAGCGTTGGGTCTCGGGGTCAGGGAGACCCTCGAGCCCGATGGCACGGTGTGGGTGCCAACCCCGTAGGGTGAGACTTCACCGGAAGATAGGGGATCGACGGATACTTCCAGCTTGTACCCGGTTTTCTTAAGATACATGATGACCCAAGCGATTGGTTCCGTCTTCATATAGACGAAGAGAAGGTTACCAGAGGTCCTCTTACTGTAGTAGGTTCCTTCCACAGACCAGTGATCGAACTCGTATCCGAGACAGCTCAGCGGGGTAAATCTGTGCATGCGATATATCCCGCCAGAGTAACTGCCCATGTGACCGTAGATCCCGACTGGAGAGAAAGGACCGTCGGAAGAAGTAGAGATGTCCATCTTTATCGGTTTACAGGACGTGACGGGTACTCCAGTGTCCACATCTATGACAAGGAAATTAATGTGGACATAATCATCTGAGACCACCATCCCAGCGGTCATGAGCAGAGGAGCTATTAGGAGCGGTATCACCAAAAAAGCTACGTTCATATACCTCATCGATATCTGATAAGACTGAGATTTCCTTAGTAATAAAGATTGCTATAATCGGTTGTTTTCATCTATAATACGAAAAATTTAGGATAACAATGAATTATAACATTTATATAACCTCGGAGAAACGTTATTTACTTTATCTGGAGAGATGAAGAGAGGTGAAATGTCCCTAGAACGGAGCAGAAAGAGACAGACACGGCATTTGAAGGTCGAAAACGGAAATAAAGTGCGCGCCCTCGTCTAGGGAAAACTCTACAAAAACATTCAAGATGATCCTGGCTGCTCGAGTCAATTAACTTGAGAGATATGAGGGGCCGTGAGAAAAATGGCTGAGGGAGAGCCACGTTAACTCGTAGACGGGGGTTATCCTTACCTTCACCGACACTTCCCTGAGGGACTCCGATGTCCGTGAAAGGGGTTGACGAACGACGATAAGAGGACATGGTGGAAAAAGATCACATATACTTGCTCCCGCTCTGCGGACCAGCGTTCTACCCTGCCAGACAGTTGAGCGTCATGTGGTCTCTCATATCTCGAAAAATCTGGCGGTTTCAAGCACTAGATGGTTCGGAAAGAAAGCAAAATGCCGGAGAGGGGAGTTAAGGGTTCCTGTAGATGACCCTGATCTCCCCCTCCTGAACGATGTGGTCCCAGTTCAGGTCCTCCCACTGCACGACGACTAGGACCTTCCCACTCATTTCACTCGGGTGGTTCAGGAGCCACATCAGCGCTGCCCTGGTTCCGAACCTGTTTATCCCCGCTACCCTTATCACCGTGTCCTTGCAATCCATCAGAATGACGCCGTAGTCCCTTACCGAGTAGTCGGAGGTGTAGGTCCCTCCTCCAACCTCGAGCGTGCCCTTTCCAAAGTTCACCCCGTATTTGCTCCACTCGAAGGGTATCACGTCCGGACCTCCCAGCACCACGTAGTTGGACTTCTGTTCTGGACTTGCCCTGCCTCCCAGACTCTCCAGCAGATCCTGGTTGAAATTGAGATCGGCGTAAGCCCCCCTGTAGTTGAGCGACTCGACTTCCTTCTTATTCAGCGAGCACGTCTCGAACTCCTGCTTCCCAGACTGTCCCTGGGGTATCACGGGAGCGGGGCGCTCCACCTTCGAAAAGCGCACTATCACCTCGTGCGGCCCGTCCATCGTGATCACGATGCTCCACTCATCTCTCTCGTACCCATCCACGATCCATGAATCCAGCTCGAAGCCCGCGTTCGGTCTCGCAAACAGCCTCACCACGGTACCCCTGTCTAGGATGTGCGTCCCTACCCTGAGAGGGGCGGTGTCTCCAGATGAATCGGGCTCCTCCTTTATCTTCAGGGTGTACTGCTTCCAGTACACTCCCTTCAGGGTGCGATCGTCATCCATGTGGAAGGAGTTGCCCGACCACTCCTTGCCGTCCAGCTCCCAGTGATCGAAGCGGTATCCCTTGCAGGTCAGCGCCGAGTGTCTCACCTCCGTGCCCCTGTAGAGGCCTGTGATGACATCGCCATCCCCGTAATCCCCATCGGGACGTGGTGGGTTGTTTTCAGCGGAGGCTGGCGGGGAGAACTTCAGGCGTATCTTGCACCTCGTCGAGGCACCCAACTCGTCCTTCACCTCCACGCTCAGGTCCACCAGCTTCCAGTAGGTGGCCGATATGGTGAGGTCCTCGTTCATGGTGACGTGGCACTGCTCGCTGCTGCCCAGGCAGGGACCGTTCCAGTGGTCGAAGCTGTAGCCTTGGTAGGCGTTAGGTGAGGAGGTCACCTTGGTGTGGATGTCCATGGTGAGCACGTCGTCGTTCCCGTAATCGCCCTCATCGGGCACATTCGGGTGGAGGTCTCCCGACGGCTTGGTGAAGGTCAGGTGGAACTTAGCACCGATGAGGACCTTCTGGTCGTCCCTTATCTTGAATTTGAGGGTCACCTGCTTCCAGTACACCGCTTTGATGGTGCGGTCCTTGTCCATGGTGAAGGAGCCACCGGACCACGTGGAGCCGTCCAGCTCCCAGTGGTCGAAGCGGTAACCGGAGCAATCGTTCGGGGAAGCCTTCACCTCCGTGTGCTTGTAGATGCCCGAGATGACTTTGTTGCTGTAATCACCGTCTGGCTCGGTGGCGTGGTGGCTCCCCGATGGAGCGGTGAAATCGAGATTGACCGTGCAGTCCAGATCGTGACCGTCCTGATCGACGACCTGCACTTTAAGGTTTTGTAGCTTCCACTGGATGGATTTGGCCTCGTGGAAGCTGTCCATGACGAGGGTGCAGCTCCCACCTCCGGAGCAGTCTCCCTCCCAGTGGTCGAAGCGATATCCAGCTAAGTTATCGCTTGTGAGCGTCACCTGAGTCCCCTTATCGTAGGTAAGGGTGTCGCCGTTACCCGCCTGGCTCACACCGTTCAGATCGGCTGGAGATAGCTTCACAGGCTTGCCGCTGGATAGGCTGCCCCCATCCTGATCCGAGACGAGAACGCGGAGGCCCCTAATGGGATTAAAGTAGGCCTTCGCATCCGCTTCCGGGTGGTCCTCGGTCAGGGTCACGCTTATGGAGGGATCGGTGTAGGTGTTCGTGTGATCTCCCCTCTTGACCTCCCACTTCACGAACCTGTAACCTTCATTCGGGGTCGCCTTCAGGTTTATCGTCTTTGGGTTCTCCAGAATGTACGTGTAGGTTCCCTCGGAGGGATCGGTGGTACCTCCCTCAGTGGAACTGACCTTGAGGGTTCCCACCCTAGCGAAGTGAGCTACTACGTCGTGGTCGTCGTCCATTGTGACGAGGATCGAACGCGATGCCTCATACCTAGTTCCGTCGACGGTCCAGTAAGCAATCTCGTATCCCTCATCCGGTATGGCCTTCACCTTCACCCTCCAGCCGTAGAGCACCAACTCCCCGGAGTTGATGGGGATGATACCTGAGCTTTCATAAGCGGTCACATGCCCATGCGCCGTCCCTGAGTAAGTGATCTTCCTCCCGAAGTAGAAGACCAACCTGACGTCGGTGAAGAGAGCATTGCACCTAGCATACACTGAGCCATCCGATTGAGTGGATGCATCCTCGCACCTCCAGTCATCCGGGCTCTCGTCGACCCTTATCACGTGGTCCTTGTACTTGCCCACTGACCAGGCCTCCAAAAACCCGCCCTGATTGATGGAGCTGTGGAAGTTCGAAGAGGTTGTCCCTTCAGAGGCGAGGGTCCACCAAGGAGGCACTATCCCGACGCGCATCCACAGCCTGTAATGAATGGTACCTGATCCTACCGGGAATACCTGTGCCTCCGTATCTGGGTCGACCAGCTCATACAGCCTGACTAGGAGGGATTTATCTCCAACCGCATTCTGGGAGTTGACCGAGGAACCGACCGGGCTGATCCTCTTGTAGGACACCAGGACGGCTGCCACGGCCAAGATCACCAGAATCGCGGCGATCCAAAGCCGCCCTGACATGATGAAAGCCTGGGTCATCTTTACTTTGAGGTATACTTAAAACGATTTTGCATTATGGAAGTGCTCCCGATCACTTGGGCTGTTTCCCCTGTTTTTGATAGCGGGATTCGGAAAATCGCTCTTAAGCAATCGATGAAGGTAGCAATAACCTGAAAGATCGTCAAATGTGCTTTTTATCATCAATAGAGTTAATTAAGTCTCAAGTTTACTGCGTTTGGAGGAGCTTTAGATTGGGTGCAGGTCTCTTGCCATTTTGTTGCTGTCCACATACCATAAAAAAGAAAGAAAGTAAGTGGGGTAAAGTAAGGAAAATGAGCCATTACGGTACTTCGTAGACTACCGTGATCTCCTCGTCCTGCACCTGATGGTCGTGGTTCGCATCGACCCACTCGACGACTATGAGCAATTTACCGCTCGCCTTATCCGGATGGTGTAGGAGCCACATCAGCGCTGCCCTGGTTCCGAACCTGTTTATCCCCGCTACCCTGACGACCATGTTATCGCACTCAAAGAGTATCGTTCCATAGTCCTTCTCCCCGTAGACCGCGGTATACGTGTGGTCCTTGACCTTGAGGGTGCTGTCCTCGAAGTAAACCTCGTACTGCTCCCAAGGATAGGGTATGACGTTCGGGCCACCCAGCACGATGACTTTCTTCTTTTCCTCGGCTCCGGCCTTCCCCGCGAGCCTGCTCAGCAGGTCTTGGTTGAACTGCAGATCCTGGTACATCCCCCTATACTTCATGTCCTTCGGGAACCCGAGGGGCAGAATGCAGCCCTCGTAGGTGGGTGCCGCCACGGGCACTGCCGGTGTCGGAGGTGGTGACTCCTTCTTCTTGAAGTGCGCCACGACCTCATGGTCCTTGTCCATGGTGAAGGTCAGGGTTATTCCGGATCCCTTGTTGGCGCCATCCAGCTCCCAGTAGTCGAACTCGAAGCCTGCATTAGCAGTGGGATTCAGGCTGATGATCCTTCCCCTGTCGACCTTGTAGGTGCCCACATGGTAGGTGTGCGTATCTCCAGCGGTGGTCGGAGCCACCTTGATGGTCAGGGTGTACTGCTTCCAGTACACGGCCTTTATGGTGCGGTCCTTGTCCATGGTGAAGGAGCTGCCGGACCACTTTGCACCGTCCAGCTCCCAGTGATCGAAGCGGTATCCCGAGCAGGAGTAGTAGCTTGGAGAGACTTCAGTCCCTCTGTAGAGGCCCTTCACCGAATCCCCATCGTTGTAGTCTCCATCGGGATCTGCCGGATTGTTCTGAGCAGAAGCTGGGGGTGTGAAGTCCAGGTGCACCGTGCACCCCGTGGAGGAGCCGAGCTCATCCTTCACCTTCACGTCCAATTTCACCAGCTTCCAGTAGACCGCGCCCAAGGTCTTGTCTCCGTTCATGGTGAAGGAGCAGGCTCCCGTTCCGGAGCAAGGCCCGGTCCAGTGGTCGAACCTGTGATCGCTGTAGAAGTTGGGAGAGGCGGATACATGAGTACCTATGTCCATGGTTATGGTGTCCGTGTTGTCGTAGTCCCCATCCATCGGTGTGTAGATGGGATCGGCTCCCTCGGGAGGTGCGAACGTCAGGTGCAGGCTGGCCCCCACGGCGCCGCCTAGGTCATCCTCTATATCGAAGTCGAGGGTGACCTGCTTCCAGTACACGGCCTTTATGGTGACGTCGCTGTCACCAACTGTGATGCCCGCACCCGGATTCCCACTAGCTCCCTCCAGCTCCCAGTGATCGAAGCGGTAGCCCGAGCATGAGAGGGGAGAGGCCTTTATCTCCGTGTACTTGTAGACATCGCTCAAAGTGGATCCATCAGCGTACTGCCCAGTGTAGTCGGGAGCCTGCTCCGCATTCTTGGGGGAGGTGAACTCAAGCTTCACCTTGCAGGAGGATGGCATGCTGGAGCCGTCCTGATCGACGACCTCTACCTTAACGTCCACAACCTTCCAGAAGAAGGCTGCAGCTCCCTTATTCCCATTCATGGTGAGGGTGCAATCCCCAGTTCCCGTGCAGTCCCCGTTTGTAACCCCGTTCCACGTGCCCCAGTGATCGAAGACCCTGGAGCCGCACGGAGTGTGCGGACTGAGGGTGACGGTAGTGCCTTCATCATATTCCAGCGTATCCCCGTGGTAGGCTTTCTTGTTCCCATGGTTGTCCTCCTTGTCGGCCGTCACGTAACATCCCGATAGCGAGTTACCGTCCTCGTTCCCTATCTTAACATCTATCTTCCAGGTCTTCACGTAGACAGCTGTTAGGGTGACATCCTTCCCCTTTATCTTGAATCTACCCCCGCTCCAGCTGGAGCCGCTCAGCTCCCAGTGATCGAAGCGGTAACCGCTGCAGTCAGTTGGGGTTGGGGTGACCCACGTCCCCTTGTAAAGGGTGGCACCCCAGTTGTTGCCGTAGGTTCCATCGGGATCCGGAGCGTTGTGAGCTCCCCTTGGAGGGTCGAAGTTCAGGGTCACCTTACATCCGATGGAGCTGCCACCTCTGTCCTGCACGTACAGTTTGAATTCTTGGACCTTCCAGAACTTGGCCGTGGCCTTCTTGTTAGAATCGATATTCAGCGAGCAATCTCCAGTTCCGCTGCACGCCCCTTCCCAATGATCAAAGGCCCAGCCGCTCTTCGGCCTGGGATGCATGTCCACGTACGTGTGATGGTAGGCCGAGGCCCTGTACCCCACGAGGTTAACGTTCACATCCTTCCACACACCCCAGGTGGAGTAATGATCGTCCGTTGACGTTGACGCCCTTTCATCCCACTTCTTGTTCCAGATGACCTTCCACTCACAGTTCGGAGGCCACAGAGAGGAGCATTCTAACTTCTCCACCTTTATACTCCACGAGTTGGTCTTGGTTATATCCACGACCCCTTTCTTCTTCGGTCTAACATAGACATCCAGATTGTTTACCTTCTTGCAGAGGGCGTTACAAACGGCATTCTTGACAAGATCTGGAATCCAGCTCGGAAACTTACTCTTACAATCGCTAACACATCCGTTACTGCATGCGCTGGCGCCTACGATAAGGCCGCTCAGTATCAAGGTCAGCGCTATCGCTAACGCGCCCATGATAACGATATTTCGACTAAACTTTCTGGGCATAATGAAGCCCCAAAATTTTGTTGTCCTCATAGCTATAAGCTTTATCTCGCGCTATTTTCAAAAACTACTGTTATCACGTCCGGAACGTGTTAATTGGATTTTAATTATTTTGCCGAAATCGTAAATAGAAATGCACAACTCTCTTGGGGGAATGGGGCGCGGATCCACTAACCCTCCCTGAACTATAGAGCGTCGAAAGCTTAAAGCTCCTGATCAAAAATAGAGGAGAATGGGGGCGAGAAGGATCATGGTAACGTGTATATGACCCTGATCTCCCAGTCCCTCACAACTCCGTCCCCGTTCGCATCCACCCACTCAACTGCCACCAGTATGTGCCCTTTCATCTGGTCCGGATGGTTCAGCAACCACATCAGCGCTGCCCTGGTGCCGTATTCAGTGGCTCCAGCCACCCAGGTGGTGAAGTTACCGCCGCAGTTTATGTAGACGAGCCCGTAATCCCTCTCCCCCTTGACCGCCAAGTACTCCTTCTCCCCGATTATGAGGGCACCCCTGTCCCTGTCTATCATCACGTCGTACTTCATCCAAGGCTGCGGGTTCAGTGCGAGCATCCCTAATATGAGGATGTTGTCCTTCTCCCAGTAGTAGGCCTTCCTCGAGAGATTCCTCACGAGATCGGCATTGAATTCGAGATCTGAGGTGTATCCCCTGTACTTGGCCGTGTAAGGCCATCCGGTTGGGTACAACTCGCATGCCTTTATGGCGGGAGATGCGACCGGAACGGGAGGGGGCGTCGGTTTCTTCTCCTTCACGAAGTGAGCTATTACCACATGGTCCCTGTTCATCACCACCTCAGCACGGGGGGCGTTAACCCTAGTACCGTCGACAGTCCAGTGGTCGAACTTCCAGCCAGCGTGGGGTCTGGGGGTGAGCTTCACTCTGGTACCAGCGTCCAGTCGGTGGACGCCCACCCCGTAGGGAGCGACCTCACCGGATCCCGGCGGATCGACCTTGACCGTGAGCTTGGGCTTCCTCAAGTAGAGGAAGACGTTGGCCTCAACCCCAGTGAGCCTGTACTGTATGGACTTGCCGCTTTTGGTCACGTCAGCTACTTTCCCCTGCACCTCCCAGTGATCGAACAAGTACTGGCCGCAGGTCCCGGTGTAGGTGAATTTGTACACCCCCTTGCCCCAACCGGCCCTGCCTCCATCGTTGAAGTAGCGACTTCTGTACCTCCCATCTCTCCAGAATTCCCCGAGGACGGGGTTGGTGCAACTCCTCACGTGCTCTCCCGTATCCATGTCGATGATGAACACGTTGGAATGGCAGGCAGCTGTCTTCCTCACGTCGAGCACTCCCAGCGTGAGGCCAAGTAGCACGGCCAGCATGGCGATGCTACCTATCTTGCGTAGCATATATATCAACCGAAAAACAAGTCGAAAATCATCTTATAAAATTAACCCCGTACTAAAAGTGAAAGTGAGAAAAATAGGTTGCAACGCGAAAAGCTCGCAGTATTCGGGAACACATTGGGAAATACAAGAGCGTCTTGACGGAGACAACGAAAAATCTCAAGAGATGATCACCTGAAAAAGGGTATGCCGGAGGCACGAAACTCGCCGACAAATAAGGATTAGGGGAGATCAGGGCAGCGTGTATATGACCCTGATCTCCTGGTCTTCCACGCGTCCGTTTCCGTTCGTATCCACCCACTCCACGGCGACCAAGAGGTGGCTCTTCATCTGATCCGGATGGTTCAGCAACCACATCAGCGCTGCCCTGGTGCCGTACCTGGTCACGCCGGCTACCCAGGTGGTGAAGTTACCGCCGCAGTTTATGTAGACGAGCCCGTAGTCCTTCTTGCCCCACTCTGCCTGGTACTCCACGGTCTTTATGGTCAGCGACCTGTTGGTCAGCCTCACATCGAACTTGCTCCACGGCTGCGGATTCGTCGCTAATCTGCCCAAGACGAGAATGTTGTCCTTCTCCACTGGAGAGGCCATTCCTGAGAGGTTCTTCAGCAGGTCGTCATTGAAGTTGAGATCCACGTAGAGGCTCCTGTACTTGGCGCTGTAAGGCCAGCCCTCTGGGAAGAGCTCGCAGGCCTTGTACGCAGGCGAGCCGACTGGTATGGGTGGCGTCGGACCCTGGCCCTGAACGAAGTGCGCCACGACCTCGTGGTCCCTGTTCATCACCACCTCCAGCACGGGGTTCTCCACGGAGCCTGTGTCCACACCGTCGAGGGTCCAGTGGCTGAAGGCCCAGCCCGCATTAGCTGCTGGCAAAAGATCGACCTTGGTGCCCTCATCGAGCATGTACGTGCCTGGTGGAAGTGGGCTGGTGGTCCCGCTTCCCGGAGGCTCGACGCTTATGACCAGCTTGTACTGCTTCACATAGACGGCCTTTACCGTTACGTCCGAGTCTCCCACCTTGAAACTCGCGGACGCGCCTGAAGTGGTCGTGGAGCTGCCTCCGGTTATCTCCCAGTGATCGAAGCGGTAGCCCGAGCATGCCTTCGCGGTGAGCATCACATCGGAGTACTTGTAGATCCCCGTCAGCTCATCTCCGTTGCCGTAATCTCCATGAGGGGTGGGTGCCTGCCTCGGCGTGTTCCTTGCACCAGTTGGGCTTCCCACTACCGCTGTCACCTTGCAGGCGAGGGAGTTACCGTGGTTGTCCACCACGGTGAAGGATACATCGTGAATCTCCCAGTAGATGGCCGTGAGTTCCCTGTCATCGTCCATGGTGAAGGTTGTCGTGCTCCCCGTACCCTTGAATACGCCGTCAAGCTCCCAGTGGTCGAACTTGTAGCTAGCGGGGGTGGTGCTTGTGCCAGCGGTGATGGAGGTGCCCCTGTCGTAGGTGCGAGTATCTCCATTGCCGAACTGATTGCCAGGCGGGCTGACCAGTATGGAAGCCCCGGACAGGGCCGCGTCATCCTCGTCCACCAGATAGGTGGTGAGGGTCACCTGCTTCACATAGACGGCCTTGACGGTGACATCGCCGGAGAGCACCTCGAAGTTAGCGGTGCTGCCCGACTCGGTGTGATCGCTCGTCCCCGTTATCTCCCAGTGGTCGAAGCGGTAGCCGGAGCACGTGCCGGCGGTGACCGAATACTTGCTGTACTGGTAAACGCCACTCTTGGTCTGTCCGTTGGTGAACGTCCCTCCCGAGGTCGGGTTCTTCATGGGGGTGAAGGCCGGCTCGCTGCCCATGCCCTCGTAAGTGAGGGTGAGGCTGCATCCCAAGGCAGCGCCCTCATCGTCCACCACCTGGAAGTGTATGTCCCTCACGTGCCAGAACACTCCCTTCAGTTCCCTGTCATCGTCCATGGTGAAGGTCTTCGTCGTGGAGGAATCCGATGATCCATCGAGGATCCAGTGGTCGAACACGAAGCCAGTGGTCCCGGAGGGCGTGGCCGTGACGGACGTTCCCTCCTCGTATTCGACGGTCGCGGAGCTGTACACGGAGTTCGGCGGGTTCAACTTCACTCCCAGCCCGGTCACGGTGTTGTCAAGCTCGTTCACGGCCTTCACATCGAGCTCGACCATCTTGGAGTAGTAGATGTCTATCTCGTTGTCGCTCGTCATGGTGAAGCTGTAACCCTCGCTCACCTGTCCTGTACCCACTCTCACGATCTTGCTGAGCTTGTAGTTGTATGAGCCGTCGCTCCACTCGTCGGGGACGCTGGCTATGGTCACCTCCGCGTTGTGCTCGATCCACTTGGTGGTGGTCGAGGTGGTGGTGAAGCTGTAGGAGGAGGGATCCACGTCGATGCTCACGTGGTCTCCCTGTATGGTGAGGGAACCACCTCCCTCCTTCAGTATCTTGACCGTCAGCTTGTGCTCCACCTTGTACCTGACCTCGAAGACCCTGTGGTCGTCCATCTCGAAGCTCGTACCGGAGAAGGTGCTGCCGTCCAGCTTGGTGGAGAAGTGGACGTACCTGCTGCTCCCGGAGTTGCACACGTCCGGCACGTTGATGACGTTAACCTGAGTGCCCTCGTCCAGCCACTCCGAGTCGGAGGATTTGTAAGACCCGGTGCTCAGGCTGACGCTGCACCCGGTCAGGGTTATGGGGTTACCGTACTTATCCTCTATCTCTATGTCCAGCTTGTACTGCCTCTGGTAGACGACCTTCACCGTGTGGGCATCGTCCATGGTGAAGGAGTAGCCCTCGCTCCTCTTCGTCCCGTCCACGTAGACCTCTTTGAAGACGTACCTCTCATTGGTGGAGGAGCACATGTCAGGTATGCTGGAGATGGTGACCTTGGTTCCGTCCTCCACCCACCTCCAGTCGCTGGAGGATCTGGAGAAGGAGTCGCCTCCCACGGTCAGGGTCACGCTGCATCCCGGCAGCGTTATCGGCGTCCCGTCCTGATCCACTATCTTCAGGTTCAGCTTGTAGCTCCTTTGGAAGTAGAAGTCCAGCACCGTTGGATACTCATCGTGTACGGGCACGGTGAAGCTGTAACCCTCAGGGCTGGCGATCTTCACGTTGTTGAGTTTGGCCTCATCGAACACGAGCTTCTCATCGCCGGAGATGCACCCTGATCCCTGGCAAGGCACCTTGTTTATGGTGACCTCGGTGCCGTAGTCTAGGTCCTCCTGAGCCGATGTGTAGTAGGTGCCGGTGGTCAGCTTCACGGGACTCGGAAGGTGGGATATGACCGTCCCGTCCTGATCCATTATGTTGATCTTCAGGCGAGCTGGCTTCTCCACGAACACGGCCTCTAGACAGTAATCCTTGTCCATGGTTATCTTCACCGGATTGTCGTAGAGAATCTGGGTTCCACCTCCCCCACCTCCGCAGCCGCACCCGCAGCTGCAGCCGCACTGTGACAGCTCCCAGTGGTCGAACTTCCAGCCGGTATTCGGATAAGCTGTTACCGTGACCTTCTTTCCATGCGGATACCAGTGAGTTCCCGAGGGCGAAGTTGTTCCCCCGTTCGAGGGTCTGTGGGTTACGACCAACTTGTGCTTTACCTTTTTGAAGACAGCCTTGACCGATCTATCACCACACATCTTCACAGTTCTCGTGTGGCTTCCCCAGCCGTCACCTTCCCAATGATCGAATTCCCAACCCTCCCCCGCCTGAGGTGTGAGCTTAACCGTAGTCCCCTTATTGTAAGTTAGAGTGCCGTCATCCCCGGAAACTAGGTTGTGACCATTGACATCCTTGGGACTTGCCTTCACCTTACCTGCGCCGTCAGGCTCTATATCGACGTAGAGATCCACCTTCTCTTTCTTGAGATAGAGAGTCGCATCGCCCGAATTCCCCACTAACTCGTATTCGAGAACTCCCCCACTGTTTCTGATCACCAGAACGCTACCTGAGGCCTTCCAATGATCGAATTTATAGCCCTGGCACACTCCCGACCTGTACGTGAACCTGTAATATCCCTCTCCCTTTGAAACATGATCTCCATCCTTGTAATTGCCGACTGTATGGTAGTTATCCCATTCGTGTTTCTTGAATTCCACCTTCACAGCCTTGCATCCGGTGATGTGCTGTCCCGTATCCACATCTATGATGTGGATATTGGAATGACAGGCCGACGCTTGATGCAATGTGACCACGCTGGCCAATAAAACTAGGGCCAGACCCAGCATAATGAAACGACGTAAGTATATACTCATGGGGTTGACCCGCAAGTTTTGTCGGAAAAATTATTATAAGCCTTACGGTTAATTTAACCTAAAGGGTGAGTGAAGGGGACCGCTCTCCCGCCCCCTTTCGACCCGGAGATCGTGAAGCCACGGGGGGTCATCAATTTAACCGAGGAGATCATTTATCGTTAAAGTTAACGGTGATAAATCCCCAGCGAACTTCGATGAACGAACTGCTCCTATAAGCTCAATACTAGTGCACGTAATTTAAAATACCAGATAACAATGATACATTAATCTATAAGAAATATTTGCTTAACCGGGGATCTTCTGTAACTTATTTTCCTTGAGTGACAGTTTTTGGAGCCCATCAAAATCGTATTAGCGCTTAACTGCAATTTTTTCAAGTTAATTTGTCAGGACAATTCGATCTACTGCTCTAGGACAGGCGATATTTCCCAGAAATCAACCTCTCCGTTCCCGTTCAGATCGATCCACTCCACCATGATCAGGCTTTCCCCAGCTGTGAAGTCGTACTCCTGAAGCAACCACATCAGGCCGGCCCTTGTCCCGTATCTGGTAATTCCACCTATCCTGATTGTTCCGTCTGCCTCTAGAAGTATTACCGCGTAGTCCACTTCCCCGAAAGATGCGTTGAATCTCCTGCCGTTAACCACGAGGGAACACCTCTCGAACGATACGCCGTAATCCCTCCAGGTAAACGGGATCGCGGCGGGACCACCTAGATAAATGGTGTAATTTCCGTGGTCCCCGAACTCACCCAGAAGATCCTCGTTGAAACTCAGGTCGATTCCCCCAGCGATGACCCTGTAGTCTGAGGGGAAGTCCCAGCCAGTAGCTCCGGCGGTTCCGCCAACCCCTAAACTGGCATTCCCATTAGGACTTATGCTCTTTAGGGGGGCTACTAGGGATTTCTTTACGAATAAGGCCTTCAGCACGTGATCTTCGTCCATCACAACCTCGATCAGCGGGGAGTTCCTACCCACCCTCCGGCCATCTATCTCCCACTGATAGAAGACGTATCCCTCGGCCGGCTCCGCTTTAACGAGGGCGATGCTTCCCCTAGAGTAGGTGTGCCTCCCAGGGGCCGGCTCCGTGGTCCCATTACCGATCACCTGGATGTTCAGGTGGACCGTCCCCCCGGTACCGGCTCCTCTCTCACCCCCCTCCTTGGGTATGAAGATGGCCTTCACGACCCTGTCCCGATCCATCCTGATTCTCAAGACGGGACTTCCATGGGGG
>JAMOVA010000127.1 GCA_027061785.1 Thermoproteota archaeon
CCATCCTGGGGGCGACGCTGGCGTGATCCAGTTCGTCGGCGACGGCGTTCTCCACGATCTGCACATCCCTCTGGGGATCCACTGTCGAGGCCACCGCGTACATCACCTGATTCAGGTCGTGCACATCCACGTCATGGTCCACGACCACCACCATCTTGGTCAGGGAGAACTGCCCCAGGCCAAGGAGCCCCATTGCCACCTGCCTCGCGTGACCGGGGTACCTCTTCCTGATGGACACTATGGCGATACCGTGGAAGAGCCCGTACTCCGGCAGGTTCAGATCCGCCACCTCAGGCATGAGCATCCTCACGAAGGGCAGGAAGGTCCTCTCCACCGCCTTCCCTAGCACAGCATCTTCCAGCCACGGGTAACCCACCACGGTGGCGTGGAATATCGGATCGTCCCTCGTGTACATCCTCTCCACCCTGAATACTGGGAAGGGGGCTGGAGGCGTGTAGTAGCCCATGTGATCTCCGAAGGGTCCCTCGATGCGGGTCTCATCGGGTGGAACGGTGCCCTCCATCACCAACTCGGCTGAAGAGGGAATCAAGAGTCCGCTCTCTCCCCTAGTTACCTGTATGGGCCTACCAGCCATGACACCGGCGAAGAGGTAGCTGTCTATCCCCTCTGGTACTGGCGCAACCGCTGCGAAGGCCACGGCCGGATCGACGCCCACGGCTACCGCTACAGGCATCTCCTCACCGTACTTCTCATAGTAGGCGGCCCCTCTCTTGTGTATGTGCCAGTGCATCCCTGTGACGTCTCTCCCCATTATCTGCATCCTGTAAACCCCGAAGTGGTGTATTCCCGTCTCCGGGTCTCTAGTGATGACGATGGGGAAGGTGAAGAACCTCCCAGCATCCTTTGGCCACGTCCTGATCGCCGGCACCTTATCTAAGTCAGGCTCGCTCCACTTATTGCCCTTCCATGGGGCCTTGGACATCTTGGGCAGGTACTTGCCGAGGCTCGCAGCTTCCCTCAGGGTTCTGACCTTCTCCCCCAAGGTGAGAGGAGGTGGACCCTTGGCGAGCCTAGTGAACCTCTCGCCAGCTTCCTCCAGCCTTTCAACCCCTAAAGCCAGCTTCACCCTCTCTAGCTTCGAGAACAGATTACCCACCAACCTCCAGCCCTCGAAACCTTCCACATTCTCGAAGAGAAGCGCTGGTCCACCTCGCGCGACCCTTCTCAGGATCTCCGCTATCTCCAGCTCCACGCTGACCGGAGCTTTCACCCTTCTGAGTTCTCCCCTGCTCTCAAGTTCCTCCAGAAAGCTCCTGAGGTCCTCCAACTTTAACTCCCACGAAGTAGCCTCACGTTAAATTAAGTGTTTGCCGGTCCTTTCCCTCGGCTTTCACCTTCCTCCTCAGGAGTATCTTGGCTACCTTGCTCAGGTTCCACCTCCCATGCCTGTTGTAGAGCACGTAGTCCTACTGAGTGAACCACCTGATTACATCCGGTACTCTGTCCGCTCATCCGGGAACACGTCTGGAAAGTCGGTTCCCAGCATAGGGCCGTATCGTACAAGTACTTCCTCTGGGCCTCAATCATAGCATTCACGGCCTTCTCAACGCACTGCTGCGAGTGAAAGACCGACTTAGAGTGGTCCTCGAACTCGATCGATCCTAAGGCTCTTTTAAGGTCTTTCTCTGCTTCCTCGAAGTACTTTCTGGCGAACTTCTCGTAGAATACCAAACATATCCCTTTCTTGGCCGAAAAGTCTTCAAACTTGTAGTTGACGCACCAGCGAGACGCCGCTATCATTTTTTTATGGTGGAGGGGGAGGGGCGGGGAGAACATGAGGAGGCTCCTCTACCTGCTAGCTCTCGTCGTAATTGTCTTGGTGGCTTATGCTCTAATACCCAAGCAGCGGAGCCCTGTCATAGCGGCCACCATACAGGGAGGGATCAGCACACTCGACCTGATGGAGGGGAAGGCTGAGTGGCTCAAAGTGATGAGGTTCGACAAGCCATTGGATGTGGCCCAAGCCCTGTCGAAGGGCGAGGTAGATGTGGCCGTCATAACCTCCGAGATGTACGCGAAGTTCGCCCTCTCCTCGAAGAAGGAGTTGAAGATAATCGCCGCTGAGATGCTGCAGAACCAGGCTGTGGTCGGGGTGAGTGGCCTGAGGGATCTGGAGGGCAAAAGGGTCGGCGCGACGACGGCCAGCGGGACCTACGCGATGTTCCAGGCGTACACGAGGCTAGCGGGCGTGAAGGGCTACGAGGTGGTGGACATGCCTCCTCCCCAGCTGGTGGCAGCACTGGATAGGGGCGACATAGATGCAGCTGTGGTCTGGGAACCCATGGCCTCCAAGCTCATCGCCAAGGGTTACGAGCACGTGGACTTCACGGATCTGGCTGAGAAGTATGTGGGCAAGCAGCCGGTCATGCTGGTGTGGGTCGCCACGGAGGGCTTCCTGAGGAGGCCGGACGATGTGAAGGCCTTCCTCGAGCTGAGGGATAAGGCCGCTCAACGGTGGAACGAGGAAGCTCCCTCCATCCTCAAGAAACTCTACGGCCTGAGTGACGAGGAGGTGAGCACGCTCATGGCGAGGGTGAAGATATGGACCGGCAATTTAAAGGAAGCGAGGGAGGGCATAATCTCCGCCTGGGAGCTGGCCCGTCAGGGAGGTTACCTGAAGGTAGGCGAGGATGCCCTGAAGGAGCTCGCGTCCAAGGCCTTCTGGGGAGGCTGATCCCTTAACCCTCCCCTTTCCCGACCAAATCCTTAAGAGCCTTCTCGATGGTTGCTCCTGTTGGTGAGAGGTCAGACACCATGACTCAAGGAAATAAAGGGGCCGACAGGGTACAGGGAATTGCTTTCAGGACCGGCAGGATACTCGCTGGCCTCTTCGTCTTGGCGATATGGATCTCGGCATCAGCGACCGGCATGCTCCCCGGTCCCGTGGAGGTGCTAGCCTACCTGCTCAGCATGAGGCTAGAGGAGGTCGTTCCCCAGGTGCTCAAGACCCTGTACAACAGCATCACCGGGTTTTCCCTCTCGTTTCTGGCCTCCATGGTACTTGGCCTCCTCTCTCACAAGCTCCCCCTGATCAGGGGATTTTCGGAGGCCCTCTCCGAGATATTCAACAGCACCTCTGCCCTCGTCTGGTCCCTCGTCCTCGTCGCCACCTTAGGTGTCTTGAGCCCGCTCCCTCCCATACTGGTAGTCGCGGCCGTGACGCTCCCACACATCCTCACGGCCACGGTATCGGCCCTCTCATCGGCCGATCCGGGCCTGCTGGAGGCCGTCAGGTCGGTGGGGGCCAGACCGTCGGACGAGTTCTTCGAGGTGATCCTGCCCAGCTCCGTTCCCCTCTTGGCTTCGGCCTCTAGGGTTGGATTGGGAACCGCCCTGAGGATAAGCGTCGTGGCCGAGGCCTTCGGATCGAGCGGCGGAGTGGGCTACATGATAATCAGGAGCTACAACTTGGCCGATGCCTCCGGGGTCCTGGCCTGGTCCCTCGTGCTAATCGCCCTAGTTCTGGGGCTGGATCAGCTGGTCCTCAAACCATTGGAGAGGAGGGCTAAGAGATGGCTAGAGTGATGCTGGACGTCTCCTCCATATATAAGAGCTTCTCGGAGCCTGTCTTAGTCGATATAAGCCTGCACCTGAATAGGGGCGAGGTTTTGGGAGTAGTGGGACCAAATGGGTGCGGGAAGACCACCCTCCTGAGGATAATGGCGGGACTGGAGTCGCCCGACAGGGGGAGCGTCAGGAGGGAGGGGAAGGTCGGCATTGTGTTTCAGGAGGACAGGCTCCTCCCTTGGAAGACCCTCTGGGAGAACGTTGCCTTGGGGCTGAAGTACCACGGGATGAGGGGGGAGGAGCTCGCTAGGAGGGTCAGGGAGTACTCGAGCATGGTGGGGCTCACCGACTCCGATCTGTCCCTCCACCCCAGGAAGGCCAGCGGTGGCACCAGAAGGAAGGCAGCTCTGGCTAGAGCCCTCGTCCTCGAGCCGGAGATCCTTCTCTTGGACGAACCGTTCACGGGCCTCGATGTCAAGGCTAGGGCCTCCCTGAGGGAGGCTCTGAAGTGGATCTGGGACGAGTACGGGCTCTCGACCGTGATAGTCTCCCATCAACTGGAGGAGTTGCTGCCCCTGGCAGATAGGGTTTACGTCCTCACTCCCAAGCCAGCCAAAGTAGCTGAGGAGATAGATCTGAGGGGCATGGACTTAGAGAAGAGGCTGGAGAGGGTGAAGGAGGCCCTCCTCCACATATTATCGAGAGCCGGTGCGGATTAGCTTGACCCTCAGGAACCACCAGATCACTGGAATGACGGCTATGGCAGTCATTCCAATTCCAGTGGCCATGAACTGCGAGGCGCTTTCCTTGAAGGTTATGTAGGCGCCGCAAACATCCATCACCGCGTGCAGTATGGAAGGGCCAGCTACGTTCCATCCGAAGTAGTAGTAGCCGGCTAGCACCATCCCCGCGAAGAAGACAGACAGCAGGTGCATGGCCACATCCCCGGGACCGTACTTGGCAACTAAGAGGTCTATGGGAAGGTGACTGAGGGCGAAGAGGAGGGAGCTTATCGAGGCAGCGCCCCAGAACCTCCACCTTCCCCCTAAATCCGAGGCCGTCATGGAGAAGTAGTAGCCCCTGTCCACCAGCTCCTCCGCCGGTCCCACGACGAGGAAGAGGTGGAGGGTGCCCAATAGATTGAGGTTGGGCTCACCGCCCATGGCCAAGTGCACCGAGAGCAGGATGAGCGATCCCAGGGCGGCGAGCGAGATGGATTCACCTATACCCCTTCTGGAGATGCCCACATCCT
>JAMOVA010000128.1 GCA_027061785.1 Thermoproteota archaeon
CGTGAACAGGGTGCTGGTGAGGTGGCTTAACGAGGCCTGCCTCATCATGGAGAGAGAGGGAGTGGACAAGCTCCTCATAGATGCTGCGCTCAAGGGCAAGGCCGGTCTCCCGATGGGGGCCTTCGAGCTGTCCGATTTCATCGGTCTGGATGTGATGAGGGACATAATCGACGCGATGGTCCAGAGGGGCTTCATCCTCACCCCGTGCAAGAGCTGGAAGGAGCTCCCTGAGGGTGGAAAGCTGGGTAGGAAGAGCGGCCAGGGCTTCTACGACTGGTCCTCAGGGAGGCCCAACATACCCGCCGATCCTGAGGCGCCCTTCGATCCACTGGAGGTCCTGAGCATGGCCATAAACGAGGCAGCTTGGCTGGTCAGGAACGGAGTCGCCTCAGCGGAGGATGTCGATAAGGCCGTCGTACTGGGACTCAACTTCCCGAAGGGGCCCCTCAAGATGGCTGACGAGATCGGACTGGATAGGGTGAAGGCGGTCATAGAGGCTAAGAAGGAAAAGTACGGACTCCCGGAGTACGAGGTGGATCCCCTGATCGCCGAGAAGGTGGCTAGAGGCGAGCTGGGGGTGAAGTCCGGCAGGGGTTTCTTCGACTACGGCCTCAAGGAGAAGGAGTTTGGACCGGTCTTGTATCGCGAAACCCCCCCGATAGCTTGGATCATCGTTAACAGGCCGGATAAGCTCAACGCGATCAACATGGATGTCGTGGAGGGAATAGTGTCGGCGCTTGACGAAGCCGAGAGCGAGGCCGTCAGGGTGGTGGTGATCACCGGGGAGGGTAGGGCATTCAGTGCGGGAGCCGATGTGACCATGTTTAAGGAGCTAAAGCCCATCGAGGCCTTCGAGCTCTCAAAGAGGCTTAATGAGGCCTTTAGAAGGATAAGAGAGTTCCGAAAACCTGTCATCGCCATGGTGAACGGTTTCGCCTTGGGCGGGGGCTTGGAACTGGCGATGGCCTGCGATCTGAGGATAGCCAGCGACAGGGCGCAGTTCGGACAGCCCGAGATAACCTTGGGGATAGTAACCGGGGCGGGTGGATCGTACAGGCTTCCCGAACTCGTGGGGGTGGCCAAGGCCAAGGAGCTCCTGTTCACTGGAGATCTCATAGGCGCTGACGAGGCCCTCAGGATAGGACTGGTGAACAGAGTCGTCCCTCACGATAAACTGGAGGAGGAAACCAGGTCGCTGGCCATGAAGATAGCTGAAAGACCAGCGAAGGCCATAGAGATATACAAGGCCCTCCTGAATGGCACCAAGTTGGATGCGGAGACCCTAGCCTTCGGATTGGTATTCGGAACTGAGGACTCCAAGGAGGGGATAAATGCCTTCTTGGAGAAGAGAAAGCCCGAGTTCAAGGGTAGATGATCCCATCTCCTCCTTTCCTTTTTGCCCTGATCTGAGGAAAAAGTAGGGAATCAGACCTGAACTATGTATATGTCCTTGCAAGCCTTCACGGCATCGTAGGGTATGGTCCTTCGCTCGCCCCTCCTTCCCGTGGAGACCACTAGGGCGGCCAGCCTCCCCTCCACATCGTCGAAAACGAAATCCTCCGTTATCCCCAGATACTGACCATCGCTCGTGTAGACCTGCATCTCATAGAGCTCCGAAATCTTTCTAGCCATACGATCACCTCAGAATGATCCTAGCGTCAACGACCTTGATTCCCTTTGGATAGGCGATAACCGGATTTAAATCCATCTCGGCTATCTCCTCAATGTCGAGTCCTATCTGACCCACCTTTATGAGAGCATCCTTGAGGGCCTCCAGATCGACTGGTTCCATTCCCCTGAACCCGGTCAGCAGCTTGTAGGCCTTGATCTCTTTCATCATGGAGTCTGCGTCATATTCTGAGAGAGGAGCCACCCTGAAGGAGACATCCCTATAAACCTCGACGAATATACCGCCCAGTCCGAACATGACCGTGGGCCCGAACTGGGGATCCCTGATCAGACCTATTATCAGCTCCAGACCTTGGGGGGCGAACTCCTGAACGAGTATACCAGTTATCCTCGCGTTGGGTACATTGGCCTTCACGCTCTCCAGAATACCCCTATAGGCATTTCTGACCTCTTCCTCTGTTTTCAGGTTCACCTTGACCCCGCCGACATCGCTCTTGTGGATGACGTCCGGCGATACTATCTTCAAAACGACAGGAAATCCTATCTCCCTAGCGGCCTCGACAGCCTCGTCCTCGCTCCTAGCTAGGCGTATCTTGGTTACAGGTATCCCATAGCTCGCTATGAGCTCCTTGGCTTCGTGCTCTAGGAGGACCTTCCTTCCCTCCTCCTTGGCCTTGGCAACGATCTCCCGAGGCTCCAACTAGATCACCGGTAGATCCGGCGGGCATAGTAAATAAAGTTGTCACGCCTGAGGGTTCCAAAATGAAGGGGGTCAGGGCCACCAGAGGCCCTTCTTCAACCTCTTCAGCTTGATGATGCTCCTAGTGACCCTCTTCGTGGGCCTCTCCTTCTTGACCTTCTTGACCTTCTCAGGTTTCTCCTCTTCCTCCTCTCCCTCCTTCGGTCTCGCTCTCAAGGCCTCCTTAGGTACGTAGTACCTTCCAGCCCTGTCCTTCTCCAGCAGACCCGTGACGACGAGGGCCTCGAGCCTGGAATAGGCGAGCGATATGGGAACTTCGGCCTCTATGGCCACCTTCTCCAAGCCGACGGGTCCACCGTTGAAGTTCCTCAGTATGAGGTCCAACTCCCTCCTCATCTTCGGTGGGGCCTTCTTCACGTACTCTATAATCTCCCTCTCAGCATCCAGCACCTTGTCGAACACATACATGTCCACCCGACTCCTGCCCAGTATGACGGCCACATCGAGGCTCTTGGAGAGCAGTTCAAGTAGCCTCGCTGGATTGCCCTCGGCGACCCTATTGGCTGTGAGCACCACATCTTCCGTCAGTGGGTCGAGGGGGGACTCCGGTTCTCTGGCCCTGAACTTGCTCAATCTCTTGGAGACCAAGCTGATGGCCTCGTCGTCGGTAAGGGGAGGTAAAGCTATCCTCTCGTGCACCCTCGACGTCAGGGCTGGGAATCTCTTATCCAGCTCCTCATAAGCCTCGTCGCTCATGGCCATGACTACCAGTATGCCCTCGGGCATCACGGATACTATCTCCCTTATCATCTCAAAGAAGAAGAAGGACCACCTCTCGTCAGCGTACATCATGTTGTGCACATCGTCGAGCAGCAGCGCTGAGGGAGCTATCGAGTCTAGGGCCTTCACTATCATCCTCCCCGCCTCCGCAGGGGAGGTCTTCAGCTGATCGAGCTCTTCGTCCGTCAAGCTCTCAGGCATTCCCAAGAGTACCTTCTTCAGGGCCTTCGTTATGCTCCTAGAGAGTTCGTAGGAGGTTATGAGCAGACTGTCTATAATGTCGGGTCCCTCTACGACCGATATTTCCTGATAGATGGAATCTAGCTCCGCATTGGTGTAAGAGAACTTGAGGAGGTGAAGCCTCAAGCTTCTACCGGATCCGGGAGGTCCCGTCAGGGCGACGAATGCGGAAGCCACCCCGGACATGGCCTCTGCCGCTAGGGAGTCGAGAATATCATCCACCCACTGCTTGCTGAATATGGAGCTTGGGTCCTCCAACTCGATGATCGACGATCTCAGGAAGGGATTCCTGTACAGCCCTAGAAGCTGGTGATAGTGGCTCGGGCTGGCGGACAACTTTTATCATCTCCCAGCTTGGGGCACTTATCTCCCTTAAAAAAGGCTCGGAGCCATGGGGGAAATCAGCCTAATGTCGCAAAGATGCTCGATTTAAGGCCCACTAGATGCATCACTGCTGTCCTTGGGAGCCTCAAGCCAAGAGATCAGAGACCCGAGTCTCTCCTCCGGCGGCTCACTCCCACCCTTCGGGAACATGATCAGATAGCACCCTCGATCCGTACATATCTCGATTGAGGGAAGTTTCCTGAGCAAGGAGGAGCTTTCTAAGGTTCTCCACTCTTTAATGCGGTTTCTCTCAATCCTGAAACCCTTCCTACCTATAAGCCGGTCCAACACATCTATCTTGAAGACGAGAGCATCCTCCTCTATGAGCAATTTTCCCCCGCTGTCCACCCGCCAACCTGGCGCTTTTACAAACACGCGGCCCAGATCGACAGGCATACCATTACTGCTCCGATAGTGCCATATAACCCCCACTTAGGAGACCGTTAAGGTGGTGGGCAGTACATTCAGCCTCGTGGATGCATCACATGCATACCCAAACCTCACTCGATGACTCGCACCCAATCCTCAACCTTTTTAACTCCGATTGTGAGGGACCCATGACGGTAGGTGATAGGATTTGCAGAAGTATAAGAAGGTTATAGAGCACCTACAGGGCCTTATGAAGGATCCCCGGAACATAAAGAACATAGGCATTATCGCTCACGTCGATCACGGCAAGACCACGCTCTCTGACAACCTACTTTCGGCCGCTGGAATGATCAGCGACAAGATGGCAGGTGAGATGCGAGCACTCGACTATCACGAGATAGAGCAGGCTAGGGGTATAACGATAAAGGCAGCCAACATCTCCCTGTACTATCAGAAGGATGGAAAGGAGTACGCGATCAACCTAGTGGATACGCCGGGTCACATAGACTTCACCGGTCACGTGACGCGATCTTTGAGGGTCATAGACGGCGCTATAGTCGTGGTGGATGCTGTAGAGGAGGTCATGGTCCAGACGGAGACGGTGACGAGGCAGGCGCTGGAGGAGAGGGTGAGGCCACTCCTCTTCATCAACAAGGTGGACAGGCTCATAAAGGAGCTCAAACTCACCCCGCAGGAGGTCCAGCAGAAGATACTCAGGATAATAAGGGAGTTCAACAACCTGATCGAAGCCTATGCTGAGCCGGAGTTCAGGGACAAGTGGAAGGTCAGGTGGGACAACGACAGCGTGGCCTTCGGTTCCGCCCTTCACGGCTGGGGTCTCACCAACTCCATAGCGGCGAAGAAGGGGGTCAAGTTCTCCGACATAATAGACTCGTACGCCGAGGACCCGGACGGGATCATCCTGAGGAAGGAACTGCCGGTCCACGAGGCCCTCCTAGACATGGTCACCCTGCACGTTCCGAGTCCCGTCGAGGCCCAGCCCTACAGGATAGACAGGCTCTGGAAGGACCAGCACGATGAGGAGATAGTCAGGGCCCTGAAATCGTGCGACCCTAACGGTCCCCTCATCGTCGGAGTCAATGCTGTCAGAGTAGATCCTCACGCTGGCGTAGTAGTTACTGGAAGGGTGTTCAGCGGTACCCTCAGGGAGGGCGAGGAGGTATACCTGCTCAACGCTAAGAAGAAGCAGAAGATCCAGCAGACCAGCATCTACATGGGTCCGTACAGGCTTAGAATGGAGGAGATTCCTGCCGGTAATATAGCGGCCGTTCTGGGACTCACCTCAGCCAGCTCGGGAGAGACGGTGATATCTCCGGAGATAAAGGACAGGGTGCAGCAGGGATTCGAGGCCATAAGGTACGTGACCGAGCCAGTGGTTACCGTGGCAGTAGAGGCGAAGAACCCTCAGGACCTGCCCAAGCTCATAGACACCCTGAGGAAGCTCACCCTTCAGGATCCGAACTTGGTGATGATCCACAATCAGGAGACGGGAGAAATTCTACTCAAGGGAACTGGAGAGCTCCACCTCGAGATATCCCTCTACGAGGTGAAGAAGGCCGGGCTGGAGTTCGAGGTCAGCGAACCCACCGTAGTCTACAGGGAGAGCGTCAAGGGACACAGCGATGTCGTACTGGCCAAGTCGCCCAACAAGCTGAACAGGCTCTGGGTCACCGCCTCGCCTCTCGATGAGAAGGTGATCAACCTCATCCGCGAGAGGAAGGTTAACGAGAGGATGGACAGCAGGAGCATTGCCAAGATACTCAGGGAAGAGGGAGGAATGGAGACCGACGATGCTAGGAACATCTGGAAGATAGACGAGGAGAACTACAACCTCTTCATAAACAGGACCGTCGGAGTGCAGAGGCTCGATGAGGTGAGGGAGATCCTGAAGCAGGGCTTCATGTGGGTCATGAGGGAAGGACCTCTAGCTGGAGAGCCCGTGATGGGCGTGGCCATAAGGCTGGTCAACGCCATGATACACGAAGACCCAGCCCACAGGGGTCCGGCGCAGCTCACTCCTGCCATAAGGAGGGCCATATTCGGTGCCATGCTGAGCGCCGATCCAGTTCTGCTCGAACCGATCTACGAGATACAGGTCTCCACGCCGCCCGAACTGATAGGAGCAGTGATATCCCTCATATCCCAGAAGAGGGGCAAGGTGATCGGAGTAGAGGAGAGAGGCAGGGTCAGCGTGGTGAAGGGCTACATACCGGTCAGAGAGACTCTCGGAGGCTTCAGCAACGAGATGAGGAGCGTCACCAGCGGGAGGGCCTTCTGGCAGACCAAGTTCTCCCACTGGGAGCCCTTGCCCAAGAGCCTGATGGAGCAGGTCATCTTGGAGATAAGGAGAAGGAAGGGCATGAAGGAGGAGATACCCAAGGCGGAGGAGTACATGGATACCCTCTGAGCCTCCTCCATCTTTCCCTCTTTTGAGAACTACATCTCATTTCATTGTTTCATTTTCTTCAGGAGCCTCGAAGCCTGCTAACCCTTCTCAGGAAAATGAATGCCCTCTCCAAAGCGGTCAGATAATTGAGAATGGCTATGGCGAGCAAGCCCACCCTGACTTGGTTCAGGGCACAGAAGAGCGCGGCCAAGAGCACCCTCTCAGCCCTCCCGGTCAGGCTGTACTGGGTTCCGGTCACCCTCAAAGACTCTGCCTTAGCCCTTATGTAGCTCACTAACATGGAGGAATGTATGGCCAGTGCCGCTAGAAGGAGATCTCCCGAGTAGATCCCCATGCCTAGGAGGAGTATGCCGTCCTCGACCCTATCAACCACCGAGTCTAGGAAAGATCCCAGCACGCCCGCCTGACCCATCTTTCTAGCTACAGCTCCATCCAATGCATCGGAGAAACCAGCTAGGATAATCAATACGGCCGCTCCAATATAATTCCCCACGTACAAGTAGAAGAAGGACGCGATAGTTAGGAAGAGCCCGAAAAAGGTCACTGCGTTGGCTGTAAATCCCATTGAGATTAACCAACCAGCAATTCTGTCCATGAATCCGGAGACACGGTCCCTGAGCATCTCTAGCATTTTATGGCACCTTTTTTCCAACATCGGATCGGCGATCTTTTTTATCTTTATCTGAGGAAATTCGAGATGCCAGATCTCGTGGTCATACTGGTGGAGCCGGAGAAGGCGGATAATGTGGGAATGATAGCCAGGGCGATGAAGAACTTCGGCTTCAAGAGGCTCAGGATAGTGAGACCCATGTTCGAGTCCTTCGACAGGGCTTTAGCTGCGGCGATGCACGCAAAGGATGTGGTCAACGAGGCGGAAATACTCACAACGTTGGAGGAGGCTAGAGAGGGTATAGATCTCCTGATCGGGACCACGGCCAGGGTGAGCAGGTACTCCCTGGACAGGAGGGCCATCCCGATAAGGGATTTCCTCAAGGAGCTGAGTTGGGACGCTACCTACGGCTTGGTGATGGGCAGGGAATCGGTGGGACTCACGACCGAAGAGCTGGCCTTCTGCGATATCGTTACCACCATACCATCGAGCGAGGAGTACCCGGCCCTGAACTTGGCCAACGCTACAGCCATATTCCTCTACGAATTCTTCCTGACGTTCAAGGACTCGACCCGCTTCCAGGAGAGACCCGTCCCCCGCGAGGTGAGGGAGCTGATGGTTAACTATATAAGAGACATTGTGAACGCCATTGAGCTGGCGGACCACAAGAGGGAGAGGGTCGTCCCCCTCGTCAGGAGGATAGTAGAGAGGACCTTCCCCTGTGGTATGTCCGCCGGTGAGGCCACCTACCTAGTAGGGATTATAAAGGCCGTTAGGGACAGGTTGGTGAAGGTGAGGTAATATGTCCCTGAGACCAGCGAGGAACTATAGGGCGCTGCAGAGGCCCTACACCCGGAAGGAGTACATAAAGAGCATTCCCTACAGCAAGATCAACAAGTTCGACCACGGCAACGTGCACGGGGACTTCGACTACGAGGTGAGGCTTGTTGCCGATGCTAGCTTCCAAGTAAGGAGCAACGCTCTAGAGGCTGCGAGGATGACCATCTTGGCCCAGCTCAGGAAGAGGACTCCTTCGGACGAGCATTACTTCTTTAAGATAGTTCCCTACCCCCACCACATACTCAGGAAGCACGCCATGGCTGGTGTCCACAAGGCGGAGAGGCTTCAGAAGGGTATGAGGCTGGCCTTCGGTAAGCCCGATGGCAGAGCAGCTCAGATAAGGAAGGGCGAGACCATCCTGTTCATAAGGGTTAAGGAGGAGCACTTGGACGTGGCCAAGTACTGCGTCAAGCTGGCGAAGCTTAAGATCCCCCACATGACCAAGGTGGAAGTGGTCAAGCTGGATGGAAAGGCCGAGGGATAAGAAGGAGCTCGAGATAGTCCTTCAGGGGCTCAAAGACCTGGAAAACCCCAAGCCAGAGCTGGAGCAGCACTCCACTCCTCCGGACCTCGCCTCCTCTTTAATTCACTTAGCATATCTCATGGGCGATCTGGAAGGATCGAGGGTCGCGGATCTCGGGTGCGGTAACGGCATCTTGGCGATAGGCTCGGTCCTGTATGGGGCATCACACGCGATAGGTGTGGACATAGATCCGGAGGCGGTGAAGGTAGCTAAGGAGAACGCTGAAGCGGTGGGGGTTTCGGATAGAACGGAATTCGTGGTAATGGACGTCTCAAACTTCGAGGAGAGGGTGGATGTGGTTATGCAGAATCCCCCTTTTGGGGTAGTGCGCAGGCACGCGGACCTTAAGTTTTTGGATAAAGCCCTCCAGATTTCTAGGGTGGTTTACTCCATACATATGGCTGGGAACTCCAGGTTCCTAGCCGAGTACGCCTCTAAGAGGGGAGCTAGGCTGACTCACGTCGAGAGATGGCCCTTCCCCCTGAGGAGGATCTTCCACTACCACAGGAGGAGGGTTGTCAACATACCCGTGGAGATGTTGAGGTTCGAGGTGATATCATGAGGGAAAGGAGGATCGTGGTTCCCGGAGAGAGGCTGGGGGTTGTTGAGGAGTTCATACCTGGAGAGGGGGTTAGGGAGGAAAGGGGTACGCTCTACTCTGTTTACTTGGGTTCCCTGCAGGAGAGGGACATCAATGTATCCGTAAAACCCTTCAAGAGACCCGTACTTCCCCTCAGACCCGGAGAAATAGCCTTAGGCGAGATAAGGAGTGCCGACAGGAGCGTCTATCACGTCCACCTCACCGCTCTCGTTAAGCCGAGGAGGGCGCTGCTCTCCCCTCCAGTCCAAGCGGTGATGTCCAAGAGACCCCCAAACGTTGGGGCTAGGCCCAGCGACATCGTTCTTGTGAGGATAAACTCAGTTGACAACGGCACGGTCACCGTTACGATGGGAGGGCCGCCAGATCTGGGCGTCATACTGAGCTTCTGCCCCACCTGCGGGGCTCCCTTGAGGAAGGGGGTGGGGTACACCTTGGTGTGCGAGAGATGTGGTAAGGTATATTTAGACAAGAAGATCAGTAGCAGATACGGGTGGAATCCCTTCAAGGAAGGGCTGATAAGGTATGTCAAGAGGTAGCCTCCTGGACAAGAGGAGTTTCGTCCTCTCGCTCTCTCATGATGAGCTGGAAGACTTCCTTGAGTATTTGGAGAGGAGGATGGAGGGTCGTGACTATTCCTACAAGTATGTGACGGGCTCAGGTCTGAAGATAACCCTCTTCGGCACTAGGGAGGAGAACAAGGCCGCCGAGAGCGTGGTGAGACGATCGTACAGGAACTTCAAGATAGTAAGGAATCCCGTCGGGGGGCTCTACAGGTACCCGTCAGAGTGGTTGATGGAGCATGGTGGAGGCGTCTCCATGAGCCTCCTGACCCTCTCTCTGAAGGGAGCCGGCCTCACGGCTAATTGGAAGAAGGACCTCCTCTACACGGAGCTGGAGCCGGAGGAGATGGTGGACCTCATGTCCGAGCTCAGGACTCTAGTCAACGAGATAAAGTACGAGATAAGGCAGAGGAAGGCCAGAGAGGTGGTGGTAGCAGCTGCCGTCAACGCTGGCGTATCCCCAATCGAGGTGCTGGACTTGGCCGAGGAGGAGGGTCTGCTCGAGAGGGACGAGAGGGGAATGTGGTGGTTCAGGGCGGATCCCGAGCTCGTGATGGATACCCTGATAAGGAAGCTGTCGGAGATGGAGGTAGATGAGAATGGATATTGAGGTCAAGGAGGTCGGACCGAGTGAGATAAGGGTCGCGATCAAGGGTGAGACGTACACCCTCCTGACTCCCATAGTTGAGGAGCTTAACGCCCGAGACGATGTGGAGTTCGCTGGTTACGACGTCCCCCACCCCCTGAAGGAGGAGGGGATAATCTTCCTGAGGGTCAGGGATGGCCTTGATCCGAGGAAGATCCTGAGAGAGACCGTAGAGAAGCTCATAAAAGAGTATGAGGGTTTAGAGAAAAGCTTCAGGGAGGAGCTGGAGAGACTAGCTACCGAAACATGAGCCTCGGTATATCCATGTAAGCCCTCACAACCTTTTTCAGAGGACCCAAGTCCAAGTACTCATCCTGCACGTGCGCTCTCGCTCCCGGTCCCAGTATTATGGATGGGATGCCCGCGAAGGACCAGAGTATCTCGGCATCGGTGTATCCTGTCCCATAGGATAGCTCCACTCTCCCTTCCAGATCATTCACGACCTTTTTCGCGGCGTTAAGCAGTTTGGTAGCCTCTTCAGTATCGGGCAGCATGTAAGGTGGCCTGTTCATGCCTATCTCCTCGATATCAGCTCCGATGTCCCTGCCCAGCTCATCGAGCCTCGGCGCCAGCTCCTGCCTCAGCCCCTCGATCACGTGCTCCACCAAGCTGGAGTAGCGCCTCCTCAACTCTTCTATGTCCTCCCCGTAAACTACCCTCCTGTCCACCAAGAATTCGGCCTCGTTGGGTATCTGATTTATCGCCTCACCCGCCTTGAAGACGTTGATTGAGAGAGGTGGCCTTATCTCGCTATCTAACGTCACCTTGGGAATCTTGATTGGATTAGTGTAGTCGTAACTCTCCTTGAAGGCCCTCACCACCTCCATGGCCAGGTATATGGCGTTCACCGCATAGTCGGGCCTCGATCCGTGACCCGCTATCCCCCTGACCCTGACCTTCATCCTCAGTTTACCGTTGTGGCCTATTCTGATGATCAGCTTCCCATCCTTATCGACGGAACCCTCTCCCACTATACCCACGGCCTTCTTCCCCTGCAGGAACGTCTTAGCTAGGTGGAGAGCCCCTCTCATGTTCTCCGGGGTGTCATCGCCGCCCTCTTCCCTCACCACAGCGGTGTATATCAGAGGAAGGTCGGTGCAGTTAGCCAGCTCCGCGTAAGCGACGGCCATAGCGGCCAGCCCGCCCTTCATGTCCGAGCTGCCGAGGCCGTAGAGCTTGTCTCCCTCAATGACGGGGTCAAAGGGATCTTTGGTCCATCCCGGCTGAGGAGGGACGGTGTCCATGTGCCCGTTGTAGAGGAGGTACAGGGGACCCTCACCGCTCATCGATATGACGTTCCCGACCTCATCCCTCCGTACCATCAGTCCCTTGTCCGCCAACCAGTCGGCTAGGAATTTGGAGATCTCCCCTTCGTTCCCTATCACGCTCGGGATGCTGACTAACCTCCTAGTCAGCTCGACAGCCTCTCTGTAAAGTTCCTCATAATCCCTGCACATGGTATCACTCAGGGGTTTCGGGGTCGAATAACTTAACCGCGCCGGGTGGATTTTCCCATTCACGCGAGCCGCAAACTTATTGAATTTTCATGCACTGAATACACGATGCCCAAGACCATCACCATATCGGATGACGTGTACAAGGAGCTGCTCAGGATAAAGGGGAAGAGATCATTTTCGGAGGTCATAAGGGACCTCCTAAAAGAAAGGAGAGGTAACTCTCACGTGTTGCTCATGCTATTCGGCACGATGAGCAGGGAGAGATATGAGGAAATGAAGAGAACTGTGAGAGAGTTAGAGGAGGAGTTCGAGAAATGGGGGCGGTCCTTGACACGAACGTCGTGATAGAAATAGCGGTGGGGAATAAGGAGGTCCTAGATAAGGTTCTATCCGTGGATAACGAGTTCTACCTGACTACCATCAGCAGATTCGAGTTGCTCTCCGGAAATTTGACCGATAGGGAGAGGTTCTGGATAGATCAGCTGGTAAGCCTCCCTCTCGATGATGATTCCTCCGAGCTGGCGGCTACGTTATTCAAGTCCCTAAAGAAGGAGGGAAGGATGATATCGTTGAGGGATCTCTTCATTGGGGCCATATGCATGTCCAACGGACTTCCTCTGATAACGTTGGATGCAGACTTCCTAGCCCTCCAGGATCACGGCCTCGAACTCTACCTGCTCAGGGATCAGCGATAGAGGTGGCAGGCCACGAACCTGCCCTCCTCCACCTCCACCAGCTCGGGCTCCTCCTTATCGCACGGCTCGAAAGCCTCCACACACCTGGGATGGAATATGCATCCGCTTGGCAGGTCTATGGGGCTGGGGACATCTCCCTTTATCGGGACCTCCTTCAACTTCCTCCTGTAATCCACCTGACCCTTGGGAACCGCTTCGACCAGTGCCTTCGTGTACGGATGCTTGGGATCGAGTATCACGCTATCGGCCGGTCCCAGCTCCACTATCTTCCCCAAGTACATGATCGCCAACCTGTCGCACATGTGATAGGCCACCGATAGATCGTGAGTTATAAAGAGGTACGTTAGGCCATACTTCTCCTTTAGATCGAGCATGAGCTTCAATATACCGGCCCTTATGGACACGTCAAGCATGCTGACCGGCTCGTCGGCAACGACGAACTTGGGATTCAGTATCAGCGCCCTAGCTATGGCCACCCTCTGCCTCTGTCCCCCCGACAGCTGGTGAGGATACCTTATCATGAAGTCCTCTGGAGGCTCCAACCCCACATCCTTCAGGGCCTGATAGACCATATCGAACCTCTCTTCCTCACTTCGGACTCCATGTATGCGGAGGGGCTCCTCCACAAGATCGTAGATGGTCATCCTGGGGTTCAAGGATTCGTAGGGATCCTGGAAGATTATCTGCATCTTCCTCCTGTACTCCTTGAACTCCTTCTTGGGTACGTCGTAGATGTTCTTCCCCTCGAAGAGGACTTGGCCCTCAGTCGGCTCCAACAACCTGACAAGAAGCCGGCCGGTGGTGCTCTTCCCGCACCCAGACTCCCCAGCTAGGCAGAAGACCTCGTTCTCCTCAATCGTGAAGTTGAGATCGTTAACGGCTTTCACGAACTTCTGCTTTCTCCTCTTCAGGATGTCGGACCAGCTCCTCCTCACGGGGAAGTACTTCTTGAGACCCCTGACCTCTATCAGCATGACTCTCACCTAAGATGTCCTACCTGCAACTAGGTGGCAGGCCACGAACCTGCCCTCCTCCACCTCCACCAGCTCGGGCTCCTCCTTATCGCACGGCTCGAACCTCTTCGGGCATCGGGGGTGGAACCTACACCCCGGCGGGGGTTCCAGCAGATTGGGCGGAGATCCAGGTATGTACTCGAACCTCCCCTTCTCCCCCACTCCTATCCTTGGGACCGCCCTCACCAGCAGCTCCGTGTAGGGATGGAGGGGATCGTTCACTATCTTGTCGGTCGGCCCTATCTCCACTATCTTTCCAGCGTACATTATCGCAATCCTGTCCACCAGCTCGAACATGGTCGTGAGATCGTGGGTTATGAAGATGAGCGACATGTTGAACTTACTCCTCAGTTCCTTGAACAGGTTGAGGATCTGGGCCTGAACCACCACATCTAGGGCGGTGGTAGGTTCGTCAGCTATGACAACGGGAGGGTTGAGCGCTAAGGCCATGGCGATCATGACCCTTTGCCTCTGCCCCCCGGAGAGCTCGTGAGGGTAGCTCCTGACTCTCTGCCTGCCCACCCCCACCAGATCGAGCAGTTCTTCTGCCCTAGCTAGCGCATCGTCTTTACTAACGTCTTCATGAGCCAGTATAGCCTCAACTATCTGATCACCGACCGTGTACACGGGGTTCAAAGCATTCATCGCAGCCTGGGGTATAACGCTAATCTCTTTCCACCGTATTCTCCGCATTTCGTCCTCAGGTAGCGGAACTACGTCCCTTCCGTTTATGTAGATCTTACCTTGGACTATCCTGCCGGGGGGCGGAACTTCTTTTACTAAAGAATAGGCTACTGTGCTCTTTCCGCACCCGGACTCCCCAGCTAGTCCGAAGAATTCACCTCTTTCCACCTGAAAAGTCACACCAGACGCGGCATCTACGACGCCGAAGCTAGTTTCGTACACAACTTTTAACCCTTCTACGGCCAGCACATGCTCAGAGGAGCCACTTGATAGTGACATTTAAAGGCATTCACCTCGAGCTCCAGCTAGGGCCTTCTAAAAAACCCTTGCGGCCCCATAAAACGTCGTATGAGGTGCAAGTTATGAGGCGTGGTTCAAGTCTCATGAGTGTTCTATTTGCCCTGCTTTTGACCGCAGTTATAGCACTACCTAGCATTCCTGTCGGTCTTGCTGAGGAACCCACACTTCGAATCGCCCTACCAAGTCCACCTCAGACCCTGAATGCATGGTCTGATACCTCTACTTGGACGATCATCACCCTCGACATGATCTACGAACCCCTAGCGACGACCAATCCCGAGGGTAAGTACATACCTTGGCTGGCCGAATCGTGGGAGGCATCTCCCGACGGAAAGGTCTGGACGATAAAGCTGAGGAAGGATGTGAAGTGGCAGGATGGGAAGCCCTTCACTGCTGAGGATGTGAAGTTCACCTTCGAGTACTTCAAGAAGGATGTCACCGCGAAGAGAGGTCACTCCGATATGGAGTACTTGGATCATGTGGAGGTCGTGGACGATCACACGGTCAAGCTCCACCTGACCGAGCCATTCGTGGCTGTGGTCAACACAATGCTGACCAACCCAATCCTGCCCAAGCACATCTGGGAGCCGATAGTCAGCAAGGACGGCTTCGTCGCCTCGAAATATGAGCCGAAACTCAGCGAGGTCGTGGGAACCGGTCCCTTCAAGGTAGTGGAGTACAAGACCAACGAGTATGTTAAGCTAGTGGCCAACGAGAACTACTGGAAGGGAGCTCCTGCTGTGAAAAACGTTGTGATCCAGTTCGTGAAGGAGGGAGACACCCAAGTCCTGATGATAAAGAAGGGCGAGATAGATGCTGCCATACACCTCGCCATAAACCCGGCGGTCGAGAAGGATCTGAAAGCCGCTGGAGTTAAGGTCCACAGGTACCTGAGGCCCTACTTCTACCACTGGGGCTTCAACCTCAAGCACTTCCCGTTCACCGAGAAGAAGTTCAGGAAGGCCATGGCTTATGCGATAAACCTGAGCGAGATAGTGGAGATAGCTAGGCTCGGGGCCGGAGAGCCCGGGAGCTATGGAGTTATGCCAGCGGTCTGGAAGGACTGGTACTGCGAGGAAGCCGGTAAGATGTATTCCTACAACCCGGAGAAGGCCAAACAGCTTCTGGACGAGCTAGGATGGGTTGATAGGGACAATGACGGGATAAGGGAGACCCCCGACGGTAAGGACGTGGCCTTCGAGATATACCCGCCGAGCTACGATCCCGCCAGGGTCAGAGCAGCTGAGATGATAAGGGATTACCTCAAGGAGATCGGAGTGAAGGTCACCGTGCAGGTGGGTGACTGGAAGGGAGTGGTGTGGCCTGGCATAAAGGCCCACAAGTTCGACAGCTTCATCCTCGGTGCCGGTCCGACCGAGCCCGACCCTGACTGGATGAGGCTCAGGTTCAAGACGAACGCCTCCGCCAACTACTACGAGCTATCCGATCCCGAGCTCGATCAGCTGCTTGAGGAGCAGGCCGTGACCTTGGATGTGGCCAAGAGGAAGGAGTTGGCCTGCAAGATACAGCTCAAGCTTGCCGACCTGCTGCCGCTGATAACCCTCTACTACCCGGTGATAATCAACCCCTACAGGACGGACAGGTTCGAGGGATGGGTCCCGGTCAAGTTCGACTGGATAATCAACAGGTGGACCATGCTCAACCTCAAGCCCAAGGCGAAGCCCACCCCGACTCAGGCTCAGCCTCCCAAGACCACGGCTCCAGCCACGACGCCAGCTCCGTCACCAGCACCAGCCACCACATCAGCCCCGGCCATGACGCCAGCTCCGTCAGGTCCTGACATGACCATGATAGGAGCCATTGTAGTCCTCCTGATCATCATAATAGCAGCTGTCTGGCTGTTCCTCAAGAAGAAATAGCCTCAACCATCAATCTTTTTCTTTTTCCCCTCGTAGCCCGCGAGATCCGCTGGGGTGTTAAATGAATGGCGAGCTACAGCGTGTTCCTGATCAGGAAGGTCCTCGCCATATTCCTGACGTTCATCGCCGCCGTGACCTTCGTCTTCATAATGGTCAGATTGGTCGGGGATCCCTTCGGCACCTTGGTGCTCGAGGATCCCAGAATAACTCCCGAGCAGATAGAGAAGATTAAGGCCGTCTACGGGCTGGACAAACCGCTTCACGAGCAGTACATCGATTTCATCCTCAACACCTTCAGAGGGGAGTTCGGTTATTCACTTCACTACCAGAGGCCGGTCATGGATGTCATCATGGAGAGGCTGCCGTGGACGCTCCTCCTTCTCCTCCCAGCCATCATAATCTCCACCATCCTAAGCATATACACGGGTATGAAGACCGCCTGGAAGCACGGCACTAGGTACGACGTGGTGGTGACCTCGACGGCCCTGTTCATCAGAAGCACCCCCCACTTCTGGCTTGCCCTACTCTTCCTGATGTTCTTCGGCTACTACCTCGGACTGTTCCCTCTGGCCGGATCAGTAACGCCGGCGAAGGAGTTTCCATCCGTGCTCGACTACCTCGCCGACGTAGCCTGGCACGCGGCCCTCCCGATCACCGTGCTGGTGATCAGGGAGATCGGGATGTACATGCTCTACATGAGGAACGCGATGGTCGAGGTCATGGGGCAGGACTTCGTCTGGATGGCGAAGCTCAAGGGGTTAGCGGAGAGGACCGTCATGTACAGGCACGCAGCTAGGGTGGCGATCCTGCCCATGGTCACGGTAACGGCCCTGAGGTTCGGTTTCATGATAAATGGAGCGATCCTAACTGAGACGGTGTTCAGCTACCCCGGCATGGGGAGGCTCATCTTCGACGCCATAATGAACGACGATTACTTCCTCGTCCAAGGGGCCTTCATCATAATGACGGTCACGGTCCTCTTGGCCAACTTGGTGGCAGACCTGCTCTACGGGATACTCGATCCTAGGGTTAGGGTGACCTGAATGGCGGCAGTCAGGAAGGAGGAGCTGATAAGAAACCTCAAGAAGACGGGATGGCAGAGGAAGGTACAGGGGGTAAAGGAGTTCTTGAGCATAGTCAGGAGCCACAAGGCCTCACTCTTCGGATCCATCCTGCTCACGATCATAGTGGTGATGGCCCTTTTCGCCCCCTACCTGGCGCCCTACGATCCTTATAAGAGAACTGGCAAGCCCTTGGAACCTCCGAGCTGGGAGCACCCGCTGGGCACCAATGACGCTGGCCAGGACATACTGAGCGAGCTGATCTACGGAGCTAGGATCTCTCTCATGATAGGAATAGTG
The DNA here is from genome assembly GCA_027061785.1 of Thermoproteota archaeon. Classification (GTDB taxonomy): domain Archaea; phylum Korarchaeota; class Korarchaeia; order Korarchaeales; family Korarchaeaceae; genus Korarchaeum. The sequence continues at coordinate 17,701 of JAMOVA010000128.1, forward strand.
TCCGCGGTTTCGGCCGTGGCCATAGGCGTGGTGGTGGGGATGGTCGCTGGCTACAAGGGAGGCAAGGTGGACGAGGTGCTCATGAGGATAGTGGACCTGTTCATGGTCATGCCCAGCCTCCTCCTAGTGATCTTCTTGGCCATGGTCTTCAAGGGCACGTGGCTGGGAACCCAGATGTTCTTGGTGCTCATCGTGGCCATAGCGATAACGAGCTGGCCCACCGTAGCTAGGGTGGTGAGGAGCATGATACTATCGCTCAAGGAGAGGCCCTTCGTGGAGAGCGTCAGGGCCTTGGGAGCCTCGGATGCTTATGTGATGATGAAGTACCTGCTGCCGAATACAGCTCCCCTCATACTGGCGGAAACGCTCCTGAGGACGGCCAGCAACATGATAACTGAGGCATCCCTCAGCTTCCTCGGTCTGGGAGATGCGACCCAGAAGAGCTGGGGTATGATGCTCCACTACGCCTTCTCGAGGCAGGCCATAGTGCTTGGACTCTGGACGTGGGTCATACCCCCTGGCTTAATGATATCTCTGAGCGTCCTATCTCTGTTACTCGTCGGGCAGGCCCTAGAGATATACGTGAACCCGAGATTGAGGAGAAGGTAAATATAATCTACTCAGAAAAAGGGAAACCTCCCATAACTCTTTTCCATTCTTCAAGCTAGGCTATCTTGACCCCTCTTCGCCTCGCTTCAGAGAGTAGTTCCGAGGACTCGTCCACGATGATTATATCAGGAGGAAGGCCGGCATCTAGTAGATCTTCAATCTCCTCGTCTAGCAGCGAGAAATAGTCCACCTTCTTCAAGGGGACTATCACAATATCTACGTCGCTCTCCCCAGGGATAGCGCAGCCCTCCACGAGAGAGCCCACCAAGTATGCCTCCTTCACTAGGCCTGGGAGTTTCCTCCCTATTCTCTCGATTATCTCCCTCAATTCTTCCAAGGAGACAGTCCTTCAGGGCTAGTAATCTTTCACAATCCTCCACAGCTTCCTTATTATCTCCTCCATCAGATCCAGATCTTCCTCGGACACTGATGGAATGACCCCGTAATTCCCTCCTTTCTCTCACAGAGTATGCTTTAGAAATTCCCTTTACAAGCTCTTCATCGAGCCTCAACTCTTCTCTTTTGATCTAAAGTCTTGCTAACAATCCAGAATGGATTTTAGGTATTTTCTCCTCCCTCTTGATTAAAAAGGCCCTCGCCAGATGCATTATAGCGTAGTATCCCCTAGAAGAAAGGGATAAAGAGGCAATTAAAGCCAGATTAAAAGAACTGGCTTTGAGTTTTGAGGGAGGAAGGATATCTTCCCAAGATGAATTTGAAGAAGCTCAAGGGGAAGATGAGTGGTTATTACAGGCTAAGAGTCGGAGATTTTAGGGTAATACTAACTTTAGATTGGAAGGACGGCTCCGTCCTCGTTCATGAGATCCAGAGGAGAAGGTCTGCTTACAAATAGTTTTAAAAAGTCCCACCGGAGGAGTGATCGAGATGAGCGAGGAGTTAAGGGCTGTAATCAGAGAAGAGGTTAGGAGGGTCCTTAGAGAGGAGTTAAGGAGAGAACTGAGGAAAATCTTCTTGGAATTACTACCTTATGTCAGCGACGAAGAACAGGAGGAGATAGAGAGGGAGTTCTCTCCTGATGAGCAAGAGGAGTTTGTAAGGGTGGAGTGGTAACAAACTTCCGAATATCCATCACCATCCTTTTCCAATCCTTTTCTAACATCCACAGCAGACAAGAGACAAGAAG
>JAMOVA010000129.1 GCA_027061785.1 Thermoproteota archaeon
CGGCGATCAGGAGCTGGCCATCAAGCTGGCCATAGAGTCGTGCAGGGAGCTGGATCCCGAGGACCAGATAGCTCCCCTAGTGGTGGGAGAGGATGAGCTCTGGATGGATCTGGGTAAGGAGATGGTCTCCCCACCCATCCAGTCATGGCTCCGGGCTGTTAAGGACTTCGCTCAGGGGATCCAGAGGTCCTTCGGGGACAGGCTGGTCGCCCTCTACATAGCGAGGCACCCGTCCATCGAGGTCGATGGCTACAACGCTCTGGTCGTCCTGAAGGAGGTCAGGCCCGGCGATCAGGAGCTGGCCATCAAGCTGGCCATAGAGTCGTGCAGGGAGCTGGATCCCGAGGACCAGATAGCTCCCCTAGTGGTGGGAGAGGATGAGCTTGAGAAGGGCGAGGTCCCCTCGGAGTTTCGCAGAAAAGTCTAGGCTACTTTTACGTCAGGCCGAGCTGGATCTTTCCCACGAGTGCTTCGAGAAGTCTGCAAGCGCCTCCTACTTCGCGGTGGAGAACGCCCTCAACGCTCTCTCCCTAGCGAGACAGGGGAGTCTCCCCAAGGGATACAGGAGCAGGCTAGCCCTCATGGGCAGGTGGTTCCCCGACGAAGCCCCGGAGTTCGATCGGATGCACAGGTTACGTGTGAAGGCGGACCACTGGGACGACCTCATCCCTGAGGAGGATGCTAGGAAGCAGCTGGAGAGCGCCAGGAGGCTAGTGAAAAGGATACTTTCCCAGCTCTGAGTAAACTAACCTGAGTCCAACAAGCCCTGAGCCTTCACATCCGTTCCAGCACGGCCTCGGCGACCTCGGAGGTGGTGGCATCCCCGCCGAGATCGGGGGTCAGCACACCGTCCTCCACGGTCCTGTCCACCGCTTCGCGCATCCTCCTCCCTACATCAACGATCTCGTGCCCGTACTTGGAGCCCAACCACTCGAGCATCATGGAAGCAGCTAAAATCGTTCCCAAGGGGTTGGCTATTCCCCTGCCGGCTATGTCCTCCGCGGTCCCGTGGATGGGTTCGAAGGCCGCATAATCGTCGCCTATCTGCGCCGATCCGCAGAGTCCCAAGCTGCCGACCACCCCGGCGGCCACGTCCGAGAGTATGTCCCCATAGAGGTTGGGGAGGAGCATCACGTCGAAGGGATAATCTACCTTCACGAGCCTGTAGGCAGCCGCATCCACTATGTAGTCATCCGCCTCAACGCTGGGATGCTTAGAGGCCACGCGATAGAACTCCTCGAGGAAGAGGCCGTCGCTCACCTTCAAAACGTTCTTCTTGTGGATGGCCGTGACCCTAGCCCTGCCCTCCTTTTCGGCGAGACGGAAGGCGAACTCCGCTATCCTCCTGGCGCCACTTCGAGTTATCACCCTCTTGGTAACAGCTACATCTCCTTGGAGCTCCTCCTCACCCGAGTACAAACCTTCCACGTTCTCCCTGACCATCACAAGATCCATGCGCCTGAGGGATATGCCCTCATAACTCCTGAAGGGGCGTATGTTCGCGTACAGATCGAACTCCCTCCTGATCCTCAGGTTAACGCTCGGATAGCTCCTTCCCTTGGTGGGGGTGGCTATCGGACCCTTGAGCAGGGCGTCACTTCCCCTCAACTTATCCATCCCGTCCTCCTCCATTGGCAGCCCGGTCTCATTGAAGTAGGCCCTGCCGGCCCTCACCTCCACGAATTCCGCATCCACGACCCTCTCCAGTACGGAGAGGGTGGCGTCGATGACCTCGGGTCCCACGCCGTCGCCCCTTATCACCGCTATCTTGGGCCTCAAGCCTATCACTCCCAGGGCAGTTTCCCGTGCCTCCTGAAGTACGACTCTATCCCGCCCTCCTCGAGCAGCGACATTATCATCGGTGGGAACGGCTTGAAACGCACCTCCGTCCCCTTGGAGAGGTTCCTGACGACACCCTCAGATAGATCGACCTCCATCTCGTCTCCGTCCTCAGCTTCGATACTCGCCTCCACGACGGGAAGCCCGACGTTTATCGCGTTCCTGTAGAAGATCCTGGCGAAGCTCTCAGCCACGACCGCCCCCACTCCCACGAGCTTCAGGAGTCTGGCAGCGTGCTCTCTGCTTGATCCGTAGCCGAAGTTCCTCCCGGCCACTATAACGTCGCCAGGCCTGACCCTCTCGCTGAACCCCGGTATGAGATCGTTGAACACGTACCGCTTCATCTCCTCCAAGGTCCTAACCTTGTACTTGAGCCTGCCCGGGATTATGTGGTCAGTGGTGATGTGATCCCCCAGTCTCCAAGCCCTGCCCTTTATCACCATAGGATTCCACGACTTCGGTTGGTTAATTAAGCTTCCCCCACAGTGAGTACCCAGTTCTGGGCCCTCGGGATCACCCACCCATAAGCAGGAGTCATTGAAAGAGGAGCTTGGAACGCTACTGTGGGGCAAGAAAGTCAGTTAGCTCACTCTGCACGCGCTTCGATGATCCATTACCTCTATGGGATCTGTCCTAACATACTTTATCCCGTTTCACCCTAGATGTTCCCACCTTCAGGATCCCGATCACTATCAGGAAGATCACTACTAAGGCGACTATCAGTAGCTCTCCTTCGACAGGCACCTGTTCCTCCGTCTCGATCCGATTATAGGGGGAATCAGGCTCAGAACTCTCGAAATGGCTCAGTTTTACCCTCAATAGCGATGAGCCAACCCATCTGTTCCCCAGAACGTAGAGATATCCACCCCTCAGGAACGCCCTAACCGGGATGCCCCATTCCACTACATCCCCCCTCAGCTCCCGGACAAGATTCCCATCCCCATCATATGCCATGATGAATGAGCTGACGTTCGAAGCTCTGGCCCTCCCGCTAACCACATAGCCCGTCAAGTAGATCACTCCGTCATGAGGGATCGCCTCTTGAATCACCACACGCTCATTCCACTCCTCCATCCAAAGCACCTCGCCCTGATATGACAGCTTCACCATAACCGGTCTGAACACTCCATCCTGCTCTCTAATGCCGATCACGTATATTCCATCATCCATCGTAATGACCTTTCCAAGGAGAACGTTAAGAGTCCTCCTCCAGAGGACTTTCCCGTCCCTCACCAATATGAACTTCGTCGGAGGGAGTATGGGAGAAGTGTTTCTCAGCTTTAGCGAGGAGCCTTCCCAAAAGAGGACCCAGTCCCCCATCCTTATGATCTCGGTTCCCTCGTCCCCGCTTCTACAGTATAGCAGATAATCCGTCTCGTTAAGCTTCTTCGCGCAAGGATTCACCACACACTCTCTGAGGGAGGAAGCAGAGAACTCTTCCGAGGATACCTCATCGTTCTCCCAGATCACCCTGCCATCGAGATCCGTCTTGACGAGCGAGTTGCCCAGCGCGATAATCTCGTTGTCCTCTCCGGATATCAGCAGGTAGTACTTGCCGTTAGTAGGAGGGGAACCATCCCAGTCTATCACCCTCCTCCACACTTCCTTGAAGTTATCATCGTATCTCGCCAGTAGAATTCCCCTAACAGACCAGTTAAGTTCCTGAGTACCGTTAGAGACTCTACTATAAGGATATTCATAGAGCCCCCTCAGGAACAGTCCCTCCCGGGTGCATGCGACTTCGATATTCCCTATCCACTCCATCTCCCTGAACCACCTAATTGATCCGTTGGAGAGGACCATGATGAACGAGAGCGGCGAGAAGGGAATCACCTCGCCCCTGAGTATGCTGAGCTCGAACTCCAAATTCATTACCGAACCGTAGATCACTATGTCCCCTTCCCTCGAGAGACAAGCACCCAGACCCAGAGCGTAGTATCTTACGGGCCCCTTAGTCTTCTCAAACCAGGATTCCGGTGGCGTCAATATCTCGGAAGGGTGGTAGAAGTATTCTCGGATGAGCCGACCATCATAGCTGATCTCGTAGATCTGGATCCCTTCGCAGTAATTAACCAAGAAGAAGGAGCTCCCCCCAAGAAGGATCGAACCACGTGGACACCTAACCTCTTGAAGATAGTGGATCTCGACATCCGAGGACTGGAGGTTTATGGGGAAAGCTTTAGCCTGCACCATCATGACTGATATCAGGAGTATGGCGAGATACCAACGGGATAACCTCATACCATTGTGCTATCACCTTCCTCTCATAAAAAGTATTTTCTTTTTTAGGAAATAGGTCAAGAATTGAATCTTGAGGAGCGGTTTTACCCGTGAGAGTTAGGTAAGATCCAACTCAGCCCAGGAATCTCCTCGGATCGGTGAGCTGTCCCCTCACAGCGGTCGCCGCTGCGGTCAGCGGGGACGCTAGATATATCTGGCTGGACGGGTGGCCCATCCTCCCCGGGAAGTTCCTGGTGGATGTGGAGACCACCACCTCCTCGGGCCCGAGCACTCCCATGTGGGCCCCTATGCATGGTCCGCACGTGGGGGGACCTATCACGCAGCCGGCCCTCGTCAACTCGGCCAAGATGCCGGACTCGATCAGGGCCTCATATACCTCTTTGGACGCCGGGGCCGCGATGCATCTCACCCCCTCCCTGACCCTGTTCCCTCTGAGCACCCTCGCCGCCTGCAGGAAGTCCTCGAACCTCCCTCCCGAGCAACTGCCAATGAACACCTCGTTGACATCCACACCCTCCACCTCCTCCACGGGCCTCACCTCATCCACGTTTCCGGGAAGTGCCACGTTCGGCTGGATTTCCCGGGCGTCGAATACGGCCTCCTCCCCGTAATCGGCGTAGGGATCCGGCTGGAGGGG
>JAMOVA010000130.1 GCA_027061785.1 Thermoproteota archaeon
GTCCAGCTGCTCGGCCGCGTGGGCCGCCCAGTAGCCGAGGCCCTTCAGCTCGAACACGGTCTCCGTTATCACGAGCCCAGTCATCAACCCGGCCACCAGTACGCCGGCCATGGTCACCACTGGTATGAGGGCGTTCCTGGTCACGTGCTTGTTTATTATGTCCTTCTCCCTGACTCCCTTTGACCTGGCGGCTAGGACGTACTCCTTGTTCAGCTCCTCGAGCATGCTGGACCTCATCACCCTCATTATGCCCGCGTTACCCACGATGACGAGGTTCAGGACTGGAAGGAAGAGGTGCCTCACCGCATCAACGAAGACGAAGAGGTTCCCGTTGAGCAGTGCGTCTATCGTGTAGAGGCCCGTGTAGGTGACCCACTCGCTCGACCTCACTATGGCCTCAGCCTCCGGTCCCAGTCTACCCGGAGGGAACCAACCCAGCCATCCGTAGAATATGGCGAGGAGTATGATCGCTGACCAGAAGGTGGGAAGGGACCAGCCCACTATGGCGAGCACCCTAGCTATGTGATCGGGGAGCTTATCCCTGTATATGGCTGATATCTTCCCCAGCTTCACTCCCACGAGCACTATGAAGGGGGCCGCGTACATGGCTATCTCCACCGAGGTGGGCCACAGATCGGTGAATGCTCTTATGACGGGTATGTTCATGGACTTGGAGTAACCCAGATTCCCCCTCAGGACGTTGGAGAGCCACGTGATGTATTGCTCGTGAGCCGGCCTATCCAGTCCGTACTTCTTTATGATCTGATATATCTTGGAGGCTGCCTTGGGCGAGGTAACGTACAGGGCAGCCCTCTGCTCGGGGGTGAACACCATGGATATTGCGAAGATGAGTATGGAGACCCCGAGGAGCGTCGGTATTATCAGGAGCAACCTCCGGGCTATGTAAGTAGCTAAGCTTCCCAAGAGAACACCACCCCATTTATCGGGATAGGACGCGATACAAAGTAAAAAAGATGGGAGGGAGCGCTCAGCCCTTCCAGAGTGGATAGGCGTAGACGCCAGGATATATCGGGTTGTAGTACCATCCGTGCACCCAAGTCCTCTCGTAGTGCCTGCCGAGCGGCTGGTACACTATCACGCTGGGTATGTCCTCGTAGTAGATCTTCGTGAGTTCCCTGCATATCTCGATCCTCTTCTGCTGGTCGGTGGTGGTTATCAGTTTCTCCACCAGCTCATCCACCTTCGGGTTCTTGTAGTGCTGCCAGGCAGCGAAGGTCCCGGAGGAGTGCATGTACGGGAAGACGAAGTTGTACGGGTCTGGGTAGTCGGCCAGCCACCCTATTATGAAGAGCGGCAGCTCGCCCCTGACCATGGCCTTCAGGTAGTCGGGCCACTCCACGGCCTTGACCTCTATGTGGAACTTCGGGTTTATGCTCTCCACCTTGTCCTTTATCATCTCAGCGAGGGCCTTCCTCTGCTCGTTTCCGGTGTTGTAGAGGATGCTGAACTTGAAGCCCTTCTCCCATACCTTGCCGTCCCAGGCCTTCTGGAAGAGTTCCTTGGCCTTCTCTATGTCGTAGGTGTACATGGGCATGTTGGGATCGTAGCCGGGCAGTCCCTTCGGTATCGGACCAGGGGTCCTTATGGCCTCGCCGAACCAGGCCTCCTTTATGTAGGTGTCGTAGTCGATGGAGTAGGCGAAGGCCTTTCTCAGGTTCTTGTCCTGGAAGAAGTCCGGAGGAACTCCATTACCGTCGAGCTTGCCGCTGCCTATGTACGGGGAGGTGGGCGATATCTTGAAGTTGAAGAACAGGGCCGCGTTGCTGAGGGTCGGCAGGTTCTTGTAGACCCTTATGCCCGGAGCTCCCTCGACCTCCTTGGCGTGCTGCCTCGGGACGTAGGCCATGTCCACGTCTCCCTTCAGGAACATGAGCTTCCTAGTGGACCACTCGTCGACCTTCATTATGATGAACTCGGTGAAGTTGGCGGGTCCACGCCAGTAGTCGTCGAACCTCTTCAGGACGACCTGCTTGCCGTGCTCCCAAACGCCGAGCTTGAAGGGACCGGATCCGCAGTCGGCCTCCTGGAGGGGCGGGTTGTCCGGGTTGTTGTACTTGGTCCAGGTCTCGGCCTTACCGTCCCAGGCGCCGTGCTTTATGGCGCACTGCTTGTCCACGATGCTGCTCCATGTCTGGGAGAGTATCTGGAGCAGGGTGGTCAGCGGATATGGCTTCTTCAGGTGCAGGACGACGTTGTTGCCCTCCACCTCAACGGCCTTGTCGATGTCCTCGAACTTCACCACTATGTTCCCATCCTTGTCCCTAGTGGACTCCACCCCCAGCAGTGGGTCGAGGAGCATCCAAGAGGGACCTCCGTCCCTGTCCATGACCATGACCCTCTCGAGTGAATACTCCACGTCCTCCGGGGTGAGCTCCCTGCCGGAGTGGAACTTTATGCCCTTCCGTATCGGGAAGATTATCGTCTTGCCCCCGTCCTTGACGAGGCCGTTATCGAAGGACGGGACCTTAGTGGCCACTATGGGCACGAACTGATCCACTTTCTCCCTGTCGAAGAATATGAGGGTCTCGTACATGTTGAAGATGACCTCACCGCTGGCGGTGTCGTAGGCCCACGCCGGGTCTAGGGTTTCGGGCTCCCCTATCGTCGCTACTATCAGCTTGTCTGGGTTCTTCACCTTCTCGGCGGGAGCGGTGGTTGTCTTCGTCGTGGTCGTTGTGGGCTTGGGCGCCCCTGCCGTCACCGTCGTCGTCACGGTCTTGACCGATGTCTGGGTCACCGTGGTGGTGGTGACCTTGCCGGGACCGGCCGCGAAATAGCCGATGAGGAGTCCTATGATGAGCAACACTATCGCGATTCCCCAATCCTTCGCGCTCATCCGGTTCACCTCTAGATGTCAAGACACCTTGCGGTGTCCGTGATCTCCTTTCGCGATGAAATAATATAAAAATTTGGTCGAATCTCGCATTCTATTTTGACTATATGGTAATTAGATGCACGAACGATTTACTTCTAATTACTGACCTCGTAGTCATGCTTAGGGACCACTCTAACATATGGCGATCATTTTTCCTGAGTAGAAAATCTGGCCGATTCAAACAATCATTTCTCACTTAAATTCTTTAACTAGAACAGCCGGGAGACTCACTCAAGATCTCTTTGCTAATGACAAGGTACTCGTAGAAGCCTATTGGCGGAGATGAAATCAGTGCTTCAATTTTTAAATAATTTACTGCCAAGTCCAATGAACGATGTCCTTAGACGACTTCGATTCGGATAAGCCGTCCTCTGATAAAGCGAGTGAAAGAGAAAGGGTGGATATTGGCCTGATAAGGGAAGATTTAGAAGCTAAAGTTATAGAGGAAGCGATGAGACCTCATAAGACGATTAGAGATATTCTACATGGAGATATCCTCCTTAACCACATAGAAATCGAGGTGTTAGATACGAAAGCCATGCAGAGGCTAAGAAATCTTTTGCAATTGGGGATGACCCATATAGTATATCCGAGCGCTACACACACTAGGTTCTCCCATAGTCTGGGTACTTTGCAGGTAGCGGAAGATATGTGGCATTATTATTTTGACAGAAATCCCATAAAAGATTTTGAATATACAGACCTAATTGATGGAAAAAAGATAGTGGATGAAGAAGAAGCACGTCGGGCATTAAAATATATGCATATGATTCTAAGGTTAGCGGCATTGCTTCATGATTTGACCACCCTTCCCTTCGGGCATAGCCTTGAAGATGAGGGACAATTAATATTCTCTGAAGAAAACGGTTTGAGGCGTCCGGTAAATCAGTGGTCTGATATAAAGAGAGTGCTCTTCTTTTTTGATGAGAGTGGGGAGATTAGGAGCAAAATTAGATCCTTTGTGATCAGTACTATGTTGGAGAATTCTAAAGAAAATGGCCATTTAAAGGATAAAATAGAAAAGGAATGGGGTCCAGATCTAGAGAGAAGGATAGTCGCGGACCTACTTACAGTCATACTGTATTACGATGAAGATCTATTAAGGAAAGTGCTGGAAAATCTAAAATTATCCAGATACCAGTCTCAAATTATTAAAGAGAATATGTTTATCGCAGAAATTATCACCAATACCGTGTGTGCAGATTATATAGACTACGTGCTTAGGGATTTCACCCTCTGCAATCTCGGGGGTGTCCCCTCCGTAGAAAGGCTCCTCAAGTATGCTGTCATCTCAAAAGACAGGAGAAGCCTCTATTTTAGGATGTTTAAGCCAAAATTGAAAAGAGGTGCATCTACTAACGAGCTGATTAGAAGTGGTGTACTATCGGAGCTCATTGGATTACTAAACCTGAGGATTAAGCTAGCCGAATCAGTACATCAGCATAGAACCAAGATTAAGGCGACAGCGATGCTTCTTAGAGCTGTAGAGCTTTGGATCAAGTCAAAGGAGAAAAAGGGTGAGGAGAACTGGCTTGAGAGTTTATATCAGATGGGGGACTTCGAATTTCTAGATGTGTTAAAGCAGAACGAGGAAGCCAGGCACATTATAGAGAAGCTAGAGAGAAGAGAGCTCTACAAGGTCCTTTATTCAGCCACCTACAGAGAGTTTCTGAGCACCAGTAGTATGGATAAAAAAGACATTGATCACTTCCTAAGGAAAATGCGAAAATATAGGATAGACATTGAGGAAACTCTAGAAGACTGGAATGATTTAAAACCAGGGACCATTTCATTATATGTTCCCCCTCTACCGGAGAAGATGTTTAAAGAGTGGAAGGTAAAAGTGGGATGGCTAGACGAGAAGAGAGGTTCGAGGAAACACACAATTCTCTCCTTGGAAGATGTCGCCGAGAGGGGGAAAAATAGAGATCCTCTTACAGGGGATCTCGGTATGTACGAATACCGAATACATCTAGAACATGACCTACTGAAGAATAAGTATGAATCCATTTGGACAATATACCTGCTTGGTGATGTTGGCGAAGGAGGAATTCAATGGGATAATGAGAATGTTCAAGGGAGAATTCTAGCAGATTTTACTCTAATCTGCAGCTCTCTGATGAATGGAAATGGATCCTTTACTAGTGACGTAACCTTTAGGTGCCCGAGAATTAAATCCACAATAATTGATTACTCTACGATCCAACATCTCCTTGTCCAGGCTAGGAAAGATCTTAAAATTCAACAGGCACTCAAGGAAATATCACAGCGACGATCAAACAGAGAAGCAGCGTTACTTATCCCCAAGGACGAAATCAAGAAGATACTCAAAATATGACCTTCTAATTATTTTTACTTACTTTGTCTTTGACTGGAACAATCTTTCCGCCATCCTTTTAATGCTAAGTGTAACGTTATCTAATTGAGAGAGGATGGGTGATCTACTATCGGCAATGCTTGACTATTGGGTACCCAGAAGAAGGATCGCTGAAATAAGGAGACCTCTCAGCATCCTCCGTGAGGTTTTACGTAAGAAAATATGGAACTTACTCCTTGAATCAGGTGAAACCGATCCTCCGATCGAACCTCTAAGGATCACTAGGGTGGATACGTTAAAGATATTCTATAGAGTGGATAATTCAATAAGATCAGAAGCGTTTATTAGAGCCAATTACGATAACTTTGAGATAGTATATAGGACAAGAAACAAAGAGGGCAGACTTATTCCTCTCGTAAGAGTAAGATTCACATTGGCTCATGAGTTAAGTCACCTTTTCGCTTTTTCCTTGAGAGAGAGACCACCCCGCCCTCTAGGGATTAGTACAGGATGGGAAACCGAAGGATTCTTCAATGAGTTGGCTAGGGAATTTTTAATTCCTTCATATTTCCTCTTGAAGGAGGATTCTCCGGTTCAGGAGTATATAAGAAAGCCCTTGTTAGATAATTTTCTTATACTGATGAAGACGTTCCAAGTGTCTTCGGATGTTCTTGCGATCAGGCTCATTAAGGACCTATCACTCTGGGATGCGCTATTTGTAAAAGGCACCTTAGTAAAGGGGTCTGAGTTAAGGCCTCATCTTCTTCTAAAAGGCCCTTCCTTTAGGAATTTTAAGGTGAGACCAGCGTTAGAAAGCGTAAATAAGAAAATAAATCTAGGAGAGGATCTATCTCAGCCGCAAAGAGGTCTTATAAGGATTAGAAGGAAGAAGTATCCGTTTGAATTACTTTTCTACAAAAATTCGGCTGATGATAGAGAAAAAAGGTTCATCTTGCTTATAAGGTGATACTCAAGAAACTCTAGGCTATTGTTTAAGTTAAGGATTCTCCCAACTATGTTGACAAGAACCCCCCATCAACCGGTATCACTGCCCCGTTGACGTAACTGGCCATGTCACTTGCCAAGAACAGTATCACCCTAGCCACCTCATCGGGGTCTCCCATCCTCCCCATGGGGAGGCGCTTCATGAACTCCTTGGCCTCGCCCACGGCCCTTATCCCGAGCTTCTTGGCGATCTTCTTGACTCCCTCCGTGTATATCCCGCCTGGAATGACAACGTTCACCCTGAACTTCCTTCCATAGTCCCTAGCGAGCGATCTGGTTAGAGCTATCACCGCAGCCTTGCTCATGGTGTAATGGGCGAGGTCCTCCTTGAACGGGAGTATTGCCTCTATGGAACCCACGTTAACGATCACACCGCCTCGTTTCTCCCTCCTCCTGATCATGTGCTGGCTCATCCAGAACACGGAGAGTGCGTTCACCTTCATCACCCAGTCGAGAAAACCCTCGTCCACCTCCGTGAACCCCTTGAAGGGATAAACCCCGGCATTGTTCACAAGGATGTCCGGAGCCTCCTCTATCTCGTCCCAAAGCCTGTCTATCTCGCTCTTGTTGGAGAGATCCACTAGCTTCGCCTGAATCCTGACCTCCGAGATCTCCCTAGTTAGCTTCTGCAGTCCATCCCCATCCACATCCACAGCTATTATATCGGCACCCGCCTCCGCGAACCTCAATGCGGTGGCTTTACCTATCCCTGACGCTGCTCCGGTGACCATAGCGGTCTTCCCTGTGAGCGAGACCATCTCGCTCAAGGCCGGCCTCTCAACCGTGGGTAATCCAGGTAGCATGATGACCTATCTAGCTGATCCGTTAATAAATCGAGCGGTGAAGTGAGTGCCATCGAGTTAAGTCACTGGAGGTCAACCGGTTCGTAAGATAATGAAATAATTTGGGGTATATTTTTATGATTATTTATGCAAAATGCCTCCATCCTGTGCTTTATTTTGTATAGACAAATTGTCTGTATCACTTATAACCTGAAACCCGGGGTTGGTCTCGGTGATTCCATGACAGCCGTCAAGGTAGCCGTGGGCGTCCTAGCCATCCTGGTGCTGGGACTGGCCAGTTATGCGATACTGAATGCTGCCCAAGACAATCTAATGGGCACATCCGCAGCAGAGCAGCCCCTCACCTCCGAGGCAAGGAGGGGCTACGGATACGGGTATGGAGGAGGGAGAGGGGGAGGCGGACCACCCGCTGAGGTGGGCGACCAGCCACTAGCCACGATCCCATCAGGAGAACTCAGTGAGGAGGAGAGGGAGAGCATCTTCTACATGAGGGAAGAGGAGAAACTGGCAAGGGACGTGTATCTTTACCTGTACGAGAAGTGGGGGCTCCAGATCTTCCAGAACATAGCGAGGAGTGAGCAGCAGCACATGGACATGGTCAAGACTCTCATCGACAGGTACGGTCTGGAGGATCCGGCCAAGGACAGGGGAGTCTTCACCAATCCAGATCTACAGGCCCTGTACGATGAATTGATTCAGAAGGGAAGCCAGTCTCCAGAGGAAGCCCTGAAGGTCGGTGCCCTCATAGAGGAGGTCGACATCAAGGACCTGAAGGAGTGGTTGAGCAAGGTGGACAACGCCGACATAACTCAGGTCTACGAGAATCTGATGAGAGGGAGTAGAAACCACCTGAGGGCCTTCACATCCGTGTTAAAGCAGTACGGGGTGACTTATCAGCCGCAGGTCCTCAGCTTGGAGGAGTACACTTCCATAATCAGCGGTGAAATGGAAACGGGAATGGGCAGGGGACCGGGGTACGGGAGGAGGGGCTGAGCTCAGCGGTCGCTTTCCCGCCCACCACCTAATTATATTTTTCCGATCGGGTAAGTCCATCCGGGAGGGAAAATGAGGATCGCTTTCCCTGTCTACGACCACAGAGGATTGAATGAGGAAATTTTCGAACATTTTGGGCATGCTCCTGCCTTCCTACTGGTGGAGGTGGAAGGTGGGACCGTGAGATCCTACGAAACGGTCGAGAATCCCCACTCCGAGGAGCACGGGCCGGGCGTCGTTCCCTCCTTCCTGGCTCAACTGGGCGTGGATGTGCTGATATGCGGGGGAATGGGTGGAAGAGCGCGCCTGTTCTTCCAGCAGCTGGGAATAGAGGTCATCACGGGAGCTCAGGGGAAGGTGAGTGAAATCCTCGAAGCCTACCTCTCGGGGAAGCTGATGTCCCTACCCTACGAACCGAGGGAAAAGTGGCACCACCACTGATCCCCTTCTTTACGAATTTATAGCCATCTTAAAACTATTGTTTACTTTATTTATTAATCTGCATTTCGCGAAAATCTCAAAGTTTTTATTCTAACATTCGCTGGTATGTTCATGCCAAGCGTTTCAGCCCTCCTGAAGGCCCACGGAACGCCCCCAAGGGAGGTTTATCTCGATCATGAGAACTCGGGATGGGTCCCTCCTGAAGTGGTCGAGTCCATGCTTCCCTACTTCAATGAGAGGGGGTACGGGCATCCTTCAATAACGAACAAGCCGGGCTGGGAAGCCCTAGAGGTCGTTGAATCTACTGCGGAGGCCGTGGCCGCTACCTTGGGCGTCGATCCCTCCGGGATCCACTTCGTCCACAGCGGTACGGAGGCCAACAACCTGGCGATCCTCGGATCCATGAGGGCCCTGAAGAGGAAGGGGAAAATCATCGTTTCGGATATAGAGCATTACAGCGTGCTGCTTCCGGCGCTGTCCCTGGAGGAGGCTGGGTTCGGGGTGGTGAGGGCGCCCGTGGATGAGGAGGGGTTCGTCGACATCGACGTCCTAGGGGAGCTCGTCGACAGCGAGACGGTCATGGTGAGCGTTCAGGCCGTGAATCACGAGATAGGCACTGTACAGAGGCTGAAGGAGATAGTCGAGGTGGTGAAGGATAGAAATCCGGATGTTATCTTCCACACGGATGCCTGTGACGCTTACGGGAGGATCCCCCTCAGGGCGGAGGAGCTGGGCCTAGACTTGATGACCCTCAGCTCCCACAAGATCCTCGGGCCCAAGGGCGTTGGGGTCCTCTGGGTATCGGAGGGGGTCAGGGTTGAGCCCATCCTGAGGGGGGCTCTGAGCTCCCAGTCCCTTTGGCCGGGGGTGGAGAATGTCCCGGCACTGGCAGGGTTCAGGAAGGCAGTGGAGTTGGCCTTTCGGGACGGATCATCGAGTGTGTCTTCGCTCAGGGACAGGCTCATCAACGGCATCCTGAATGAGGTCCCGGATACCCTGCTCAACGGGCCGTTCGGCGAGATGAGGGCACCGGACAACGTAAACATAAGTTTCCTGCACGTGGAGGGAGAGGCCCTGACTGTGGAGCTCAGTCTCAGGGGTGTTTACGTTTCCAGCGGAAGCGCTTGCACCTCCAGGGTGCTGGAGCCCAGCCACGTCATGCTCGCTATCGGCAGGGATTACGAGGCAGCCCATGGGAGTCTGCTCTTCAAGCTCACGAGGTATCACAGCGAGCGAGATATTGACTACGTCGTGGAGCAGGTTATCGAATCCGTTCGCAGGCTGAGGGAGATAAGCCCCTTGGGGAAAGGTTAATATGTCCATGACTATGGTTATATGAGAAGGTGTGCATATGAGTACCAGAGTGCCCCTCCCGTACACTCCCATGGTGCTGGAGCTCTTCAGGAACCCGAGGAACATGGGGAAGATGGAGGATCCCGACGCCTTCGCCCAAGCCGGCAGTCCGGCCTGTGGGGACGTGATCAGCATATACCTCCGCGTGGTGAGGAAGGGGGAGGAGGATGTGATAGAGGAGGCGAAGTTCGAGAGTTACGGCTGCGCCGCGAACATAGCGGCTGCGAGCATACTGACCGAGATGGTCAAGGGGAAGAGCCTCAGGGATGCGTGGGAGATAGGTTGGGAGGATGTCGCTGAGAGATTGGGCGGGCTGCCTCCCGTCAAGAGGCACTGCAGCATCCTGGCTGTTGGTGGATTGAGGAGGGCGATTCGTCACTATTACGAGGGGAACAGGCCTGAGTGGCTCCCCGAGGATCTCACAACGGTCGAGAAGCAGGCGTTGGAGGAGGAAGAGATGATAGAGAGGTTGTACGGTGGTAAGGTTGGGAGGAAGTGAGTACACCCTAGTGGCGGAGCTCAGGATGTACGCCAGGCAGAGGGGGTGCACGGAATCTCCCGTAGCAACCCTGCTGAGGTTCCTGAGGGAGCTTCGAGAGGGCGAGGGCATCAAGGTGTTGACGGACAGTAGGTTCCCCTACAGGGCGGTCGAGGCGCTGGTCAGGAAGATGGGGCTGGATTTCGAGCATCTGGGTAGGGAGGGGGAATACGATGTATGCGTCGTCTACAGGGCTAAAGACCGTGGTACGTGCTAAGATTTCCCCCGGCCTTCCAAAGCAGAAACCCCTCCCTTCTTGCTCTCCTTATTAGAGAGAAGCTTTCCTCCGAATAATCCTCAGGTGAGACAACTATGACCGTCACCGGGACTCCTGTATCGGCGAAAATATTCGAGGAAATTTCCCTAGCCATCTTTCTAGCTTCCCTCACATTCTCGGCTACTAACATCACATCCACATCGCTGTCAGGCCGATAGCTCCCCCTAGCCACCGATCCGAATATCAAGATGAGCTTAGCGCCCGGGACCTTGGACAGCTCCTCTCTGAGCCTGCGGAGCACTTCATCGAGCTTCAGCGCGATCATCGCATTGTATGGAGGGGAGCACTAAACAGTTTAACCATTAAAAGGCGGAACCGATTGAGGATCCTCCCTAACATTTCCCCCGCAACTCGATGTGCTGGAGACCTCAGTTTTAATTGATATCGCCGTGGCGTGGAGCGATGAGGACGAGGTTCAGGTGGATCGCTGTCTTGAGCCTAGCCTTCCTGGGATTCGCTAGGAGCACTGGGTGGGCACTCAACAAGGGGCTCTCCTTCCCCCTCCTCTCGAGTTACACTGAATCAGCCTTCGTGAAGGGGAGCGTGCTCGCCTTGGAGGGGCTCATAGGGATGGTGATCCCTCCCCTACTAGGTTACTACAGCGACCTGATGAGGTCGAAGCATGGACGGAGGAAACCGTTCGTGGCTGTGGGAGGTGTGTTGGCGGCCCTCGCCTCCCTCTCCATATACCTGGCTTACGCGTCGGGAGTCGGACTTGTTGGCTTCTCCATGACCCTAGCGTTCCTCTACCTGTCCCTCCACATATACACGGCCCAGTACAGGGCGCTGATGCCCGACACCGTGGAGAGCGGTCAGAGGGGCAGGGCCAGCGGGGTTATAACCCTCTTCGAGTGGGCCGGAAACCTCTTCCTCTTCGGGCTTGCAGGCGTTCTGGTCGCCATGGCCGTGGAATCGGTGGGTGGATCGGGCATAAGGGCTCTGGCTGCCACTCCCTACCTCCAGATACCCTTCTTCGTGACGGCCGCGTTCCTCCTAGCGAGCGCCCTAGTCGTGTACGGCGTGGTCAAGGAGCCCGAACCGGGGGAGGTCAGTGAGGAGGGGCTCTGGGAATACGTGAGGAATGTCGTATCAAACAGGGACTTCCTGCGCTTCTACGCCGCTCAGGTCATGTGGTGGCTCAGCTTCGAGTTCGTGGCCATCTTCCTCTACGGCATCCTAGCTTACATCCTCAGGGGAGCTGCCAGCGAGGCGGATGTGAAGGCCGTCACTTCGTTGGGCCTCCTCCTGATGGCCCTCTTCAACGTGACCGTCCTAGTGGGATCCCTCCCCGGAGGCTTCATGTATGATAGGGTGGGCAGGAGGATCAGCATCGTGCTCGGCAGCTTAGTCTTCGCCCTTCCCCAGTTGTGGGCCTGGACCATAAGGACGAGGGAGGAGATAGTGCTGACGCTGGCAGTAGCTGGAATCGGCTGGGGGATGCTCATGGCCTCCTCCTTCCCAGTGATAGGCGACTTGCTGACCAGTTATGAGAAGGAGGAGCTTACAGGTCGCTACTACGGGTTCTTCGAGGCCACGAAGTCCCTCCCGATACTGCTCGCGGGCGTCATAGGAGGGGCCATCGTCGACCTGGCTGGGGGCAACTACAGGGTGCTCTTCCCAATAGGCGCCGCCCTAGTTCTGGCGTCGATCCCCCTCATATGGGGCATGAGGAGGCTGGAAGGATGATCTGGCTCGTGCTCGCGGCGTTAGCGGCATTCCTCCTCTTCATCCTCTTCGTCCTCTACGTGAGCTACAGGCTTGTGAAGCCGCCCAGGTACGTTGGTGAGTGGACTCCCTCTGACTTGGGCCTCGAATACGAAGAGGTAGCGCTGAGCACCGAGGACGGCGTGAGGCTGGAGGGGTGGTGGATGGACAGGGGGAGCGCTAAGACGGTGGTGCTGCTCCACGGCTACACGGTGAGCAGGTGGGCGTTCTATATAAGGAAGATGATCGAGTTCCTTGCTCAGGAGGACTACAACATTCTCGCCTTCGACTTCAGGGCCCACGGGAGGAGCGGAGGGCGTTACACCACCTTCGGCAATAGGGAACTTCTGGACCTGAAGGCAGCTTTGGAATGGCTCCGCGCGAACAAGCCGGACAGAGCGGTAAAGATAGGGCTTATAGGATACTCCATGGGAGGGATCGTTACCATTAGGGCCCTAGCTGAGGGCGTGGCCGACGCGGGAGTTGCCGATAGCCCACCATTCTACGCGGATAGGAGCGCCGCCAGGGGGCTGAAGTACTTCGCCAAGCTCCCCTCCTCCCTCTACCCCCTCGTCAGGGTCTTCGCCCAGATGCTGATAGGTGTCGGGAACGTCGATGTCATGGGGTACGCTAAGAAGGTGAGGAGGCCTCTCCTCATAATCGTGGGGAGGCAGGATCCCCTAGTCAAGGTCGAGGAGGCCGAGGAGTTCCTCTCCCTGAACAGGAGGGTCAATCCTAACGTGGAACTGTGGGTCGGGGAGGGCGCGCACGTGCGGATAATAGAGGTGGAGCCCGACGAGTATAGGGAGAGGGTGCTCGACTTCCTCAGAGCCCATTTGTGAGGACCCACTAGGGCCACCATGCGGTAAACCATAAATATTACTCATGGTAAACGCAAATGTGTCTGAGGTAGTATCATTCAAGATAAGGAAAGATCTGAAGAGGAGGATGGAAAAGCTTAAAGACAAGGTAAACTGGTCAGAAGAGCTAAGAAGGTTCGTAGAACTCAAAATAAAGGAGATGGAGGCCAAAGAGAGTAAGGAGAGGATAAGAGAGAAGCTGAGAAAGGCTCCCTGGTCCCTCCAGAAGGGAACCTCCGCCAAGCTAGTGAGGGAAGACCGTGATAGTCATTGACGCCTCGGCCCTAACTGCCATAATCCTCAAGGAGGAGGGATGGGAGAGCCTACTCGATGTCTCGGACCTGTTCTTATCGGTCGATCTGGTCCTTAAAGAGACGGCCAATGCCGTCTGGGCTGCCTCACTTTCAGGTAGGATCTCCGAGGATAATGCCAAGGAGGCGTTTTCCCTGTTGAAGGAATTCATCGACCACAACGTGATCTTGAGACCTCAAGCTCGATACATGGATAAGGCCTTCGAGCTGGCACTCAAGCACCGGATTACGGTGTACGATTCCCTATACATAGCCCTATCCATCGAGGAAGCTTCACCTCTCCTGACCTTGGATTCCGAGCAGGCGAGGGTGGCGTGGACGGAAGGGATAAAGCCCATAAGATGGTGAGCGTTCTCATAAGTATAGGAGGTCGCCTATTTTCCCCAGTAAAGAGAGCAGACCCGACTAGAACTCTACGGTCGGGAGACAATGAGTTATCCTCACCTGAGCGCCACGCGCTTCAGGCAGTCCCTCTATGGAACTCCTGTACCTCGTTAAGCATCAAGTATGCCCTGCCTTTGAGCAGGACCTGCCTCGGCTTGGCCGGAAGGGACCTAGACCTCCCACCTCGGACATCGGCATTTACCTCTCCCTAACGCTCACGGGTCTAAAGGTAAACTACTTAGATGCGATCTCGTTTACCTAAGTAAACGAAATATCGGTAGAATTCCCGCCTGTATCGAGACATTATTTCAAATACATAAGGCGAAAAGCCGACCATGTCTTAAATCAGACTGGATTACGGCGGGATTTGGTTCAAATCTACTTATCGTCACACTAGATCGGAAGAAGAAAGGGGGGTCGTGGGACTTACGAATGGTGATCGCTCGCCTTTATCTCACCTCTCCTGACGAACTGCATGGTCAACAAGGAGGCTGCGAAGAAGGCAATGGCGAACGGAAGGAGGGAATCGTACCCCAGAGCGTCGATGAAGAGCCCGGCTAGGGGAGGGGCGAATATGTTGGCTGCCTGGGAGAAGAAGTAGTAGAGGCCCGTGTATCCACCCAGCTTCTCGTCCACGGTCATGTCCACTATCATGGGGAGGGAGTTCACGTTCACCAGGGCCCATCCCAATCCTCCCAAGAAGAAGAGTCCGGAGAAGAGCGGCAGGACGTTAGGGGAGTCGCTCACCTGGATGGCCAGCAGCATCATGACCGTGATCAGTATGAGACCTAAGGAGATGGTCCTTCTCCTGCCGAACCTCGCCCCTATGAAGCCAGCGGGTAGCGAGAAGAGTATGAAGCCGAGGGCCACGAATCCGAGTATGAGCGCCCCCGTAGATTCACCTATACCCAGCCTGAACTTGGCGTAACTGGTGAAGAACGTTTCAAGCGAGTTGAAGGCTATGAACCACAGCAGTATGGAGAGGAGCATGAAGAACAGGCTCCTCTCGCCGCTGGAGAACACGTCCTTGAGGTTCTCCTTGAGCTCTCCGAAGCTCTCCTCCGTAGTCTTCCTGAAGAACTCTTTTAGATCGAGTTTCTCTCCCTTCCGCTTGTACTCCTCCGGTTCAGGGACCAGGAGAACCACCGCCAGGTTGGCCAAGAGCATGAGGGCAGCCCCGACGAGGAAGGGCAGGGAGTAGTGGATGTCGTAGAGCACCTTACCGGCGAAGTACACCAGGAGGGATCCTACGCCGCCCATGAAGTTGATTATCCCGTTAGCCTGGCTCCTGTACTGGGAGGGGGTGATGTCTGGCATGAAAGCTATCACGGGGGAGCGGAAGAGGGCCATGAAGAAGTTCATCGTGATTATGGTCCCCATCATCAGCGCCAGGTCGGCCCTCTCCCTGGCTAGGGGAATGAGCGCGAACATTAGAGCAGCTAGAGGAGCGCCCACCATTATGTAGGGCTTTCTCCTCCCCCACCTGGTTCTGGTCCTGTCGCTGAGGGCGCCGAGGTAAGGCAGGAGGAGTATCGCGAACACGTTGTCTATGACCATCACGATCCCAATGATGAAGGAGGAGAGGGCGAAGTCCTTCAGGAAGATGGGAACGTAAGCGTTGTAGAGCGACCATATTATGCTTATCCCGAAGAAACCCAAGCCCAGCACGAATATGCGCCTGTAGCTGAAGTCCGGGTCCGAGGGCATGTTGACCTCCGCAGCCCTGAGGACCGGTTCCTTAAAAGGCGCCCAAATGGCACCCAGTTTAAAAGCTCCATCCACCTCCCTACCCCGATGAGCTGGGAAGCGGACAATGTGCTTGTGCTCGGCCACAGGGGTTACAGCGCTCTATACCCCGAGAACTCGTTATTGGCCTTCGAGGAGGCCGTGAAGGCCGGAGCTGATGGGGTAGAGCTTGATGTGAGGCTCACGAGCGACGGAGAGGTAGTGGTGATCCACGACGAATCCTTGGACAGGACGTCGAACATGTCCGGGCTGGTGGGCGAGCTCACCTTGGCTGAGATAAGGAGGGCCGATCTAGGGATGGGCCAGTCCATCCCCACCCTGAGGGAGGTCCTCTCCAAGGTGAGGGGACTGGTGAACGTGGAGATAAAGGAGGAGAGGGCCGCGGAGAGATGCGTTCAGGTGGTGAGGGAGACGGGCTCCTCCGATCGTGTCCTCTACTCGTCTTTCGACGTTAATGCCCTGAGGAGGGTGAGGTCCCTCGATCCCGAAGCGAGGCTCGGCCTCCTGATAGATAGCGAAGAGATGCTCGCCGAGATCCCTTCCCTCGCTAGGGAGCTAGGGCTCTTCTCCGTGAACGCTCCGGTGGAGGGAGTTGACCTCTTGGGCATCGAGGGCTTCGCCGCGGCGTCGGAGATGCTCAGGAGTTTAGGGCTCAGGCTGATACTGTGGGCAGCTAACGATGAGCGCCTCCACCAGCTGCTACCCGAGCTGGCCGGCACGTTCGACGCCGTAATTACCGACGATCCGCCCCGGGCATTAAGGCTGCTGAGGGGCATGGGCCTGAGGTGAGGTAGGTTAGGTCCCATGAGGGTCGCGATCGTCGGCGCTGGAATCGTGGGGGCCAGCATAGCCAGGGAGCTGAGCCGGTACGAGTTAGAGGTCCATTTAGTGGAGAGGGAAGCTGACGTCGGCTGGGGAGTGAGCAAGGCAAATACGGGCCTCATCCACGCTGGATACGACGATGATCCGGACAGATTTCCCAACAGGGCCAAGCTCTGCGTCCAAGGAAACAGGATCTGGCATCGGTGGGTGGAGGAGCTGGACATCCCTCACGCCTGGAGCGGTGCCCTCGTAATAGCCAAGGAGGAGTCGGAGATCAAGATGTTAGGGGAGCTCTTGAGGAGGGGAGAGAGGAATGGGGTCCCAGAGCTGAGGTTACTGGAGAGGGATGAGACGATCTCGATGGAACCGAACCTGAGGAGGGTGGAGGCCGCCCTCTACGCTCCCACCGTCGGCCAGATCTCACCGCCCCAGGCGGTGATCGCGCTGGTGGAGAATGCTGTCGACAACGGGGTGAGGGTACATCTGGAGACTGAGGTGAGGGGCGTGGAGGTGAGTGGGGAGAGGGTGAAAGGGTTAAAGACCAACGAGGGATTCTTGGAGGCTGACGTCGTGATAAACGCCGCCGGCCTGCACGCTGACGAGGTCTCGAGGATGGCTGGGATCGACTACTTCGAGATAAGACCGAGGAAGGGCGAATACCTCATATTCGACGAGGATACCGGCCCCAAACCGTCTAGGGTGCTCTTCCCCACCCCCAGCGAGAGGAGTAAGGGGGTAGTGGTCACCACCGAGGTTCAGGGCCACCTGATGGTGGGACCCAACGCTCAGGACCTCCCGAAGGAGGAGAAGAAAGATAGGAGCACCACTCCTCAGGGGCTAAGGGAGGTCTACGAGAAGGCATCGGAGATGTGGCCCCTCCCTCCCCTTAGCAGGGTGATAAGGACCTTCTCCGGGCTGAGGCCGGAGCCGACGGGAGGGGACTTCGTGATCAGGGCTGAGGACGTTTGGGGATTCGTGAACGTGGCTGGCATGAGGTCTCCGGGACTGACGGCAGCCCCGGCCGTCGCCAAGGAAGTGGTCAGGATACTGGAGGGGATGGGCATCAACCTGAGGGAGAAGGCGGGGTGGAAGGCCAGGAGGAAGGGGATCCATAATGGAGCTCGAGGAAGGGTGATCTGCCGCTGCAACCTAGTCAGGGAGTCCGAGATAAGGGAGGCGATCGGGAGGATGAAGCGCGTGGGGGTGAAGACCCCGAGCGTGGACTCCGTTAAGTTCAGAACCTCCGCAACCACGGGCACGTGCCAAGGATCCTTCTGCAGGATCGAGATAGCTAGGATACTGGCCGAGGAGTTCAGCGTTCCGCTGTGGGATGTCACCCTGAAGGGCAGGGGAAGCGAGCTGGGAGTGGGCGATGTGAAGGTTCTCCTGAGGCGATAGCATGTACGACGTGGTGGTCGTGGGTGGCGGTCCAGCCGGGCTGGCCGCAGCTTCTGAGTCGTCCAAGCTGGGGTTGAGGACCCTCCTCCTAGACGAGAACTCCAGACTGGGTGGCATACTCCCCCAGTGCATTCACCCCGGATTCGGACTCCACTGTCTCGGGGAGGACCTGACCGGACCCGAGTTCGCGCACCGCCTGATTGATGAGGTGAAGGGGAGTAATGTGGAGGTGAGGACCCAAGCTCATGTCACCTTCATCGGGATGAGGTCCGACCTCGTCAAGGAGGTGACCTACGCGTCGCCTCAGGGCACCGAATCCGTGCAAGCCAAGGCGGTGATATACGCTGCGGGGGCGAGGGAGAGGCACAGGTTCGAGGTGGGGATAGCTGGGGACAGAGTGGCTGGGATATACACCGCCGGAGAGGCTCAGGCCCTCATGGACCTTCATGGGGTCATGCCCGGGAGGAGGATCGTAATCGTCGGCTCCGGGGATGTGGGCCTGATAATGGCGAGGAGGTTCGCTTTAGAGGGCGCGGAGGTGATTGCCGTCGTGGAGATGCTGCCCTACCCAGGCGGACTAGCGAGGAACCTTATGATCCTCAGGGACTTCGACATACCCCTCTACCTGAGCCACAAGGTTACTGAGGTCAGGGGAAGGGGCAGGGTCGAGCGAGTTAAAGTGGTGAGGGTAGATGAGGAGCTGAGGGAGACGGGCGAGGGTTTCTGGATAGAGTGCGACACCCTCCTCATATCCGCTGGCCTAGTTCCCAGAGTTAAGGTCTTAAAGAGGGCCGGAGCGATCATGGATCCCGCCACAGGCGGACCGGTGGTCAACGACAGGCTCGAAACCACGTTACCTGGGGTATTTGCGGCCGGCAACTCCCTGATCATAAATGACCTGGTGGACTACGCCGTCGAGCAAGGTAGGACTGCAGCTAGAGGCGCTGAGGAATTCGTCAATGAAGGAGGGATCCCGACGAGAAGGTGGATCAGGGTCAGGAGGCAGGGAAACGTCAGGTTCGTCGTCCCCCACATGCTGGGAGGAGACAGGGATGTCTGGCTCTACGCTAGGGTGTCGAGGCCTGTGGAGGACGCGATGGTGGAGGTGCCCGAGGTCGGGCTGAGGAGGAAGGTACCAGTGCTCAAGCCGTCTGAGATGCTCAGGCTCAGGATCAAGGCGGGGGTAAAGGAAGAAAGGGTCACGCTGGTGGTCAGATGACGGTATACAGGTTCACCTGCGTGATCTGCCCGCTCAGCTGCTCCGTCGAGGTGGAGGTAGAAGGGGACAGGATCAAGGAAATCAGGGGATTCAGCTGCCCCCGGGGGAAGGAGTGGGCCGTGGAGGAGGTTCTCTCCCCGAAGAGGGTGGTCATGACCGTGATACGCGTAAAAGGTGGTAAGGAGCCCGTTGTCAGCGTGAAGACCGATTCTCCCATCCCCAAGGAGAGGATCCGCGAATTGATGAGCTACTTGGCCACCTTGGAGGTGGAGGCCCCCATCTCCATAGGTCAGGTGTTGATAGAGCGTCCTCTGGGCTTGGAGACCAAGGTTGTAGCGACCAGGAGTGTGGAGGCTGTCTAAACGTGTGGGCACGCGTTGTGATGCTTACGAATCACCTAGAGCCGGGGATCGATGAGCTTCGAGATAGACGAGCGTCGGCTTTCAGTGAGAGTCCGGTGAAGGTAGATTGCCATCAACGAATGCCCGTCACCGGATGCAGGGAACCTTTATGGTTACAGAACAGGTCCTGTCTGCATCACGCCCCTGCGAAACTTTCCGTTAAGCTCGCCGGAAGTAAGAACATAGCTTTTTAACTTAGGATCGAGTGTGATGGTGGGATGTCAGAGGCAGTGATCTCTTCGGTGCTCGAGGAGGCCCTTAAGCTCGTGTCCGAGAGGATTGCGAGGAAGCTCTCCGAGGGTAAGAAGCTCACTGACACGGAGGTAATAGTTCTGCTCTTGGATCTCATGAATAAGAGGATAAGCGACATGAACGTCGGCCTGAATAAGAGGATCGACGACTTGAATGGAAGCCTGAACCGGAGGATCGACGATTTAGGGATGAGTTTGAGCGTCAAGATCGAGGAACTGGATAAGAGGCTGAGTCAGAGGATAGATGAGACGAACAAGAGGATAGACTCGGTGGAAGAGAGTCTCACGGCCAAGATGGAGGAAATGAATAGGAAGTTAAGCCAGCGCATAGAGTCCGTGGAAGCTAATTTGAGGGCCGATATGAAGGAACTGGATAAGAGGCTAAGTCAGCGCATAGATTCGGTGGAGGTGGGGCTCACGGCGAAAATGGAGGAGATGAGGGAGAGCTTAAGCCAGAGGATAGATACGGTGGAGGCTAATTTGACTGCTAAGATGGAGGAGATGGACAAGGGGCTCAGCCAGAGGATAGACTCCGTGGAATCCGGTCTAACCACCAAGATCGAGGAGATGGATAAAAGGGTCAACCAGCGCATAGACGACACCAACAAGCGCATAGACGATCTGAGCGCCAGCCTGAACCAGAGGATAAGCGACCTCTCCAGCGAGGTAACGGAGCTCAGGAAGGACATCAGGGTGCTCCAGCAGGAGGTCTCCTCGATAAGGGCTGATGTGATAGAGCTCATGAAGAGGAAGCTGTTCCCGGAGGAAAAGCGATTCAATCATCCGAGGTCCTAGGCAATACTCCACGATCATGATCTGGATCGTGGCCCTCGCACTCAGCCTGATAAATATTCCGGTGGAGACCTTGTTGAGTGCCACCTTGTCGAGGAGGCCCGAGTTCAGGGCCGACGAGTTCTCCGCGCTCACTACGGGGAAACTCTTCCACCTCGCATCCGCGCTCGTGAAAGTGGTAACCACTAGGTCCGAGAATCCCCTCCTAGTGCCGGGATTCGCCCCTCGCTAAGGGGGGTTTCTGAGTTTGTTCTCCTGGAGGCCTCCCCTAACAAGCCTGCTGAGGAGGATCGGGGGGAATATGTGCAGGTTGACTCGCGGTTGATTATTTCGTGAGCGATGCCAGGATATGCTAGTCAACCTTCCTGAAAGAGGGGCTAACTCTGTGAATTTCGCTGATCTTGAGGAGGTTCACCGCCACAATGCCTTTTAACCTAGGCAAAGGTGAAAGGGGGCCTTTTTAAGTGAAGTTCGGTGAGACAGTAGGTGCTAATTTGTTAGCAAGTGAGATGGTATTTGCTAGACCACTTCTCTTCGCCAAGAAGGCGAAACTAGTAGGATACAAGGATCCCTGCTCCGGTCAGAAGGTTTCTAAGGAAGATCTTGCCTCTAAGGTGATTATGGCTGCCCTCCAGTGGTTGATGGAGGAGGGAGCGCTGACCATACGTTACGTGGATAGGAAGGAAAAGGGCCTACTCCTCAGCAAGAGGATCAAGGGGCATGAGATATCGAGGGAAAAGGACATCCAGGTTGATGGGCTCGAGGGAGACCTACACAGACTTAGCAAGGGCGAGGTCATGCTGAAGGACGTGATCTCCTCCCTAGTTGGCGGTAAA
The DNA here is from genome assembly GCA_027061785.1 of Thermoproteota archaeon. Lineage (GTDB taxonomy): Archaea > Korarchaeota > Korarchaeia > Korarchaeales > Korarchaeaceae > Korarchaeum. Next base: position 21,348 of record JAMOVA010000130.1, read on the forward strand.
AGCGACTTCCCACACTCAAAGGTCCTTGCTAGAGTGGAGAGGAGCCTGGAAAGGAAGGGTTTCGGGAGATACGAGGGCAGGATATTCAAGTCCTTCAAACTTGACTGTGACAAGCTGGAAGGATCAGATTACAAGTTCGCGGAGCTCCACTCATCCCTAGAGGAGATGTCCAAGAGGTTCCCTGAGCTCGAAAAGGAGATAGGAAAGGTGCTCAGGTCTCTGGTGGAGTCAGACGACGATTGGGATTGATTCGATCTGCCTAGCTGAAGGTCAGGGTGCTGCCCGCCATGACCTCGCATAGCTTCTCGGGATATTTCCTCCTGAGGTAGCTCACCGATCTACCACCACTGCAGTGGGCTGGGCAGATCTTCCGGCTCATTCCAGCGAGCTCATCTAGGACACGTTCGCTGGGCATGTGAAAGCCCCCCACCACCAGAAATACGTCAATGCCGCTGACGTCCCTCGCGGCCCTGACCAGGCGATGGACCCCGGGGTGGGAGCAGCCCACCACAACGACCAACCCCTCCTCAGTCGAGATCGCCAGCGCCTGCTCAAGGATCCATCCAGCGCTCAAGGGGCCCGTCAGCCAGAATCCCCTCTCCACCTCCAAGGGGGAAGTGACCAGCACGGGATTCAGGCCCCATTCCCTCAGATATCCAAGCTCCCCCGGAGGTGAGTAAACCCTCAGATCTCCAGTAACGCTGCCCACGTAGCGGAATCCCCCGTAGTGGTCGCCGTGATGGTGGCTCAGGACCGCAAAATTGAGGCGCGAGAGATCCAGGCCCAACCTCTTGGCATTGAACTCCAAGGTGGAGGGGCTCGCTCCCGCGTCGAAGAGGACCCTGTGTCCATGAGTTTCGATGTAAGCGCTCCAGCCCCACTCCTTCCTGAGGCCCTCTTTGGCCCTGTTATCCACGACCACCACTAGCCTCATATCAGCCACCCGAACCCCACTTTATCACCGTTCCAACGTGGCCGTCCCTGTAGACTTCAGGCAGGTGCTCCCGGATGAAGGACCTGGCCTCGTCCCCGGAGCAGTGTATGGGATACACCTCCTTCACGCCTACCTCCTTTATCTCCCTTACCACCCTCTCTAACCTGTCGGTGCTGGCCCCGATCAGGTGGAAGCCTCCGATGACAGCATACAGGTTGCCCGTCAGGTCCTTCGCCTTCCTCATCATCTCCTCTATTCCCGGGTGGGCGCACCCCGTCAGCAACACCCACCCCGATCCTGAGGGGCCTCTGACGAGAAGCCCCTGCTCACTCGGAGGACCCCTCAAAGGACCTGTCGTCATTATACCATCGCTCAGCTCGGTCGGGCCCTCGAGCACCACCACATCGGCTCCAAGTCCTCTCATTCGGCGTATTAACCCTTCATCAAATCCCTTCGGGACGTAGATCCTTATTCCAGGCTTCTGGCTGATCACGTAGGATATTCCTCCCGTGTGATCCGCATGCTCATGGGACAGGACCACGAAGTCGACAGAGGAGAGAACTATCCCAAGAGCCTCGCAGTTAGTCCTCAGCACCTCCGGATCGGGCCCCGTGTCGAACAGCACCGAGGTCCCATTCCTCCTGACCAGGAGGGAGATCCCCCAAGCGTTCTTCAGCCTCCCAGCTGGCGATGGGTTGTTATCGACGAGAACGATGATCTCGAGCCCGCTCTCGGTGGGTACTTGCTGGCCCCGCTGACTGCCGCTGTGACCGTAATGTGGGAGGACGGCTGGAACGACGAGAAGGAGAAGGACGACCGCGAGTATCAAGGAGGCGACCGCCCATGCCTTGGGACTCATCACGTAGAGTCTCCTATAAAACCGTAAAATCGTAACCTCCTCGATCTGCTACAGTTCATTTGGGAAGCTCCACGACCGTGAATCTGCCCTCCTTGGTGAGCCTCACCTTCCCCTCCCTCTCCATTCTCCTGAGCCGCCTCCAAACCGTGGCTCTGGGGGCATCCATGGACCTTATGATCTCCGACTGCATGGCCCTCCCCCCTCTCTCCTCCAGGAACTCCAATATCCGCTGTTCCAACTCGTCCGTCGCCTCGGGTACCATTCTTCCCTTTCTTCCCCTCCCTCTCAACGCGAGGAGGATGATTGCGAGTGAAGCGACCCCCAAGGGCAGGAGGTAGACGTAGGGGAATGGGCTTGTCTCCTGAGATAGTTGGCTCTCCGCTTTCTCAGTCGATCTCGTAAAGGACGCAGGGGTGAACGACGACGTTTCAGGGGTCTGGGTCCCCGAGCTCGTCGTTATAGGTGGAGAGGAGGTTGACGGCCGCCATCTGACATTTTCGGTGGTCTCGTTCATGTTCCCGGTTGTGGAGGGAGTGATTTGTGGTGCTGATGTCTTCTGGGTCAACTTATATGAAATCCAATGTCTCCCACCCTTGAAATCTATGATCAGCCAACTACCTGCCAGTTCTAACCTATCCGGGATGTCCGACATCCCCAAGATGACGCACTCATTAATGAGTCTGACCTGCGAGCTGTTCACATCCAGATCGAAGGTGAGGTTCCACACGGGACCCGTCTTGGTGGTGAGAGAGGGGGTCTGGTATGAAACACTCAGGTGCCTGATTCCAGGCGCCTGAACAACTATCTTATTTCCTTTAAGCGTGTAATTAACCAAGAGGCCATCTCCCACGACGATCAGGTGATGTGGCTCCCCATCAATCTTCAGAGAGACACCTCTGCTGCTCAGGGTGAGATTCGTCTCCAACAGGACATCGACCCAGCCATCAGGAAAAACCGTCAAGACTGCTTTGGACGACATCGAGGCCACGACTGGAATCGGGGTAATGAGTGCCAGTGTCATTGTAATGAGCACTATTGTCGCCAGTACAGGCCCCTTGCATCCTCTCAATTGTCCTCATGGGAAGGTTGGCGGGTGTCATATTAACCATTCCGGTCCCGTTCCAAACACACCAAGTTTCGATAAAACCGGGCTACTACATTAGTGGGGAGATCCACCATCGGAGGATGTTCCTGTCATCCCTCCCTTGCCCATCCCTCCGCTCTCCTCGTGATCACGGGTTGGATGCTCTCCCGCAGATCCCGGCTGAGCGTTTCCTCCAGTGGTGGAGATAGTCTTCGTCATCTTAACGCTCTGCTGTGCCACGATTGCGTCAATAACGTCGGAGAGCAGTTGATCTACCACTCTCAGGTAATGAGCGGTCTCATTGCGGTCTCCGGAAAGCCCGGAAATTCTAGCTCTGCTCAGGTTACGCTCCGCCTGCAGGAGGAGCCCCTCGATCCGACTGGTGTCCACACCCTCGGCCTTCATGTTGATCACAACCGATTTCAGCCTTTCCAATCTCATCTCGTGTCTCATCACATCATATATGGGACTGGGTCGTTGATTTCCTAGAACATCTATCCTCCACCTGCTGAGGCAGATGAGCAGGTCTGCGTAGGAATTTCCCAGCAGGTTAAGGGCCTTAAGAGCGTTCGTTGCAGCCAATCTCTCATTAGATGATTGTAGACTGACCTCAGCGGCCTTGGCGTATTTATCGGAGAGTTCCAAATTCGTTTCAGCCTCCTTGTACTGCTGACCGCAGTGCTCCATGACAGGTTCCGCGCCTCCTATGCGGGAGAGGAGGACGGAGAGGTCCGTTCTGGTGACATTATAGAGGCCGAGAATGCCTAGGGTGACAGAATTCCCTGCCTCTGAGTGAACATATAGTGTTCCGGTGAGAATAGCAGCAATTAGGATCGCTAGCAGGCTCAGACTTCCCTTCCCTTTCGTCCAAGTCACCTGATGGGCACCACCTCTTTCGCTCATTGTAGAATAAAACTGCGCCGCGTGAGCGATGGGCGCTAGGTGGGCGGAAGATGCCATCAGATCTGGGTTGTCATCGTGTCGTTAGAAAGGTTCCAATGCCCATCACCTGATAATGATGTCAATGATGCGCGGATCAGCGAAGTCCTTCTTCTGGCCCTCCTCGTGATCCAACTCTGGGTCCAGATAGCCCGTGATCGGGGGAAGACCCAGCGCTGCATGAGGTGGTAATAAGCCCGCTGGTGCCCACTTCATCCTAACCGTGACACCATTACCCTTCTTGGCCTTCAAATCAATCCCGTAATTTGATATGGAGGCGAAGATATAACGGCGCCGATCGAGCGGAAGGCGCTCGCCCAGCGCTCACGACCTGCGGGGTGGGTTACGGGAGCTATCCCTCGAATCGTCCCCTATTTTTTCGGCTACTTAAATCCACCTTCCCTCCATCATGTGAGAGACCGATTCTATAATGAGGTGTTTCCTCACCTTGATTAGGAAATCCTTGAAGGCCCTTTCCACATTGAAACCCTTGAGGGCCGAGATCTCCCACACATCAGCCTTTATCCCTAGAAGGGGGACGATGCTGCTCGGGTCCTTGGCGTAGGGGAGGTCGTGCTTGTTCGAGAATATCACCGTCGGGAAGCGGGCACCGAGGACCTCCCTAGCTTCCTGGTACTGTTCCATCGCGTAAACTAAGTGAGCCGGTTGAGTGGCATCTATCAGGAGGATCACCCCGTTCTTGCCCCTGAGAAGTGCCTTTCTGGCGCCGGAGAATGCTACTTGTCCCGGAGTTCCGGTAATGGTGACCTTCCAGATCTCATTCGAGGGATCTACCTCATCTATCTGGTTTCTCCTGTATATCCTGTTCTCAGTCGCGTCCCACAGGACTATACCGTAGTCGAAGCCCACGGTTGTGGAGAATGTCCCCTTGGAGTAGTCCATCCTGACGGCCCACGGGTCGAGCTTCCTTATCAGCGTCGTCTTGCCAGCTTGGTGCGGCCCTATTACAACGAGCTTCATTTTCTTCATGGAGGGACCCTCCCTAAGTGGCAGGCGACCCCTTTGATCACCTCCTCCTAAGAGCCATCACCAAGAGAATGATCACTAGAACGCCGATCACTCCTAAGCCGATCAGCCGAACATCCAGCTGTGCCCCCGCGGAGGAGCCGGAGGTCACCGTTATCGTGCGCACCTTGGTCAGCGTAACGTTTTTGGTCAGAGTGGCAGTTTTCGTTACATTCTGTGTCACTGTCCTGAGGATGGTGAGGGTCGTTATATTGAACTGGGTGAAGGTAGTGGTTTCAGTCCTAGTAACCGTTTGTGTCACAGTTTGAAGGTACTCCAGCGCCTTGGTCACGGTCTCCGTTAGGGTGACGGTCGTGACGTTAGTAATCGTCTGTGGAACCGGGACCACTATTGAGAAGTGCTCAGTATCGGCATCGAACCACCCGGAGGATGAATCTTTCATCTTCAGGATGGCCGTGTACGAGTAAGTTCCGGGATCCGTGAGCCTCTCGAAGTGGAGGGTCACGGTCTTCTCCTCTGATATGGCACCTACCGAGTACCTGATGGATTCGGCCAAGTACTCGCCCGTTGAATCGTCCCTTATGAGCACGACGTAGTAGCCGGGTGAGTCGAACTGAACCTTCACTCCCACCTCTACCGTTACTTTGACGACCGTCTCGTTGATAGGAGTTTCCTCCAAGCTTATATCGGTTATCCATCCCTGCGTCGCCGCGCTCCTTGCTAATGGGAATGAGAGAGCGGCTAACAAAATCACAAGGCCAAGTCTCAGGTATGATGGCGGGATTTTCATTTTCACTCATGTGATGTGCATGGTGCTTAAAAGGGTAAAACATGGAAGTGATGAATCCCCGCTTTCCCCATCCAATTTTTACCGTTGGGTGGGAACAGAAAGAATTGTAAGTTAGGGATATATTGGAGGAACATATCGCAGATCCGGAAAGGGGGCTGTGAAGGTTGGAAAGCGCCATAGCTCTGCTGTTCTTCGCCATTATAATACTGCTCATGATCGGCTTGGTCGTCCAGATACAAGCGGACTTCATTTCACTCTCAAACAACGTCCAGAAGATCCTCGCTCTTGAAAGGGAGAGGGCTAAAGAGAACGCTGAGATAACGTGGAGGGGAAGGTACGATATTATATTGAGGAACCTCGGTACCAACACCAGTATTAGATACATCTACGTCTATGTGAACGGATCCAAGGTACCCAGCTTCCAATTACCGGTGGAGGACTTGGTCGCCATAGTGAATGGAACCCTCAGGCCTCATTACTACTCTGGGGGGCTTCTACTGAGTCCCAATATCAGGGTTAGACTGAACTTGGAGCAGTTTGGGCATTGGAGGATTCTCTACAATCTACAGCAGATCGCCAGCGGCTCCACAGTCCTTCTGCAAGTTCCAATTCCTTCAGATACGGATCCCGCTAAATACTTCCCGGACGAGCAATTCCTGAATACGAGTTGGCTTGATTTCGGAGCTGATGGTTACGCCCTCTACAGGAATCTGTCCGCTATCACCAGACCAAGGGTAAATACTGGTCTTTCCTCTGGGGAGAATTGGACGGCCTGCCTCTGGCTCAAAATCATCGATCATAAGAACTGGGGAAGTCCCTGGACGGTCCTAGACATGGACTCAATTCAGGTGATGATAGATCCCGATTTCGATGGGGCTGAGTACCATCCGAAGGTATTCCTCAGGGTCGCAGGAACCGACCTAGTTCAGGGGGCAGACTACGTCAACGCCACTGATTGGAACCATTACTGCGTAGTCAGCAACGGTACGCACATGCTATTCTACGTGAACGGCAGAGTGGTTGACATAAAGGATCAACCCTCTCCTCTGAGTGTCTCTTACATTCAGTTACCGCACCAGCAATACGAGAAAGCCGAGGTAGCTGCCTTCGACGATCTTTACATTGCCAAGCGATACCTCGAATCCAGCGCGGTGAGGGCCTTAGCGGCCAACGCGATATTCGACCCGGGAGCTCCTTACATATACTTCTCGTTCGACAGGCTTCCCAATGTGATAACCAGGGTGGATTTAGTGACCGATCTCGGCGTAGTATTCGCTTCTAGTGCGCCTCAGAAACTACTGCCCGGGTAATAACGCGCGCTAATCGATCGACATTTTTTTCATGGGAAACCTCTCTCCTGCGATTTTGAAGCTAAATAATGGATGAGAAGGTTAATAAGAGTTACGGAGTTCACGCGCGAGGAGATGGGAATGAAAACCCAGAGGAGGAAATTGGATGGAATATTCTGGAAAAGAGTTGTCCTCATACTGACGCTGTCGATTCTAATAGTCCCGATTCTCCCTGTAAGTAGCAATCCATTGCACTCATTCTGGAGCTTCTTCACCTACGAGGTTCATGAGGGGGACATTGGCTGCCCTGCATCACCGGCATGCCACTGCAGCAAGACCCTAGATGTGTTCTTCGGACACCATCACCACGATTTGAGGTTTGACGTTGAGTCCGGGCTGAGTGCTAGCTGCTGTGGATGGGACGCCAGGGACATGGACATTCCTGTGACGGCGGAGGCGTTCATAGGGGCGATAGACTCCAGTTACATCAGGCACCTCTACAACAAATACGAGTTCCTCTTCCGACCAGGATGGGAGGACCACGTCCAGAATCGCGAGCCTTTCAGGGCCTTCGCGATAGGTCACTCCCTGCTCAAGGCTGCACCAACTTTCGCCACTTTCAACGTCAGCCAGTGCTTTGGAAACGTCTGTGGGCCATTCAAGATAACGGCCGAGGTGCATGAGGGTGGAGGATGCTGCTGGGGTAGGTACGCCAATGTATCTGTTTGGTTCAACAATTACGGCAGGTGGGAGCTCCTCCATTCTGAGAGATTCCACCTCTCCGGGCATTGTGGCTGCGGTGGCTGTTCATCCGGGGACGTGATATCTGGATTCTTCCCGCATCTCAACGTCAATGGAATCTCCTACAGCTTCGCGTTCTTCTACTTCAACGTGACATCCAACAGATTCCTGACTCATGAGGAGGCCATGAACTACTGCCACTGCAACCCGACCACCACCAGGATATCGATCATGCTCACCCCATGTCCTGATTACAGGTATGGAAGCGTGGCCTACGAGAGGAAGAGGTTCTGGGACACGGACGAGGGACACATGTTCAGGTACTTCTACTCCAATGTCACCACGTGGGGATGGAGATGGTGGCATCACTACTTCCGCTGGTTCCTCTTCTCCAATGACCTCGTGTACAAGGACTCATTCGTCTATCCAAGCCTGGATGAGGCTCCCGTCAGAGAGATCGCTTCTGATAGCGTGACTGGTCATCTGACATTCTATCACAGGAGTGTTGAGGCTACGGCTTCCGCTAGCGTGGAGGATGTACTCTTCAATAACGAGGATCTGCCTGTGTTCATCGCGTCCCTGAACACAACCAATGGCATGGAGAGGAAGATCGTTTACGGACCGGTCCTGAGGCCCACCATCCTGAACTACACCATAGAGATTGTGGGGCCGAAGAAGTACCATGTGAAGCTCTGGGTGGATCCGAACATCGTTTGGGAGAACAACTTCACAAAGGCGAAGCTGTTAGTGATCTCCTCATTCAACAAGGAGAAGGACATAGATGAGATGATATGGCACTCTTACGCTGGCTCCATCTTCAAGTTCACCGTCTCTGACGAGTACGAGCTGCCGGGCCATGTGGTGGAGAGCGGGCATGAGTGCGGATGTGGATGCGGGTGTCACCACCATCACCACCACACCCACAACATCTACGTCTTCGAAGGGACCGTTGACCTCTACGGCAAGGACTTCAGCGGCATAGCGCTGCTCTCCTACAACAACCTGCTCTACTCTGACGCGATAGTGTTGTTCACAGAGCCCGACCACAAGGTCACTCCGGTGATAAAGGTCCTCGATAATGAGACGAGCGAGGTCATCCCTGGAGCCACCGTGGTGATTGGGTCCCCGGATGTCAGGCTGGAGGGCACCACGGACGGAACAGGAATGTGGCAGCCCGATCATCCTATAGATCCCGGACTCTACTGGGTGTACACCTACAAGGAGGGATACCTGCCTAGGAACGAGACCATACTCATAGACCACTCTGGAGTATATGAGATGAGACTCCAGAGGGCAGAGGGAATGCTCACAGTACATGTTGTGGACAACGAGACCTCCGGGCCCATAGATCAGGCCTACGTCGTCATGACCAGGGAGTCCGATGGCATGAACGCCTTCTCCTACACCGACGTTAACGGTACAGCTTACTTCTCCTCTGACGAGGGCACCTGGCTCATCACCGCATCCAAGGAGGGATACTTCCCGTCTAACGTGACCATAACCCTGACATCAGACAACCTCACCTCCGAGGTGACCTTACGCCTCGTGAGGAACCCGAACGCCACCACCGAGACTACGGCAGCGGCCAACTACAACACCAGAGTGATACTCGGCGGATGGCTCGACGTTGAGCTTCCGGGCAACCTGAGCGGGACCTACATAATCCTCTCCAAGTACGCCAAGTACTGGAACGGCTCCACCTACGTGACTGGTCTGCCAATGGTTTACAACGAGGTGGAGAACAAGACTTACGTGGACACGAGCGGTGGTAAGGGCCTGCAGTTCTTCCCGCTGTACGACCTGCTTGAGCATCCAGGCGAGGCCCTATCGCTCATAGGAAACAACGTGACCATAGAACTTGTGAGGACTGACGGCTATACCGTGAGGGTCAACGCAAGAGTCGGAACGCTGAGGTTCGATGATGTGCAGGTGTCAGGTACCACCGTGACCGGCAGGCTCGTATGGGACGATGGAACTGAGTTCAGACCGCAGAACGAGTGGGAGTTCGTGCAGGTGGTCGTGGCAGAGACGGGCGACGCTGTGATAGTCAGTCCAGACGGGACGTTCACGCTGCACCTGAGCCGCGAGCTGAGTTCGTTCACCCTCAACGTGTTCTTCAAGGGACGCGGTGGGATGGAGAGCTACCAGGTTCCCTTCTCAGGGAGCTACGTGTGGAAGGGCTAGGGGACTTAGGTGGACAGCGCCATCGGCCTCATCTTTTTTGTTTTTTTGACAGTCATAGCCCTCTCCTTCTTTCTCAGTGCGCAGACTACTGCGAGCCAGTCAGTAGTCAAGATGAGAAAGAAGCTGGACATGGAGAGGGAGAGATCTAAGGAAAGCGTCCTCATAAGATGGCTGGACAGGTACAGTCTCCTAGTAATTAACAGGGGCAGGTCCACGGTGCTAAGATACCTTTACGTACACATCAACGGCTCTAGAACTCCCACATTCTTCAAGGAGCTCTCGATTAACGACACCAACCTTCCCGCCGGCACGTGGACCGGCTCGGGGGTCCCGCTCGGAGAGGGGGAGTCGGTGAAGATTAGCCTCTTGGAGTACGTGAAACCGCACTTGGACTGCGATCATCCCGACTGCGTGGGCTTCGTCACCGTCTACGATGATAGGGATGTGGGGGATCTAAGGTGGGGGAACAACCCCGTCGCGGCCAGGCTGGAGGAGGGCCTGAGGGGCTACTCGTTGCACGTGGATCTGGACTACGATAACTGGGGCGTTGGCCACTTCCAGCTGCCCTCCAACTACAATTATACCGGATGCTCCTGGATCATGGTCACCAATCCGAGGGGTTCCGGATCACCCTGGCTCCTTCTGAAGCTTCAGGACTTCGAGTTCTGGTTGGATCCTCACTCGGGCAGCCCCAGAGTCATAGCGAAGATAACCAATGGGGTTGAGCTGGATCAGCCTGATGAGAGAGTGGCTGCCCCGGAGGAGTGGAACCATTACTGTGTGACCACCAGGAGGTACTGGAACGGCACCAACTGGATCAGCGAGTTTTACTTCCTCATCAATGGCAGGATTGTGGACTTCGAATCAGAGATAGATAGCGGTTTTCAGCCTAATCTAAACCAGATAAACCTTCCTCAGAGCACCAGCATGGCCGATGACGCCTGGTTCGATGAAATATTCGCTGCAACGGTTTACCTTAATCCCTCGCAGGTGAGGAAGCTCTCCTTCGGGAACCTGCCCGAGGGCCTCAGCACTACCTCTTACTCCAGGTTCTCGTTCGAGAATGTGAGGAACAGGATAACGGCTGTGGAGATAGTTACCGATCTGGGAAGGGTGTTCTCCTCCGAGTATGCGGAGGAGGGATCTCCAGGCTTACCTTGAAGGAGGGAATGCTTATGTTTGGTATTGGGAAGTTGAGGTTCCCCCTGAGGGGGGTCAATCTAAATATGGTGAGCGTGATAGAGGGTCTCGAATCAGTCGATCTGGAGAGCGAGAAGGGGAAGGGAAAGGAGAAGAAGGAGAAGCAGGAGGAGCTGAAGATACCGATAATAGGAAAGGAGATCTACGTCACTAGGGAGGAGGTCCCGCCCGGCAGGGAGCTCATGAGGGCCGAGGGAACTGGTTTCACCAACGTACTGGTGAGGGAGTCTGACGGGAGCTACAGGTACGTGGTCAACGAGTGGATGCTCACCAAGAACGACAAGAAACTGATCAACCTGATCCTCTCGGACGTGATGATGTTCCAGGAGCAGTACTACGACAAGCTCGTGGCCGGCAGGCTGGAGGAGGTCATACAGGAGATAGTGAGGAAGTACAGGCTCGAGACCGAGTTCAACCTCAGGAAGGACGTGGTCATGTACTACGTGCTGAGGGACACCATAGGCTTCGGCATGATCCAGCCCCTCATCTACGACTGGAACATAACGGACATCGATGTGAAGGGAACCGACCCCGTGAGGGTGAAGATGAGGCGCTTCGCCGGCAGGTGGATAAACACGAACGTGAGGTTCCCGACTGAGATAGCCCTCAGGAGGTTCACCTCTAGGATCGCGTCGCTCTACGGGAGGGGCATAAGCGAGGCCACCCCGCTAGTCTCCTTCATGTACAAGAGCAAGGACGGTAGCCTGAGGTTCAGGGTCGCCGCAAGCTTCGGCGGGGTTAAGAGCGAGCAGACCACGGTGCAGATAAGGAAGTTCCCTGCAAAGCCATTCCTCTTCAACGACCTGATAAAGTTCGGATCCCTCTCCCCTGAAGCTGCAGTAGCGATATGGATGATGGTCGACCACAAGGGGAAGGTCGCCTACTCGGGTCCTGTAGGCACCGGAAAGACCACGCTGCTCAACGCCGCCCTCGCGATGTTCGATCCCAGGAAGAAACTGGTCACCATAGAGGACATAGAAGAGCTGGCCCTTCGATTCAAGGGCAACAGCTGGGTCCCGTACTACGCCAGAGGAGGCGAGTTCTACGAGATAGTGAGGTTCGCCCTCAGGATAACTCCCGATCTCCTCATACTGGCCGAGGTCCTGGGAAGGGAGCTGGGGGATGTGATAGCCTCGCAGACGGGTCACGGACTGGCCTTCACCATACACGCCAACACGGTGGAGGAGTTCAAGCTGAGGGTCAGGATGCTGCTCAGGATGTACTACGGGGAGAACGCCAGCGAGGAGCTGATAAACTCTGTGATGAGGGAGCTCTGGTCACTCCTCTTCCTGAACATCAAGGAGGATAAGAGGGTCTTGGACCAGATCTACATGGTGGATATAAGCACGGGGGACATGATACGCGTGTACCAGCATCCCACGGACTTCGATCTGGACAGGTTCTTGTGGCAGCTCCACTCCAGGACCAACAAGCCAGTCAGCGACCTGAGAGACGAGTTCGAGGACAGGCTGGACTTCCTCCTCACCCACATGGATCTGGAGCTGGAGGACTTCTACAGAGAACTCGTGAGGTGGTACTACAGGAGGTGAGCCCTTGGAGATAACTCTGGAGTCGATATCCCTCATCGTGATAGCGCTTACGTCGATAATCGTAGTGGGATCCATAGTGTTCGAGGTACTTCCCGCTCAGATGAAGGTGATGGAACCGGGCATAATGGTTCGAGTTGAGGACACTGAGTTCTCACTAAACAGAACCTGGTTCATCCTTTCCATTACTTCAGACAACGAGATGCAGAACATTACTATTATGAAAACGGATGGAACGGTTTGTAATATGAGTAAGATCTCGTACACCGAGCGCACTGTCAAGGTCTTCGGCTTCTGTGAGGGAGATCTTAGGGGAGATGTGGTCGTTATTGCCGTAAAAGTTGGAGAATACACGTATCAGTACAATGCTCGCCTCTAACCCCTTTACCGTTTTTAGGTACTTTTTGATTGAGGATTATTATATAGCAGGTTCGACGTTATATTAAATAAGCTACTTAATGGGGTTTACTACAAGGAAATAATTGCATGTAGGATTCTAGTTACCTTTCTTCCTACAAATTTTCCAGTTTTATGAGTTCCAAAAAGAAAAAGAAAGGACGTCGGCGATTGCTTTAGGAAAAGAAAGGCTATCTTTTTATTTGGCTAAGAGAGGATAAAGAGGGGTGTATAGCCCTTGCAGATAACCGTAGAAAAGGTCGTGTGGATCGCCCTAGTGCTGGTGGTTGTAGCAGTCGTGGGTCTCTTCCTGATGGGTCAGGTACTTACCGGAGCTCAGCAGGTAGGGCAGAGATTCTACGTCAGGCTGATCAACAGCCAGTACTCCGACTCGAACCAGTCATACATCATAAGCTTCAGGGTCGTCAATACCGGTGAGGGAGGCAATAACCTGACCAGCATAGACATAGATCCCGTTGGATTCGGTTCTGGCGCCAGCGTCTATCCGATAAGCCCGGACAGCCTCAACGACCTCAACATCCCGCCCAAGGGAACCATGGACATCACGGTGAGGGTCTCTGGCGGATACGTGACTGGAAGCAAGTCCCTAGTGATAACTGCTACTTTTAGCGACGGTTCTACTGCCGCTCAGACTGTCGAGATTCCGTAAGGGGATCTCCCCTTGGAACTCTCTTTTTCTAAGCTCGCCATGGTCGGTATAGTCCTTGTGGCACTGGCGATAGTCTCTACTGCTTTTATAAGGGCCTATAGCCAATATTCCGAGGCCCACACGTACATAAGCAAACTCTCTTCCAAGGCCTCGAGCAAGTCAATAGCTGTGGTATCCTGTTACACTAACACCACGTATCGCGTGAGCGGGGGGTCCCTCATTCCCGATCACAACTACACCGCGATACACCTCTATAATTACGGGGACTGGACCTACTCCGACAGGATAACCATTTATTACAGCGAGACCGGAGAGAACCTGACCATCTACTACAACGGAACCAAGTACACTGAGGAGAACGGGACCGTCATAGTCTTTCCACCTAAGGAGCTGGTTGAGGTGGATGTGAACCTCACGGACCTTCCCTCCGTATCCGCTTACCCGTCTGAAGATTACTATCTAGTCATTATGTGGCTGGAGTCTGGTGATGTAGAAGTTGTTAGATGCTATAGCCCTTGAGCTGGAGAAGAAGGGAGTTTACAACGCTAAGGAAAGGCTCGAGGGGGCGATAAAGAAGGTAATCGCCTCCTCGCTTCTACTTGGGGTCTTGGCCTATGTAACCGGTTATTACGTGGTTTTGGTCCTAGTTCCCCTGTTCGCTGTGATGCTCATCTATGGCCTCTTCACCACAGGAAGGGACTACGGGCTCGTCAACAGGGAGACGGTGCTCTTCGCCCTGCACGGCTTCATACTTGCCAATGCGGGGTTCGACGTTACCGGCATATTCGATCAGTTCGCCAAGATGAGGGAGTACGAGGGAAGCTACGTCTTCAGGAAGATCATGGGATACTTCTACTTCATGGGTATGGACCTTAGAGAGGCGATAAATCGCGTACTCCAAGAGGAGAAGAGGTTAGGGGTGAGCTTCAAGAGC
>JAMOVA010000131.1 GCA_027061785.1 Thermoproteota archaeon
TTACAACGGCATGACCACGGGAATCGACACCAAGGGGATTTTCAGCATGGTGATACAGCAGGAGATCATTGACAGTGAGAGGAACATAGAGACCTTCGAGCAGTTCATTAACTCCTTCCTGAGCGGACTCATGCCCTTCATCATAATGACCCCCTTGATGCTCGTGCTCCTGGGCGGAGTTGCCAACATGCCCTTCATCGAGTACCTCTTCATCAACCTCGCCTTAGGGCTGGGCGTCGGCCTCATCCTCTTGTTCTCCGAGAACAAGTTCCTATATTATCCCGAGCAGATAATGTTCAATGGTAAGCTCTTCCTCATCCAGCTGGTCTTCGCCGTTCTGGTCTCTGTTGCCGCCTATTTCGTCATAGGCACATACTCGCTCTTCTTGGGGGTCCTGACCTTCTTCATAATCGGGTACCTTGCCACCAAAGATTACATAGGGCTCAGGAAGGACACCTACACGTTCCTTCCCGTCTTCCTAGCCGACTTGGGTGGGAGGATAAGCATCGGACAGACTTTCACGGAAGCGGTTACCTCCATGCCCCTAGACATCTACGGCAAGTTCTCAAGGGTCCTCAAGTTCAGCCTGGGTAACTTAGTCAATGTGGGAGAGATACCGGAGAAGAAGGACTTCGAGAGAATATACGTTTACAAGATATACAAGAAGCTGATAACCGATCTGCAGAAGGGTATTTACGGTTACGAGGCGCTCCTGAACGTGAGGACGATAATATCCCTCATGTCTACGGTGTACGAGAAGATTAGGGGGACCTTATCGATGAACAGTTTCCTTATGGCCGTCAGCCTCTCCTTCAGCATGCTCTTCGTGGATCTCATGGCCTTCCTCGGTGAGAAGGTATCAGAGTCCATGGCCCAGGTGCAGCACGCTGGGACCCAAGTGGCGACGGGGATGCAGGGGATGCTCATGCTGCTCTCCTTCCTGAAGGCTAAGAGCTGGATAATAGATGTCTACTTCCTGTTCGCCGTCATATTCATCTTCATATTCGGGATCTTCACGAGCAGCGTCTCCGACGGTACCAGGCATGGGAATGTCCAGAGCATCGTCTATGCGATAGTCTCGATGATAATGATAGTGGTGATCCACTCCCTAGTGTCGCCAGCCCTCTTCGCGCTGTACCGCTGAGGGGGTGAGCTGTAATGGAGACCCCGGAGAACCTGAGCTGGATCGCGATAGTGCTGGCCGTGGCCATAATAGTGGGCCTTTTCATAGCATACCAGACTTCAATATCAGCTAAGGAGCTGGGCCAGGGCATATATGTGAGGATCTTGAGATCAGAGTACCTCTCCCAGCCTCCTTTCCTCCATGGAGATGGAGGAATCTACAGCAGCGGGTCGTCAGGATACTCTGGAGGTTCCTTTGAAGGTGCGTCAGGAGGATACGCTATAGACCTGAGGATCGGAAACATGGAGAGCTCCCCCATAGTGAGGATCAAGTTCAAGACTGTAGGGTTCGGACACGGTGAGATCTACCTCATGACTGGTGAGAACATAACCGATGGCTACCTCCTAGAGGATCCCTTGGATCCGAAGGAGAGTCTAGAGCTCTCTGTGTTTATACCATCGAAGTACGTACCCAGTGGAAAGGTCTTGGTGGTGGAAGGTTTGCTTGAAGATGGCAGAACCACATCTAGGTGCGCTAGAGTCCCATGAACGTTGAGCTTAAGGGAGGATCAGCTCGTCCCCTTCCACCTTGAGTCTCCCTGACCCTTGCGTAACCAGCAGATAACTGCCCGGATTGAGCCTAATAGTCCTGTGGGGAGAAAGCAGCTCGCCCCCGGTAGGGAGGGAAACGAAGTATATTGAGAGCTCCCCTTTGTAGAGCACCTTCCCCCTGACGTTCAGGCCGAGCTCCTGCATCTCCCCCTCCTGAGCTATCTCCAAGTACGCTGGGAGATCCCGTCCTTTCTCACAGGGCAGTCTGAGTTTCCTACCCTTGAGCCCCAATTCGCATGATCCGTGCACGATGAGGAAGGGCTCCGACTTGGGGATGGGCGTGCCACTCAAAGACATCGAAATCGGATTGCCGCAAACATCCACCTCAACTCGAGAGGGGAGGGTCGGTAAGGAGGAGACAACGGCCAGAGAGACGCAGGTGGGAGCGGGGGTAGAGGGGGAGGATGTGCATCCTAAGGTCAGGACATCCACTCTGTAGCCTGAGGAGGAGAGCATGCATCTGGGGCTTGGCTTCAAAGACAGATCGGCCTTCAAACGGATGATGTCAGCTTTCTCCTCACCCAAGACATCCACCTTGGCTCCTTCCTCTCGACGACTCTCTCCGATATGGATTTAGCGAGGATGCTCCTCCTCACCTCCTTGAGGAATTGAATGATGCTCTCCTCAACGTTGATTCCCTTCAATGCCGATACAGGGACTACCTTGCTCTTTATGCCCAGAAGAGAGGCTATGGTCTCGGCGCTCTTCGCCTGCGGGAGGTCCTGCTTGTTCGCGAGTATTATGAGGGGTACGGAGCCAGCGGCCTCCCTCGCCTCCCTGTACTGGCTCAAGGCGTAGACCATCTGCACCGGACGGGCGCTGTCGATCACCAATATCACGCCATCCTTGCCTCTCGCGAGCACCTTCCTCACGGGGGCGAAGGCCACCTGCCCCGGGGTTCCGGTTATGGTGACCTTCCAGATCTCATTCGAGGGATCCACCAAGTCAAGCTGATTCTTCCTGTATATTTTGTTCTCGGTAGCATCCCAGATGATTATACCGTAGTCGAAGCCCACGGTTGTGGAGAATGTCCCCTTGGAGTAGTCCATCCTGACGGCCCACGGGTCGAGCCTATGAATCAAGGTGGACTTGCCAGCCTGGTGCGGGCCCATCACCACTAGCCTCATCTTTCTCATCGGGCATCCCACCCTTGAGAACTCTCAGGGCCCTCTCTATGCCCTCCTCAACTTCCTTCAGTAACTTTTCCCGATCCTCACCTCCGTAACTGGGGTCCATCAGGAGGGCCAACTTCTTCTCGAGGGAGTCAAGGTACTGCTCGCTTATTCCGGCCTTCTGGAAGATGGGCTTCATGTCCTCGTAAGTATCCTTGAGGAACTCGAACTTCATCCTCAGCTTCCTGAGCTCGGAGCTGGGAGCCCTAGGTAGTATCTTCCCGTCGGAGACCGTGATCAGTCCCTCCTCCTCCAAGTTGGAGATGAACCATTCCCTCCACATCTCGGGTATGAAGGACAGTTCGTCTATCTCCAGGTAACCCTTCTCCTCCAGTTGTTCCCTCACGTATTCCCTCCATCTCGGATAAAGGGAGAGGAGCTCCTCCATTAGCCCAGGTAGGGAGTAAGCTGTGCTTGGAAGGCCTCTGGAGAGTCTGAATGCCCTGAGGGTCTCAATGAGGCTCCTGAGGAAATCAGGCTCGGTCCTATATGACAGCTTCTCCGGCTGGAACTTGATCTCGTCGGTGAAGTGATCCAGCTCGCTGCTGAGCTCTTTAAGGGCGCTCACCGTGTCCCCAAGCCTGGAAACCTCGTACCTCAAACTGGCTATCTCCTCGGGCATGGAGATGATGCATGGAAGCCTGGGGGAGCTAAGCCCTATCATGGATATGGTCTCAGTGAGGTGGGGCATCTTCTGGCTGATCTTGTCCAAGACCTCCCTCTTGACCGCCTCTAGCTCGGACCTCAGGTTCAGCAATCTGATTGATGTGGAGAGAAGTGTTTCAGAGTCATCGGATAGTCTCCTTATCATCTTGAGGAGGTACGTCACACCGTAGGACTCCTTCCCGAAGTTGGAGGAGAGCCAGTTCAGGATCTGATCCTTGAGGGAAGATACCTCCGAGAGGAGGAGGAACGTGCAGCCCCTCAGCTCCAGCTCCTTCCTGTTGTCCTCCATCCTCGCGAGAGCTTCGAGTATCTCGTTGAGCAGATCGTCAGTTATCAGCACCGCTTCCTCGCCCCTCCTCACCTGTCCCTGGGATTTGGTCCCGTCAACGGCCTTTTCCAGCTCGGGCTTTATCTCATTCCATATCTTCTTTGCTATGTTCAGGTCCTGAAGCGTTTTTATCTCGTATATCTCCGACTTGAGCTTCTCGTCCTCTATTCCCAGAGATTCCAGCGTCTTGAGAAGTACCCCCCTCACTGCCTCCAAGAGACGAGCCTCCGTTTCCTCCAGCTCTTCCTCCGTGGATATGAGTACCTCCTTCAACCTCTTGGCCTTCGACTTCTTTCTGAAGAAGCTCCTCATATATGACTTATCCACGGAGAGATTTGCTAGAGATGTGAGGACGAAGTTCCTGACTATGCTGACCTTATGGGAGATCTCCTTGGAGACATCGGCCATGCCACCGAGGCTGGAGATCTCCTTGAGCGCCTCCTCCAATGACTGGCACTTGTTGAGGACCCTCGCTATTACATCCAAGACTCCATCCTTCTTGAGCAGGTCAACGAACCTGTTTATCCTCTCGGGAGGAAGACCTGAGTTTCGCAGGTGATCGAGTATCTCCTCCAAGGTCTTCGGTTCCATTCAATATCAGGAAGTCGGAGCCTACCCAAAATATAAATGCATCCTAGTGTCCCTTACGCATGATGTTGGAAAGATACCTAGAGGAAGATGAAGCGAAAAAGTTGGAAATGAAGCTTCTCACCTTATCACTCTACGAGGACGTTTATTACATGGTGAACGATCTCAGGAGAGCAGATAGCCTCCTCAAGGCTTCGAGTCCCCTCCTCAGGAGGAGCTTCGACAGAGAGCTCAATGATCTGGAGAGGGAGGTCTCCTTACTCGTAAACGAGATGAGCAAGGTCCTCAATCGTTCCGACGACCAACCTCCGAAGAGGGAAGAGTTGAGAAGGCTCAGGGATGACATCAGGAGAATGAGGAACAGGATAGGAGATCTACTCACCCAGATAGGGAGGGAGATAGAGTTGGCGACATCCGTCTTGGGGGAGGTGTTAAGACGCATGCCGGATGCTGGTGCGGAGATAAGGTTCCTGGCGGCCAGGGTGAACGAGGCTCCAGCCAAGCTCAGCTACATGCCCAGCAACTATCTGGAGATGCTTATGGAGTTGATGAGGGACATCCTCCCGCCCTATGACGGGGATGTGGAGCGCATAGCCGAGAAGCTCGATGAGATAGGGGAGGTGCTCAGGGAAGTTTACAGTGATTTCGAGGAGAAGGAGATCGCCAATAAGATCAAGGACCTGATGGAGATCCTGGGATATCTCAGGTTCCTGGTGGGGAAGTACAGGCAGCTGGCTCCCGGCGTGGCAAAATATCTGGACGAGCTGAGGAGCAGCTCTGTCATCTTCCCGCGTGGTGGTGAGTGATGCCCGAGTTGACGAGGGAATTCAGAACCATACTCGAGAGATTCGCGGGTGATGTGGGGGAGGACCTGCTCTTCATAGGCCTGTTCACCCCGGATGGAATCTCCCTCTACGATTCCCTCTCCGAGGAGATGGTCAAGGACTTCTTCTTGGCCTCCAGCGCCGCCATAGTTGAGATATCTCGCTCCCTCTCGGAGCACGCCGGCCTGGGAAGCTTTGATGCGTGCCTCCTCAAAGCGGCTGAGGGATACATGGTACTGGCTGCGGTGGGAGGAGATGTCTATCTGGGACTTGGAGTGAAGGACTATGAGAGAGTGAGGGAGAGGATCGACTCGTTGATCTCGGAGCTCAGATCTTATCTGGGCGGTGACGAGTCGAAAGCTGACTAAAAATCTTTTACCCATTATCGCTCTCCTCCAGCGAAAAACTATTTTTAGGTAAACGTCACAGTATTGCGATGCCCTTCGGAAGGCTCATCTCAAATCTGTTGGGCCTCTTCAGGAGGTCAGCTACTCTGGTCATTTTAGGGCTTGATGGAGCTGGTAAAACTACTCTTCTCAATTACTTGAGGAAGGGAGAGCCCGGATCGACGATACCGACGGTGGGAGCCAACTACGAGAGGCTCAGGGTCAGGAACTTGGAATTTAACGTGTGGGATCTGGGCGGGCAGAGGTCCCTCCGAAGGATCTGGGCCGAGTACGCCGAGAAGGCCGACGCCATCATATTCGTCATCGACTCGGCCGATAGGGAGAGGTTCGACGAGGCCAAGGCGGAGCTCTGGAATGTGATCTCCATGATGAAGAGGAACATACCTCTCCTAGTGCTGGCCAACAAGGCCGATCTGGAGGATGCCGCAACGGTCATGGAGGTAATAGACTACTTCGAGCTCACCAGGCTGGAGGGGATACCCTGGCAGGTGGTCTGGACCAGCGCCCTGACGGGCTTCGGGCTGTTCGAGGCGTTCGCATGGCTCTATGAACAGCTCACGGGTGGTGAGGTCGTTCACCCCATGAGAATCGAGGAGCTTGTGATCCTCGATGAGCAGGGCAACCCCTTGGTCTCAACGTCCTCCTCCAAGAGCCTCACCCTGAGCGCGTTCCTCTCTCTCACGAAGAACTACACCGAAGATGCTCTGAGGGACATCCCCCAATCCATAGAGATGAAGGACAGGAAGATCGTGATAGCCTACAAGAAGGGCCTGCTCGCCGCGGCCCTGATACCCAAGAGGTCCCCCGAGAGCAAGGTCAGGGCCCTTCTAATGGATGTGATCAACAGCATATCGAAGACCAAGGACTACAGCAGGGTGAAGGACATCCTCATCGATATGATGGCCAGGTACGCCGAGTGACCAACGGGGATTTCTCAGATCCCTCCCCTCTGAAATATTTGTTATTTTCCACGCTGGTATCCTTTTATTATTTACTGGAAACGGGGAGTGGAGGATTATGGGGCTTGAGTATCTGCTGCTTGCCTCGCTCGAGCCGGGAGGGCTGGAAATCATTGCTGGCTATCCTAAGAGCTTCTCCGATGAGATGAAAGCTGTCCCCCTCAGATCCTTCCCCTTCTCGGCTAGAGGAGGGGAGATCGTAAAGTTCGCCCACGGAGGGTTCTACTTCGTCGGTATCACGCTGAAGCTGGAAGGAGAGAAGCCCAGAGCGGGAATAGCCTCCTTGCTTGCGGTCTCAAAAAGTCAAGGGGATGTCGTCAGGCTGGAGAGTGGACTAATTCAGGTTTACAGGCAGCTCAGCGAAAATAAAGCACTGACGAAGGAGCTGCTGAAGAGCATCCTCCCGGACATATTCAGGACATTGGAGAGCTATGAGGCCTCGGGTGAGGAGAGGAAATATGATCGGGGTATAGTTGACAAGGCCCTCGAGAGATCGAGGGGTCTCTTCTTCATGTAGGAGGTGATATTTTGGCCTCTCTAATGTCTATCCTCATGGATCCCTATCCTCTGGCCCACCTAGTCGGGCTTATCACCGAGGTTATAATCTCCTTATACGTCTTCATGGAAATAGTAAAGACTCGAGAGAGAAGGCTGCTCCTCTCCCTCGCTACCTTCATGGTGTTCGCCCTCTCAGAATTCTCCTTGATCTTCTACTACTGGCTCAATAAGGATGTGTTCCTAGTGTACGCGGAGACCACGGTAAAGATATTCAGTTGGTTCCTCGCACTGAGCTTCCTCTTACTATCCTCGGCGGCGGTGGCTACGCTTGCAGTGTATCTGATGGAGTTCAGGGTCCTCTATTTGGTACCGGTGATGATCTTCTCTTTCGTTCTCTACGTGCTCTTCTATACCTACTACCTGTTCAGGGCGGTGTTTCTAGGATACATACGATCCATCGACATTATCAGGGTCACCGTCACCTTGGGAATCAGCATATTGTTCGCCATGGCCTTGGCAGGTGAGGTCCTCTTCGTCATCATCTATAGGAGGACCAAGAGCCTCAGGGTTCTGAGCTTTCTCATCGGAACGACCGTCATAGGTTTCATAAACTTGGGAGGGGAATTCCTCTTGGAACTCGTCCCGATGACCCTCATAGAGGAACCCCTAGAGATTTACAGGACCTACTTAGCCATGATGAAGGGGTGGCCCCTCAATCTAGTGTACATCGCGGTGTCGCTGATACTGCTCCTCGGTCAGATCAGGTTACTCGATGCCTTAGCTAGACTGAGGGGATTGAGGGTCAGGAGGGAGAGGTCCTGGATAGAAAAAATGATGGAAGAGGTATGAATTCACGGGACGGTCATCAGGGTAAAGACCTCCCACACCTCCACTTTTCCATCGGAGTTGGTGTCCTTCCACCCCAGCACCACGAGTACCTTGCCGCTAACTTCCTCGGGATGGTTGAGAAGGTAGAGCAGGGCAGCCCTTGTCCCGTACCTCGTTAATCCGGCCAGCCTGATGCTAAGATGCCCGTTCTCGCATTTCAGATAGATGACCGCGTAATCTTCCGATCCAAAGTGTGCGGTGAATTTGGTTCCGTTGAGCTCCAGGTTCAAGCTCACCATTTTCACGCCGTACCTCTGCCATGGCTGAGGTTCCACTGCCTCCCTCCCTATCACTACCTGCCCAGCAGTTCCACCACCCTTCCCGAATCCGGAGAGGAGATCCCGGTTGTACACCAGATCGGCGTACATACCCGTATAGCTCAGCGACTCCGGGATGTCCTGGGGCAGGTAGCAGCCAGCTGCCTGCAGGGGTCTCGGAGAGGGCGATTTAGTCGGTACACTGGAAACGCTCTTTTTGGGATTATCTTTCACGAAATGGGCTACTATTACGTGATCCCTGTCCACCGAGATCCTTAGCACCCTAGTGGAGATCTTACGATAGCCATCAACCGTCCAGTGGTCGAACCTGTATCCGGCATTTGGGATCGCCCTCAGCACCAGCTTTCCTTCCTCCACTACGTGTTCTCCCCTACCCAGTGGTTTCACCTCGCCTGCATAAAGTGGATCTACCTGAATTACGACCTTGTGGACTTGTTTAGGGGTGGTAGTGGGGATGGTAATAGGGGGTAGAGAGATGGTCGTCGGCGTGATGGGTATTACTGTGATGGTGGGCCTCGGGAGCGTTATCGATGTTATGGTTATGAGGGGTATTGATGTCCCGGTGACGGCCAGCCCAGTGGGTGAAGTCGGCGCAGTGAGCTTCATGAGGGGCATCGCTATCGTCGCCGGCAGAGGGGTTGCCGATGCAACGGTGTACCCTGACAGGATGATTAGCGCGGCGAGGATCACTAGGGTCACGAGCCTACTGGACTTCATTGTACCCGCACCTCTGGGAAAAAATTGATCGAAGTAAATTCAATAAATACCTTACCAAGATCTGAATTCTTATCCATATTCGCCCTCTTAGATCACTAACATTAAGTGCCGGTCGGTCTTGGGCAATCGGCGGCATATCAGCTCTGGCTTTCGGCTTTCAGGCCCAATCTAAAGGGCGGAGGTCATCGAACATTTTTGAGCAGGAAGTATAGGTATTGTTCCCTCGACCGTAGACCGTTCCAGGTTGATCGGCTGGTGGCCCCATTCTCGGCCCCCTCAGATGCCCCCCGATGCAGGTCCATCCTAGAAGGTTCTACCTGTACAAAAAAGCTATATCTAACTCTGGTCACTCTCCGGGGGTGTTTCCCTGGATCTCAAGTGGAGAAGTCGTATGGTAACCGAGGGGCCGGAAAGAGCCCCTCAAAGATCCTTGTTCAAGGCCGCAGGCCTTGATGATGAGGACCTCAGTAAACCCCTCATAGGCATAGCCAACTCGTGGAATGAGATAGTTCCCGGTCATGTTCACCTAGACAGGGTCGCGGAAGCCGTTAAGCAGGGAGTTAGGGAGGCAGGCGGTACTCCTCTGGAGTTCAACACCATCGCGATATGCGATGGCATAGCTATGGGGCACGAGGGCATGAAGGCCCCTCTCCCGAGCAGGGAGTTGATAGCTGGTAGCGTCGAACTGATGGCGAAGGCGCACGCGTTCGATGCTCTGGTGCTGGTCACCGCATGTGACAAGATAACTCCGGGCATGCTCATGGCAGCCGCCAGGCTCAACATCCCGGCTGTCCTGGTAAATGGGGGATGCATGCTGCCCGGCACGGTGGACGGGAAGGAGATGGCCCTGAGCCACGTGTTTGAGGCTGTGGGTCAGTACAAGGCCGGTAAAATAGGTGAGGAGGAGCTGAGGAGGATAGAGTCCATGGCAGTCCCCGGCCCGGGGTCTTGCGCGGGCCTCTACACCGCCAATACGATGGCCATAGCAGCCGAGGCGCTGGGTATGGCGCTCCCGTGGACGTCCACCATACCGGCCGTCTCGGCGGAGAGGATCAGGGCCGGGAGAGCGGCAGGGAGGGCCGTGATGGATCTGTTGAGGAAGGGAATAAAGCCCAGGGACTTGATGACGAGGAAGGCGTTCGAGAATGCCATAAGGGTCGACGTGGCCCTGGGCGGATCTACCAACGCGGTGCTCCACCTCATGGCGATAGCCAAGGAGGCTGGAGTTGACCTCCCCCTCGAGCTCTTCGATGAGATAAGTAAGGAGACGCCTCACATCACCAACCTCAACCCTGCTGGCCCGCACTACGTCAGGGACCTCCACTACGCTGGTGGCGTGCCAGCGGTCTTCAAGGAGCTCGCCGAACTGATGCACTTGGATCAGCTCACCTCTGCAGGCGAGACCTGGGCGGAGATAGTGAAGAGGGCCGAGGTGAGGGACAGGGACGTGATAAGGCCAAAGAGCAATCCTTACCACGAGCAGGGTGGCCTGGCAATTCTCTGGGGATCCTTGGCCCCGAGGGGAGCTGTGATAAAGCAGACAGCCGTAGATCCGGAGATGCTGGTCTTCAAGGGTAGGGCCAAGCCCTTCGACTCGGAGGAGGAGGCCGTCCAGGCTATATTCGACGGCAAGATAGCTGAGGGCGACGTGGTGGTGATAAGGTACGAGGGGCCGAAGGGAGGTCCCGGTATGAGGGAGATGCTCACCGCCACGGCTACGATAATGGGCATGGGGCTCAAGAGGGTCGCCTTGATTACGGATGGGAGGTTCTCAGGGGCCACGAGAGGGCCGGCGATAGGTCACGTCTCGCCCGAGGCTGCCGAGGGCGGACCAATAGCCCTGGTGGAGGAGGGGGACGAGATCCTCATAGATGTGCCGAACAGGAGGCTTGATCTCCTAGTGGACGAGGACGAACTGGAGGAGAGGAGGAAGAGATGGACACCGCCCCCTCCGAAAGAAAGCGGATTCCTAGCTATCTACTCCATGCTAGCAGCCTCAGCGGATGTTGGGGCTGTGATGAGGCCAGATCTGGACCTCACTCGGTGAGTTCCCTCGGTACTTCTCCTTTTTTCAGCTTCCTCTTGAGGTAGATCCTGAAGATCGTTATGTATGCGGTGTAGAAGAAGGTCCCGTACGCGAACCCCAGGAAGGCCAGTCCGAGCAGTATCAGCAGGGCGCCCGCGACCCCATTGAATGCGAGCGTGGGGTATCCGAGGGCTATCAGCATGGGTTCAGTTATCAGGAGCCTCGCCAGGGGATAAGCCAGGAGCCAGGCCAGCGCGACCAACAGGTAGGGATGTCTGAGCCTCTCCGGCAGAGGAAGGGCCCTTACGATCCTGTCAAGGTAGTAAGAGAGAACGAGCAGGGGCAGGAAGCTGGCCAAGGTGTATGGAATTCCGTGGTACCCGCTTGATATCACCGTGACCACCAGAAAGGCGATCATCGGTACTAGGGTGCACAGCAGACCTATCCATCTTATGTAGATGAACTTCGGAGGAGCCTTGTACATCCGGCGGACCTCCCCGACACACATAAAAAGGTGGGTGGTGGCCCCTCACTCCAGTATCTCGTAGGGGGACTCGGTGGGCCACTTGGGCACCAAGGGAACCATCATTATGCCGCCAACTGCCACGTACCTCAGTACCTCCTTTCCGGTGTTGTGGATCCTGTGCCTCACGCCCTCGGGCAGGAAGACCCCATAACCGGCCTTCACCGGGTATCTCTGGCCCTCTATCTCCACCTCCCCCTCCCCCTGCAGGATGTAGTAGACCTCCTCGCACCTGTGCCTGTGCAAGGGGGTGTGGTGGCCTGGATCGACCTCCACCACTCCCAGAATGAGGGTTTTCGGGTCGGGGTCCACGTTCTCCGGATATATTATCTTCAGGTCCCTCACGGGCTTCCTCTCGCCGGCCCCCTTCTCCATGGGAGCGCCGCCGGTAACCTCCTCGGGGCTCACCACGTACTTGGGCATGGTCACACCTCTCCCGTCAGATCCTTCTTCAGGAGCTCGTGCGGGGGAGAGAACACCTCCACCACGACCGTGTCCTCTAGGGCCCTGGCCTCGTGCTCAACGTCTGGGGGGATAATGTAGGCATCTCCTGGGTTGAGCTCGTGCGTCTCATCCCCTATCCTTATCCTGAGCCTCCCCCTCACGATGTAGCCTGACTGCTCGTTCGGGTGAGAGTGAGCGGGCGCTACAGCTCCTTTCTTTAGTGAAATCTCGAGGAGAAGGATCTTCTCCCCCAGCGCGAGGGCTCTTCGAGTGACGCCCGGCCAGGTCTCATATGGCTTGGCCTCGACCCTCCTGAGCATCCTGTACATGTCATCACCGCGGATAAGGGTCGGAAACGATATTAATCTTTGCCCGGGAGCTCCATGAAACATGTATGTTTCTAATAGGCGGTCTTTTCATCTTAATTATCATCAGACCCCGAACATCACAACATATATTAATAAGATTTAGGAGGAGTTCATGCTGAAACTTAACGTTAAAAAGATGGCCGATTCGAATGCTGGTTCCTCATGTCGGGTAATGGGCTCAGCGGGGACCGGAGAGCCACCTTTATATTAATTGCCTAAGGAGTGTTAGACAACAGACAGGGTGCTAGCCATGGCGAAGGAGGAAGGTGGAAGCCTCATTTTTGGTAGATTTACGAAGCCCTTTGACGTGAAGGACCTCCCAGACTTCCCAGGATGGGCTGCAATGTTCGGTCCAGGCTTGGTATGGGCGGGGCTCTCCCAGGGAAGCGGAGAGCTCATATGGTGGCCGTACATGGTGGCCAAGTACGGTCTCTTCTTCCTCGGATGGCTCCTCTTCTACGCCTCTCTCCAGTACTGGGTCAACCTCGAGATTGCCAGGTATACGATGGCCACCGGTGAGTCCATATTCGAGGGATTCCACAGGGTGCACAGGCTCTACGGGTGGTTCGCCTTCTTCGTTGCTCTCGTGGTCTACATGTGGGTAGGAGGGTACGTATCGGGCGGTGCGACGGCATTAGCCGCGTTGACGAAGTTCCCACCTGGATGGGATGCCGCGGGCCAGACGAGGTTCTGGGCAGAGGTGGCGATCTTCCTCATATGGGTCATGTTCATGATAGGGCCAGTGGCCTATAAGATAGTAGAGTACATAGAGAGCTTAGCCGCGATAGTCTCGTTCGGCGGCATGCTGATAGTGGTGCTCTTCTCCCCAGCTGTAGGTAAGGTCGTCGGCGAGTACTTCCCGGCCCTCATACCCTTCAGCCAGGGATTCAACCTGCTTCCGGCCAATTTCGACAAGGCCGACATGGGTATATTCATCACGCTGATAGCCTACACCGGAGCTGGAGGTATATGGAACCTCCTCTACAGCTTCTGGGTGAGGGACAAGAACGCGGGCATGTCGGCCCACATAGGAAGGGTCACCAGCCCGATAACGGGCGAGCCGGAGCCAATACCCGGCGTCGGAGTGGCGTTCCCCGACACGCCAGAGAACAGGAAGAGATGGAAGCAGTGGATAACCTGGCTCTGGGTTGACAACCTCTTCGGAGTGGCCCTGAACACCCTCACGATAGTGCTCACCACCATATTGACCTACGCCGTCCTCAGGCCTGAGTTCCTCCAGAAGGGAGCTGAGGCACTGCCCAAGGGCTTCAAGCTGGTGGTCGTACAGGCTGAGTGGTTCGGCCACCTCTGGGGAGACGCCGGAAGGGCCGCCCTCTACCTGATAGGGTTCTTCTTCCTTGTTGATGCGTACATAACTGCTCTGGACGGAGTCGGGAGGATATTCGCCAGCAACGCCTACACCATACCGGGCGTCCCCGAGAAGATAGAGTACAGGAAGATCTACTACTACCTGATAACCATCTACACGGTCATAGGAGCGATAACCGTGCTGCTCCAGAGGCCCGGATTCCTGATAATACTCACGGGCGTCACCAACATGTTCATAATGGTGATCTACACGTGGCTCTTCCTCTACCAGAACTGGTACATGCTGCCTAAGATACATCCTGCGGGCAAGGTGGTCAGGCCGACGTGGATACCGTTCATCTTCACCCTCATAAGCGCCATAATGTTCACCTACGCCTTCGCGCTCTACCTCAACGTCCAGTTCCTCGGTGGTTGAGGCCCACCCTCCCCATTTTTTACCCCTTGGGTAACTTGAGATGAATAGTTTTTCATATTAGGAGGGGAAGTCTCCCTAAAGCAACTGGGCAGTTTCTATCAACGTCCCAACCAGTTTCCGCGGCTCGTTCATCCATCTCCCCAATTAACTTTTTAATAGAGCTTCATTGGGGCTCATGGATTGAAATGGAGGTGACCTCACCCGTCTTCTGGATAGCATTCCACGCGATGATCGTGGTCTTCCTCTACCTGGACCTCAGGCACTACAAGAAGACGGAGGTTACGCTAAAGGACAGTCTGAAATGGGTGATCATCTGGATATCCATAGGCCTAGCGTTCTCCATCTTCGTCTTGGATATCTATGGCTTAGAGGAGTTCATCAAGTACATCACCGCCTACGTCACAGAGTACACCCTGTCGATGGACAACGTGTTCGTCTTCCTCGCCATATTCACCTATTTCTCCGTACCTTATCATTCGAGGCCCTTCGTCCTCCTCCTCGGCATAATATTCGCCGCCCTCTTCAGGGGGCTGTTCATAATCGTGGGCGTGGCGCTGCTGGAGAGGTACCACTGGATGGTTTACGTGTTCGGTGCCATACTGATCTACTCCGGGTACAAGATGGCGAAGAGTGGCGCGGAGAGCGTTGATCCGGGTAAGAACAAGATAGTTCAGTTGGCCAAGAGGTTCCTTCCCCTCACCCATGAGTACGAGGACGATCGATTCATCGTGGTAAGGAACGGTAAGAGGATGTTTACTCCTCTGGTGCTCGTGCTTCTGGCTATAGAAACTACGGACATAATGTTCGCATTCGATTCAGTTCCTGCAGTTCTTGCCATAACTAGGGAGTTCTTCACGGCCTATACTTCCAACATCCTGGCAGTGCTGGGTCTCAGGTCCCTCTACTTCGTTCTGGAGCACGGAGTCAAGCGCCTAGAGAACCTTGGCAAGGGACTGGCTGTCTACCTTGTTTACTTGGGCGTGGCCTTCCTGCTCACGGCATTCGGGATACACATGCCCACTGGGCTCTCTCTGGTGCTGATACTGGTCATATTGGCTTGGGCCTTCCTCTCATCCAAGAGGGGAAATAAAGAAGCGGAATGAGGGCTTCCCTCTCACATTTTTAAACTTAGGGGGAAATCGTTATCTCCCCTTCCTCCTCCTTAATGTATGGTGACCTCCATGACCAAGAAGGTCCTTATTGTGGCGGGAGATGCCGTGGAGGCACAGGAGTTGTTTTACCCGTACTGGCGTCTCAAGGAAGAGGGATTCGAGGTTCACGTGGCTGCCCCATCTAAAAAGACGCTGATGACAGTCGTTCATGATTTCGAGCCGGGCTGGGAGACCTACACCGAGAAGCCCGGATACAGGTTCGGGTGGGTGGACAAGGAGTTCAAGGAGGTGAATCCCGAGGAGTACGACGGGTTAGTCATCCCCGGCGGCAGGGCACCGGAGTACATCAGATTGGATCCAAATCTGGAGAGGATAGTCAAGCACTTCATGGAAGCCAAGAAACCGATAGCTGCGATATGCCACGGGCCACTCCTCCTCACCGGGTACAAGCTGATAAGTCCGGGCATGAAGATGACTTCCTACGTTGCTGTGAGCCCGGACGTGAAGGCCCACGGGGCCGAGTATCTAGATCAGGAAGTGGTCGTCCACGAGAACCTCGTGACTGCTAGGGCGTGGCCCGACCTGCCAGCTTGGATGCGCGAGTTCATCAAGATGTTAAAGAGCTAAGCCCTCTTTCCCCTATTTTTCATGTCGATATCTCTATTCGAGCGGAAAGTTTTAGTCTTTTCGAGCACGGGGCAGAGGGGTGATTTCCCTGGAGGGTTCAGAACTCGACAGCTTATACTCCCTCCTGCCCTGGTATGGAGATCCCTACACGCCTCAAGGGAGGGAGAGGTATGAGAGGGCCCTGAAGGAGTTCTCCGAACTCAAGGCCCATCCCTTCATAGAGGAATTGCCCGAGGAACCCCGCATACTCGACGTATTGAGCGGCGAGGGAATAGGAGGGGTGGCGCTATCCAAGTCCCTAGGGAGGAGGGTGAGACTCTACCTCATGGATCTCAGGGAGAGGGCACTGGAGGTGGCCAGGCGATTCTCGAGGGAGGAGCTGGGTGACGAGGCCGAGGTACTGGTCCACGACGCCATCAGGGTACACGAGGTGCTGAGAGACCTCGATTTGGTCCTAATGTACGGGCTCTCGACCCCGCACTTCGATCCCTGGAGGGCCATCCTCCTCCTGGCTTCAATAAGTGAATCGCTGAAGGACGATGGGGTTTTCCTAGTTGAGGAGACGGACAGGAGGTACTGGGTCTTCTACATGACCGGGTACAAAGATGTGATGTCGGAGTTCAGGGGAGATGAGCCCACCCTGAGCATGCATAAGGGATACGACTTCAGGAGGGGAACATTCAAGCGTGTTCACTTCTCCCTCCTGAGAGGAGAGATGGCCGAGTTCGAGGTCTATTTCTGGGGAGTCGCTGAATTCATGTCTCTGATGTGGCTCTTCTTCGAGGAGGTGGATATGCGCCCCGTGGACTACAAGAGGTTCATCCTCCTAGCGAGGCATCCGAGGAGGAGGATCAGACCCGCTGATCTGAAGCTTCCTTCCATGCTGAGGTGATCCTTTGGAGGACATGAAAAGGTTCTACTCCCTCTTCCCCTGGCCGGAGGATCTGGAAGGAGTTGGTAGGGAGAGATACGGTAGGGCATTGCGATACTTCAGGGATGTCGTAAAGCACCCGTTCTTCTCAAGAGGGTCATTCAAGGTTCTCGATCTGATGGGAGGAGTGGGAATAGGTGGTGTAGCCCTCTGTAAAGTCCTCAAGGAGGCTGGGAAGGAGGTTAAACTCACGATATTGGATCTGAGGGAGGAAGCCCTTTCCAAAGCTAAAACCTTCGCTCAAGAGGAGTTGGGGGAAGCTCCTGAGCTCATAGTGGGAGACGCTTTTCTAGCTCATGAGTTGGTGGAGAGAGCGGATGTCGTTCTGATCTACGGACTGACGATGCCTCACTTCGATCCTTGGAGAGTCTCCCTACTCCTGAACTCGGTGAGGGAGGTCGTGAGGCCGGAAGGTGCGGTCCTGATACATCACTTGGATCACATCTACTGGGAGATCTACCTGCATCCCTCCGGAGACGTCTATCCATTCTTCTTCGACGACGATCTCACTCTGAGCTTGTTCAGGAGATATGACATGAAGAGTGGATCCATCAGGAGGGTCGTGGTCTCTCCGAGGACGGGAGATGAGGTGGAGTACGGGGTCTACGAGTGGAACATCTCTCTAATGGCCGCCCTGATCTGGACCTTCTTTGAGGATGTGGAATACTTCCCCATCCTCCCGGATAAGAGTGCCGGGATAATAATGGGGGTGAGGCCCAGAGGGGCCTGGAGGGTGGAGGACCTGAAACTTCCTGCCCTCCTAGAAGGATGATTTATATCCTCTAGGAGGACCGGAACCGGGTGAAGGAGATGAGGGTCAAGGAGATATTAGGGGAGAAGGTCGTGGCCCTGGACGGCGAGTTCATAGGTGAAGTGGAGGATCTGGAGCTGGACGACGATTGGAGGGTGAAGTGGCTGATAGTCAGCCTGGAGAGGAGCGTTGCCAAGAAACTGGGCTCCAAGTTCGGGTTCAGGGCCAAGGGAAGGGTCCCCGTGGAGATCGTGAAGGGGGCGAGGAAGTACGTGACCCTCTCGCTCGAGGGAGAGGAGCTCTACTCCAAGATAGAGAAGCTCTGACTCCATTGAGAATGAATAAAAGTTCCATCCTTTCCTATTAATCGGTGGATGATGTGAAGAAGCTGGTATATACGTATGATGAGGCGGATCCCCGGAACCGGAAGCTGTTGGGTGGTAAGGGCGCCGGACTCGTTCTCATGTACAAGCAGGGTCTTCCCGTACCCCCGGGATTCACCATAACGACCGAGGCTTGTAGGGAGTTCTACAGGAGGGGCGAGAAGCTTCCGGAGGGCCTGATGGATCAGGTAAGGGAGGCCATGAGGTGGCTGGAGTCGAAGACCGGGAAGAGGTTCGGGGACCCCTCGAACCCCCTCCTCGTGTCGGTGAGGAGCGGTGCTCCCGTGTCGATGCCGGGGATGATGGACACCATACTCAATCTGGGGATCAACGACGAGA
This sequence comes from Thermoproteota archaeon, assembly GCA_027061785.1. Taxonomy (GTDB): domain Archaea; phylum Korarchaeota; class Korarchaeia; order Korarchaeales; family Korarchaeaceae; genus Korarchaeum. The sequence continues at coordinate 18,308 of JAMOVA010000131.1, forward strand.
TAGTCGAGTCCCTGGCCAGGATGACAGGGGATGAGAGGTTCGCCTACGACGTGTACAGGCGCTTCCTCCAGATGTTCGGCACCACCGTTCTCGGCATAGACCGCAAGGTCTTCGATGACATCTTGGAGGAGGTGAAGGCCCGCAGAGGGGTGAAGAGCGACGCCGAGCTCACGGCGGAGGACCTGAAGGAGATCGTGAGGAGGTACAAGGAAGTTCTGGGAGACAAGTTCCCCCAGGACCCGTGGAAACAACTAGAACTGGCCATAGAGGCGGTCTTCAGGTCGTGGAACTCTCCCAGGGCCGTGTACTACAGGAAGGCCAACAAGATAACGCCGGACATAGCCGACGGGACCGCAGTGAATGTGGTGGCCATGGTGTACGGGAACATGGGCTGGGACTCCGGCACGGGGGTGCTCTTCACCAGGGATCCGGCCACTGGAGATGACGTGCTGTACGGGGAGTTCCTTCCCAACGCCCAAGGCGAGGACGTCGTCGCCGGCATAAGGACCCCCAAGAGCATAGAGGACCTGAAGAGGGAGAGGCCCGACCTCTACCAGCAGCTGTACGAGATGGCGAAGAAGCTCGAGAGGGTGAAGAAGGAGGTCCAAGACATAGAGTTCACCATAGAGAGGGGGAAAGTGTATCTGCTGCAGACGAGGAACGCGAAGATGACGCCCCTGGCGAGGGTGAGGACCGCAGTCGCCATGGTCAGGGAGGGCCTGCTCACCAAGGAGGAGGCGCTGGCGAGGGTGAAGCCTGAGCACATCATGGGGCTCCTCTACCCGAGAATAGATGAGAAGTACGTGAGGGAGAAGGGCATCGAGCCCATAGCCAAGGGACTGAACGCCTCGCCCGGAGCTGCCACTGGGAGGGTAGTCTTCGACGCCGATACAGCCGTGGAGTGGGCTGAGAGGGGCGAGAAGGTCATACTGGTCAGGGAGGAGACCAAGCCCGACGATGTGCATGGCTTCTACGCCGCTCAGGGCATCCTCACCAGCAGGGGAGGTATGACCAGCCACGCCTCCGTCGTGGCTAGGGCCATAGGGAAGCCAGCTGTGGTGGGAGCGGAGGACATAAAGATAGACTTGGAGAGGAGGGAGTTCCGAGTCGGCGACTTGGTGGTCAGGGAGGGCGACGTCATAACCATAGACGGCTTCACCGGGAACGTCTACCTGGGCGAGATACCAACGGCTAAGAGCGAGCTGCCAGAGGAGTTCTTCGAGCTGCTCAGATGGGCCGACGAGGTGAGGAGGCTGGGCGTGAGGGCAAACGCGGACACGCCCGAGGACGCGAGGATTGCCAGGGAGTTCGGGGCCGAGGGCATCGGCCTGCTCAGGACGGAGAGGATGTTCAGGCAGCCGGAGAGGCTCGAGATATTCCAGCGTGTGATAATGGCCAGGGACGAGAAGGAGAGGAGGGAGGCCCTGAAGGAGCTCGTCCCACACCTGAAGAAGGACTTCCTCGAGATATTCAGGGTGATGGAGGGGCTGAAGGTGACGGTGAGGCTCTTTGACCCACCGCTGCACGAGTTCCTGCCAAGCCCGGAGGAGCTCCTTGAGAGGATATGTGAGGCCAAGCTTAGAGGAGATCAGGCCGAGGTGGAAAGGCTAGAGGCAGTGCTGAAGAGGGTTAGGGAGCTGAAAGAGGCCAACCCGATGATGGGGCACAGGGGCGTGAGGCTCGGCGTCACTAATCCGGAGATATATGAGGCCCAGACCAGGGCCATAGCCGAGGCCTATCTGGACCTGAAGAGGGAGGGCAAGGACCTCCACCTCCAGATAATGATACCCCAAGTCTGCGATTTCAGGGAGATAAGGTACGTCAAGGAGCACGCGATCGAGCCCGTGCTAAAGGAGCTGGGCGTGGACGCGGCTATAGGTACGATGATAGAGGTCGTCAGGGCGTGCCTCACCGCCGACAAGATAGCGAAGGAGGCCGAGTTCTTCAGCTTCGGGACCAACGACCTGACTCAGGGCACTTTCACCTTCAGCAGGGATGACGTGGAGAACAAGTTCATGCACGACTACCTGGAGAAGGGGATACTGGACTTCGATGTCTTCCAGTCCCTCGATTTCGAGGGCGTGGGCGAGCTCATGAGGATTGCGGTGGAGAAGGGCAGGAGCACCAACCCCAACCTGGAGATAGGTATATGCGGGGAGCACGGCGGGGATCCGAGGAGCATAGAGTTCTGCCACCGCATTGGGTTGGACTACGTGAGCGCCTCCCCATACAGGGTGCCAGTGGCCAGGTTAGCAGCGGCTCACGCGGTGTTGAGGGAGAAGGGGGTGGAGTTCCCCGCTTACTGACCTTTTCTGGTATCCTATCCTCTTTTTCTCTTCTAGTCTAGCATTTTATTATCTCTGTTTCGTGAAAAATTTCATTAATCTAACTATTATCTTGTGTGGTATTTTCGCGTATAGTTTACGGAACCAGCCGCTCAGCTCTCCTTTGAAATAAAATTTAGTTATTTCATAAAGAGACGAGACCAGCAATGTGATGTAGCCTCCTAGCGCTATTAGATATATTTGAGGAGGGAGAACGAAGCTTAACACGATATGGACGGACGTAAGAAGCAGTAGTATTAGTATCCAATGCACTTCCATGGATGAAAAAAGTGGCGCATCCGATCCATAGAGAAATGCAAGATAACCAGAATAAAGCGAAATATATGCCAAGAGAGTTTCGCGTGGTGAGAGTTGGAAAAGAGGAGAGGTCAGTACTAGTGTAGCTGCGGTTTGTAACCAAGGTATGAAACGCAAAAAAGTAAACTTCCAATAAGGAGTTATCAAGAGATTAACCTCCAGTTCCAATTCTCCTGAAGGAAGAATTGGATAAAACCTATATATATTAATGTCTTTTCCGTATTCTAACTTCCCGGGATCTCTGTGGAGATCGATTTTTCTCGTGAAATCAGGGCTTCTTATCTTTAAAAAGCTTAAAGGGGAGTCATAGTAGCCATATCTTACTTTCCACCTTTTAGGTAAAACTATTTCAACGAGAACCATCCCTCCCTCGAAATTTTCTAGAAGGAAAGGGAAGTTGAATTTCGATCTCACGAGAGGAAAGTCCACATCACTACCGGTAAAGATATTTCTACTGAGTAGAATGAACTTACTATCCCTGCTACATTCGTAAACTTTGTACTTCTTCCCAGTTATTGACATTCTCTCATGCAAGAATCTGGCACTCTTTGAAAAGAAAGCCCTTTCCGATTGGATGCCAAACAAGAAGGGCTTCTCGTCCGAAGGGTCGAAGCTTATTTCTAGAGATGATGTGAAATATGGGCTATCTGCTTTCATATGTATCCGGATATCCACAGCAACCTCACCTTTTGATTGCAGATTGGTATGAAGGATCTAGAGTAATGCAAGTCATTTTAGAGGCTGCTGAGGAACCAATATTGACTAATGCTCCTTCTTTATAAAGCCGCCTGACGGAATAATTTCCAGAAAAAATATTCTGGGTGAGGCAATTGGATCTTCTATGGGCTTTCCTGTTAGGTGCCTTGCAGGGAGTGACCGAGTGGTTGCCGGTGAGCAGCTCTGGACACTTGGTCATAGTTCAGAGGATGATATCTTACAGGTCTGTGCTCTTCGACGCCATGGTGCATGGAGGAACCCTCCTCGCGGTCCTCTTGGTTTTTAGGATGGAGGTCCTCAGGTTAGTGAGGGGCCTGCTATCTTTACCTCTCGCAATCGCCTCTCACAGGTCCCTAACCTCCGAGGAGAGGCTCGCTTGGTACACGGTGGTGGGCACCCTGCCGATCGTCTTAGTGGGCCTCTTACTGGCTGACACGGTCGAGGCGATGTTCTTTAACCCCAAGATCGCGGGGGGAGGCCTTCTTATCACAGGATTCCTTCTGCTCGCCACCAGGCGCTCCAAAGAAGACAAATCCTTAGATCTAGGGACCTCTCTCATCGTTGGGTTAGCCCAAGCTGCGGCGATAGTCCCGGGGATCTCGAGGTCCGGTAGCACGATTTCCGCCGGCATGATCAGCGGCCTGAAGAGGGAAGAGGCCGTCACATTCTCTTTCCTGCTGTCCGTCCCGGCTATAGCTGGAGCGTTGACTCTAGAGGTTATAAGATCTCCACTTGAGGAGGTGATGGCGCCCGCAAACCTCATGGGATTCGTTAGCTCGTTCGCAGTCGGGGTAATCGCCATCAAGGTCTTGCTCGCGGTGATCAGGAGGAGAGAGTTCCACCTCTTCGCTTACTACTGCTTCGCGCTCGGATTGGCGGTTCTCCTCCTGCTGAATTGAAGGGATTTAATGAATCGACACATTCGCCCCCACGCGTGAGCAACGAAGATCTCCGTCTCGAAAACCCCTAGATCTAGTGGGCTGAGGAGATCGCCGACCGTCCGTTCTCCCTAGTTCAAGTCTGCTAGAAAACAATAAATGTTAACACTTACAGTTAACAATCGATGTGAACATGAGCGCTGTGATAGGAGTTAGGGTCCCGAAGAAGCTCAAGGAGGAGCTGGAAAAGTTGGAGATCAACTATTCAGAGGAGATCAGGAAATTTCTGGAGGGCTTAGTCAGGAGAAAGAGGGCAGAGAGAATAATGACGAGATTAAGGGAATTGGAGAGGTCCATCGGGAGGGTGGAGGGTAATCTGTCCGTTGAGCTCGTGAGAGAGGATAGGGAGGACAGATGAAGGGAAAGAGAGTAGTTGTCGACTCCAACATCTTGGTGAAGTGGTTCATTCCGGAGGATTATCATGAGGAGGCAAAGGCCCTTCTGGAGGACCATCTGTACGGGAGAGTAGAGGTAGTCATACCCCGATACGCCGTTCTTGAGTTCGCGAATGTGTTGAGGAAGTACCGGATCAGGGGGATCATTGGAGAGAGGGAAATGAGGGAGGCGTTCGACCTCCTCGTGGAGTCCGCCCCGGTGATGATGGAGGAGAACGAGGAACTCGTGAGAAAGGCGCTGGATTATTCCTTAGAGATGAGTCTCACCGTGTTCGACGCCTACTACGTGGTGCTGGCCCGCGAGCTTGAGGCCATCCTATATACAGCGGATGATAAGGTCGTTCGGCAACTGGTAGGGAAGGAACCCTCAGTTAAGCACATTAGGGAGTATAGAGATTGATTTAGTAACGGACAGGGGGGAAGGTTCAAGAAGGTTCTTTCCGCATGTAAAGTCCGAGATATCCCCGTCGTGGAGGCCATCGTGGGTTTTCTGGCCTTGATGTATATCCCGTCGGGAGCAGGATGGCTCCTGCGTGGAGCGTAAAATATTTCAAGTTTTACCGACACTAAGGTTTGGCGGGCACCGGGGGAGCTGGGGAGAACCCGGCTGAGAGGGCGGCTAGCCTGCCGCCGACCCCTCGAACCTGATCCGGGTAATGCCGGCGTAGGGAGCGTGCCCGCGGCAGCTCCTTATGCTGGCGGCCCCTCCAGTGCCCGCTGGAGGGCAGCGGTGATGAGGTGGAGTGGGAAGGTCATCCTAACCCTAGCTATAGTCGTCATAGTCGTTTTGGGCATTTCCTACTGGTACCTGACCTCCCAGCCCAGCGGCGAGAGGAAGCTGGTCATCTACACTTACGAGAGCCTTCTCAAGTGGGGGGACGACCCCAACGCGACGAGACAGGCCGTGTTCGGTGAGTTCGAGCGCAGGTACAACTGCAAGGTGGAGATAAGGGAGTTCGACGATGCGAGGACGGCCCTGCTAGCGATCGTACAGGAGAGGGACAGGCCGAGGGCGGACGTAATAATAGGGATCGATAACGTGCTGATCCACGAGGCATTAAAGGAGGGAGTTTTAGAGCAGTTCAAGCCCAAGAACGCCGGAAAGATCCATGGGTGGCTCGTGAAGTCGCTAGATCCCTCCTACCACGTGGTGCCCTACGACTACGGGCTAATAGCCCTAGTCTACGACAGTAAGAGGATGCCCGAGGGTAAGATGAGGGATCTCACCTTCGAGAAACTGGCTAGCAAGGAGTACGCCTCCAAGCTAGTCGCCGAGGATCCGACGGTGAGCAGCACCGGCCTGAACTTCCTCCTATGGCAGATCGCCTACTACAAGGTGAAGGGCGGCGACTGGACCGAGTGGTGGAAGGAAGCCAAGGCCAACGGGCTGCTCGTCACCGGGAGCTGGGGTGACGCCTACGACGTCTTCCTCGACGAGAAGCAGGGCAGACCGATAGTGGTCAGCTACGGGACTGACGGGGCCTACTCTTACCACTTCTACAATGAGACGAGGTACAAGGCGGCACTGATCACGCTCAACGGCGAGGAGTGGGGATGGCTGCAGATAGAGGGGCTCGGGGTGGTGAAGAACGCTCCTCACAGGGAGCTGGCCGAGAGGTTCGTGGAGTACTTCATCAGCGAGGAGGTGCAGAAATACATACCCCTCAACAACTGGATGTATCCGGCTAACAAGAACGTGAAGCTTCCCAAGGAGTACGTGAAGTACGCGCTCGATCCCACCAAGATAAAGCTGTTGAACGAGGTTCTACCGCCCGAGGAGGTGGGGAAGAACCTGAAGACGTGGTTGGATGAGTGGAGGAGGGCCGTGGGCTCCTAACCCCTCCTTATTTTTATTTTGGTTCCCACTGGTCGAATTAGATCCAGTAACCTTTATATTATATGTAATCTTTTGATTACAGGGAAAATGATGGATGACGTGCCAAGAATTGGCGAGGCTACTCTCGGCCTTGGGCCACGAGGTGAGGTTGAGGATCCTAGCAGCCCTGGCCGAGGGTGGGGAGATGTATCTCTCGGAGATAGCGGAGGTGGTGGGGGTGAGCAGGGCGTTGGCGAAGGTGCATTTGAAGGTACTGGAGAGGGCTGGGATGGTGAAGTCGAGGCTCGTGCTGAGCGAGGAGAGAGGGAAAGCCCTCCGCTACTACAGGGTAGAGGAGCTGAATCTGGAGCTGAACTTGGACAGGATAAGGGAGGTGTGCCGGGATGATAGTGGGTGAATGGGAGAGGGAAGGGATCGTCTGGGGGCTGCTCCTCCTGACGGCAGTCCTAGTGCTGGTTTTTCTCATAGCTGCCGGCGTGGCTTACTGGGCGGGCGCCTCCGACTTGGCGATCTTATGCGGTGTAGGGGCTCTGGGCAGTGTGGTGTTCTTGCCTCTCTACGCCATCGTGGTTCACCTGGAAAGAGTTGAGAGGGAGAAGAAGGTCGAGGAGAAGGTGGACATGGAGAAGCTGATGCTCCCCCTGATCATAGCCGGATTCCTGGGGGTCATCGCCCTCTACGCGGGGCTCCTCATGACTGGAGTTTCAATAGAGCCGGAGTTGGTAGCGATAGCCTTGGTCGGGCTGACGGCCATAGGGGTGCTGTGGGTGATCATGAAGACGCCGGAGGATATGAAGGATCTCAAAAAGACTTTACAGGAGTTGTCAGAGAAGGTAGATAGGTTAAGCAGGCTCCTCGAGGAGTGACACGCTTATCTTTTTCCCCTATTTTACCGGACGGTGCCTCGCGACATGGGCGGGAGGAGGGAGCACTTAGCAGCACTGGCATCCGCCTCACTAGCCCCCCTCTTGTGGGGAATCGCGTTCCTCCCGCTCGTGGCCTCGGGCGTCGCCCACCTCCCCCAAGTGTTTACGGATCCCGCCATAATGTCGGCCCTTCTCTTCTCCTTCGAGCAGGCCCTCATCGCATCCATCATCGCCATAAGCGTCGGGATCCCCTTGGGATACATCAACGCCACCTTTGAATATCCCGGCAGGAGGCTCGTTGAGGTAATTACCCTAGCTCCCTTCACCATGCCCACCGTGTCAGTGGCCCTGGCCTTCCTGCTCATAGTCAGATCCGGCCTGCTCCCTCCCGGTCTCCTGGCCATCTCCCTGGCCAACGCTTACTTCAACTTCGGCTTCTGCGCCTCCCTCGTCTCCTCCTCCCTGCTGTCGGTGGGCAAGCGCCTGGAGGAGGCTGCCGAGGTCATGGGGGCCAGCAGATGGATGGTGTGGAGGAAAGTGATAATTCCCTTGGCCTTCAGGGGCGTCTCCTACGGGTTCGCCCTCACGTTCACCCTCAGCTTCACCAGCTTCGCCGTTCCCCTGCTGCTGGGCGGCCCCGGTTCTAGGACGCTGGAGGTGGAGATCTACTCCCTCTACAAGATCTTTCTAGATGAGGGGAGGGCATCAGCGGCTGCGATCCTCCAGCTGATCGTGACCATGGCCCTGACCTTCCTGCTCACCTCGAGGGGGGTGGAGGCTAGGTCGCTGGAGGTGAGGAGGCGCCGCTCCGCCAAGGCTGGTGTCGCCCTCCTCCCCTACGCTCTGGCCCTCGTCTCCTCCTACCCCATGGCCTACCTAGTTATCAGATCCCTCTACAACCCCTTCACTGGCGAGTTCAACCCGTGGGTGTACCTGAGGCTGCTGAGCCCTGCTTACGATCCCGCTTTAGGCGTCTCTCCCCTGAGGCCTCTCCTGAACAGCGTTTACTACGCGGTGATGACCTCCCTCATCGTCCTCACCCTCTCCTCCGTCCTGCTCCTCTCTAGGAGGGCGATGAGGCTGGCCAGCTCCCTTTCCATCCTCCCGCTCGGGACATCGTCCATAACACTAGCGTTGGGGCTGTTGCTGCTCAGCTACAGGATGGGGATCCCCGGCTGGATCGCGATAATCCTGAGCCACTTCCTCATCGCCTTCCCGTTCTCCCTGAAGGTGCTGGAATCCGGGGTCTCGGGGCTGTCGCCCCATCTCATGGACGCTGCCGAGACTCTGGGGCTGAGCAGGCTCGACACGATCTTCAGAGTCGTCCTCCCGGCGGCGATGCCGGCCGTCCTCTCCTCGGCCTTCTACTCCCTGGCCATATCCCTCTCCGAGACCTCCGCGTCTACCCTTCTGGCTACCCCCGAGACCATGACCCTCACCGTCGCAGCGTTGAGGTATTCCGGTGCCAGGAGGTTCCAGCTGGCTTCGGCTGCCTCGGTCCTCGTCATGGGGCTTACCTGGCTCTTCCTCTGGGTGAAGGGCAGGGTGGAGTCCAGGTTGAGGTGGGTGAGGGAGTGACCCCGTAAGCACGTTAAAATAGGAATTCTCATAAGATTGACATATGGAGAGTGTTGTGAGGACTCTGGATAAAATGGGAAGAATCGCAATTCCCCCAAAATGGAGGAAAAAATGGGGGAAAAAGGTGATTCTGGTGAGGATGCCGGACGGCGAGGTGCTGATAAAGCCCCTGAGGAGGATCAAGCTTACCGAGCTGTTCGACTCAATCGAGGTGGACGCTGAGGACTTCACCGACACCGATGAGCTCAGGAGGAGTCTCTATGAGTAGATTCCTCGACTCTTCAGTCTTCCTGCACTCCATACTGCGACCCAAGAGACCCCTAACCCCCTCTGAAAGGGAGATCAAGGAATGCGCTAAGGAGATCGTCAGGAGGCTCGATGAGGGGGCCGAGGAATTCGTCACATCAGTGGTTCACCTCTCCGAGATCCTGAACATACTGGAGTCCAGAAGCGGATTAAGTACCGCGTTGAAGGTACTCGAGACCTTCCTCTCGCTAGATAATCTCGAGATAGTTGACGTATCGCTGGGGGACTATCAACAGGCGCTTGTAGTGAGCGAGAGGTACGGTGTCAGCCCCAACGACTCGCTTGCAGCGGTGCTGATGAGGAAGCTTTCCTTAGAGGAGATCTATTCCTTCGATAGGCACTTCGACTCCATACCGTGGGTGAGGAGGATCGCGTGCGAGACGGGTGAGGTGCGTGGCGGAGATAAGGGTAGTTGATGTGAGGAAGAGGTTCAGGGGTACCAAGGCACTGGACGGGGTCAATCTGACAGCTCCGGACGGGATGATAACCGCCGTTCTCGGTCCTAGCGGCTCGGGAAAGACGACCCTGCTCAGGGTGATAGCCGGGCTGGAGGTTCCGGACGGGGGCAGGGTGTACTTCGACGGGGCAGATGTGACGGACACGCCGGCCTCGGAGAGGGGTGTGGGAATGGTGTTCCAAGACCTAGCGCTCTTCCCCCACATGACGGTCCTGGAGAACGTGTCCTTCGGGCTGGAGGCCAGAGGGATGGCGGGGAGGGAGGCCAGGGCGAGGGCGAGGGAGGTGCTGGAGATGCTCAGGTTGGAGGGCCTGGAGCACCGCTACCCGCATCAGCTGTCGGGCGGGCAGCAGCAGAGAGTTGCGATTGCGAGGGCCCTAGCCCCTGACCCCAAGATACTGCTTCTCGATGAACCCTTCGGCTCGCTGGACGCCAAGCTGAGGGAGGAGCTCCTGTGGGAGATGAGGAGGTTGAGGGAGGAGAGCGGCTTCACGGCCATCCACGTTACTCACGATCAGTCGGAGGCCATGGCCATAGCCGACAGGTTGGCCGTGATGAACGAGGGGAGGATAGTTAGGGAGGGGAGCGTGGAGGAGGTTGTGAGCGACCCTCAGACGGTCTTCGTCGCCTCTTTTTTGGGAGCCAATGTGGTAGAGCTGGTAGAAGTTGCCCCGGGGGTTTACGGGGCTGGCAGGCTCACGGTCAGGTACGAGGAGGGATTGGGTAAGCTTAGGATCGGATTCTACCCGGAGGACGTGGGGCTGGGCGAGGGTCTGCCGGTCGTGGTCGAGGCAGTTTCCAGGTGGCGCTCCGGTTACAGGGTGAAGGTCAGGTCCGAGTTCTCCGAGGGAGAGATAGAGGTGTGGCTCCCCAAGGTGCCGGGGAGGGAGTTCGAGGTAGAGGTGAGGAGGTGGTTCCCCCTTTCCTGATACCTCTCCTCAATCCCCCTAACTTGGCTAGCCAGAAACACTTACCCACTCTCCAGCTACCCTCCTCTGCGGTGATGATAGTTTGAGGGAGAGGTGTAGATCCTAGGTTCCGAGATCTGCATCTGCTGTGAACGCAACAGCAGTATGAACAGGCAGCTCAAATCCCTAGAGGAGGATCAACTCAAGCTCGTCGGCGGGATCGAATGGTCGAGAGGGCAAGTTACCTAGAATGTGTGGGAAATTTTTTGTAAGTAGGACCCACTAGAAAGCAAGATGGAGGCGGTAGTGGATAGTAAGGGAAGGATAGTACTCCCGAAGAATGTGAGGAAGAAGCTCGGCTTGAAGGAGGGCGATAAGGTAGTTATCACATTAGAGAAGGACGGGATCCTCATAAAAAAGCTAGAAGATCCGGAAAAAGTGTTAGAGGAGTTGCTAGGTGATCTGACATTCTCTAGGGAACTCAGGAGGGTAGCCGAGCGCCAGGCCCTGAAGGAGGTGTCTGTGTGATAAGGGTCCTCCTAGAAACAGGGTTCTTAGTATCCCTGAATCCCAAGGATAAGAACCATGAATGGGCAATGGATCTACTAAAGCGGGCAAAGGAGCGCGAGATAAGGATCTTCCTTTCCCCTGCGTCGCTCGTAGAGCTCTCCTTGATACTGAAGTCCAAGGGGCTATCTGAGGAGGGAATCAGCCGGGCTCTCATGGCTATGGAATCGCTGATAACGAGGTACGCCAGACCCGCCTTCCCTGACCTCACATTCGAGATCGTATCCGGCGCCGCCAAGCTGAGGATGAAGTACACCCAACTTTCCTTCTTCGATTCGATCCATGCAGCGACAGCTCTGACGGACGACCTGGAGTATTACGACTTAGACGAGGTCATAAGGGACATTATAAGGCGTGAAAAGAGGTGAATGCCTAGTAGTACCAGGTTAGGGTGTGTTTCGGCTCTTCCCAGTACTCTCCCCTGGAATTGGATCTGCAAACTTCTGAGAAGGGACAGCTATTGCAGTGAGGGTCCTTCGTACAGGTGGATCGGCCAAAGGGCCACAGGAAGTCATCAAGTGCGAAGGGATCCACCCCGCTCCTATTAGATACCTCCTTCCATGCCTCCCTCACGGCCATCCTCACCGTCACATCCTCCTCCCTCGTGAGCTCCCTGCCTTCACGTATCCACTCCAGCAGATCCCCAGAGGGGATGACTATACCTAACCTGATGGCTATTCTGGTGAGGTGATTGTCCACGGGCACATGCTTCTCTCCCTCAAATCTGGCTAGGCCCCTACCATCCAAGAATTTGGCTAAGAGGAAGGTCTTCTTCCTCACCGGGTCCTCGTAGGCCCTGAAGACCGACAGGTTAGATACTAGCTCCTCAACCCTATCGACGAGCAGGAGTTCAGTCAAGCTCTTGATCTTCCTCCCCAGATCCCTCAGAAGGAAAATCCTCGTGTAGAAGTCCCACACGCAGTTACCTTCGAAACAGAGCAGATGCTTGGCCTCTTCCGGGGTCAGGTGGGCCAGCCACCCTGGGGTAAACGATCCTCCATACTCATACACCCTCCTCCCCAAGTAGTAAAGGAGGTCTGCCCCTGACAGCCTCCTGCCTCTAATATCGGAGGAGAAGTCGGTGAGTTCCGTGCGGGTCCGGTGATCTATGGCGACCATGGAGAGGAAGAAACCCAGCTGCCTCTCCACCTCGTCATCTTTAGGTGGGAAGAAGAGGGGATCCTCGTAGCTGTCGCGTGAGAGTCCCAGGCCCGAGATTGAGGTGGAGACCCTGCTCACGGTCTCATCATCCACACTCAGGTACATACTTCAGATAGGTAAGGGAGCTAAAATAACTCGTCCTTGACGGAAGTATCACTTAGCGAGCAGTAAAGCAACTTTTTAGCTTGATCCGGTGGAGGTGGTTCGATGAGTAAGCTCAACAAGTATGAGGACCTCAAAGAGGAGGTAGAGAGGGCCATAAAGCCCTTCATAAGGGTGAAGATATACCTGAAGGGCGAAGTGGAGCAAGAGAGGTTAGAGAACCTTCTCGAGAACGATTACTATCTTGAAAGGCTGGAGAGACTGACTCACCTCTTCCTCGAGAAAGAGGGATCGTCCTTCCTCATAATTCCCCTTGACATACCTATAGAAGAGGCTAGAAGGCTTGAAAACGACGAAAAATTCTTGAAGAAGGTCGAGGAGCTGGCTAGGTCGGCCGGGGAAGCGAATGATTCACCTGACTGATCCTCAGCTCGCGATCCTAGGTGTCTTCCTGCTATCGATACTCCTCCTGATCACCGAGAAGTACCACAGGGCCACCTCGGCTATGATCTCTGCAGCGATAATGGTGTACTTCGGCGCCTACGTCTACGGGCTCTTCTCGCCTGATGAGGTCTTCGACTTCATCGACTGGCACACCCTCCTCTTCATCGTGGGGGTCCTCATCCTAGTGGAGGGACTCTCCGAGTCCGGGCTCTTCCAAGCCATGGGTCTAATCGTGGCCAAGACTCTAGCGAAGAGGAGAAACCTTCTATTCGTGTCCTTCATGTACCTCACCCTGGCCGTCACCCTCTTCCTAGCGAACTTCCCTGCCATGCTGGTCATGGCCGCCATAACCACCTCATTGAGGGACCGGCTGGGCATCAACCTGAAGAAGTGGATCATCTATGAGGCCGTGATCGCCAACAGCGGGGCCATGGGTCTGATGATAAGCAGCATACCCAACCTGATAGTGGCCCTGAACTTCGGGATAAGCTTCAACGAGTTCCTCAGGGTAGCCTTGCCCCTCTCCCTCCTCCTGACGACCGTGACGGCGCTGGTTGGGGTGGCGACCGGGAACCTCTACCGAGAGGGCGGGGGAGAGCTCACCAGCACGAGAAGCTCCTTCGCGAGGGGGAAGCTCATCAGGTCCTTCCTGATCTTCTCCGCCTTCCTCGCCCTGATCGTGGCCAACCTCCCCCAATTCCCCATGGATCTCGTGGCTTTCCTCATGGCCACACTCATGCTCTGGATGGGCGGAGCTGACCCGGACGAGATATTCTCAAACGTGGACTGGTCCACCGTCTTCTTCCTGGCCTCCTTCTACGTGGTGGTGGGAGGCGTGGAGAAGGCCGGTCTCCTCAACTACATCTCCTCCTACATGAGCGGGCTGGGAAAGTCCCCATTAACATTCCTCACCCTGACGCTGTGGTCCTCCGGTCTGTTGAGCGGGTTCGTGGACAACATACCTGTGGCCCTCACCTTCACCTCGATACTGAAGGCGATGCCCTCCATCAGCAGGGTCCTCCCCTACGCGGTGGCGGTGGGAGCTAATATAGGCGGTAACCTAACTTACTTCGCCTCGCCCCCATCCCTCGTGGCTGTGGGGGTCCTCCAGAAGGAGGAGGGACTCAACCCGATGGAGTTCACCAAGTACGGGGCTCCACTAACCTTCCTCCACCTTATCGTGAGCGAGATCTACTTTCTCCTCCTCTTCTCCTGATCTCCTCGCCAATTCCTTCCCCAGCAGATCGGAGAGGGTCTCCACTAGGGATTCGAAGCTTATCTTGAGCACCGAGTAGACGGTCTTCACCAGATCGTAGACGAAGAGCAGCGAGATTAGAATGAACAGGACGGAGATCACCCTGATCACCGTGTCGGGTAGGAGCCTGAAGAAGGGAGAGAGGCCGAACCACGCCAGGGCCGTGGATAGCAGGTAGAGGAAGTCCAGACCAGCCCTCCTCAAATTCCCCTTCTCCCCCAGACCGAATCTCCTCGCGAGGATGTCACTCAACAGGTCCAAGAAGAAGAGGGAGTCCCTCAGGACCCAGTACCCGTAGTATATGATCGCCAGGAGCCTTACTCCTCCCAGGATCTCGCTGGTGTCTAGGAGAAGGCCGAAGGCCTCGAACTTCATTCCCCCGAACAGAGCGTCGAGAGCGGCCAAGGCGATCATCGCGGCGGCCAGTTTTATCAGCGAGCCTAGGATCCTCCTTATCCTGACTTTGAGCTCCTCTCGGTTCATTTCTACCTGCATATGGGGATCAGAGCTTATAATACTTGAGTGGCCTTTTATTGTTGGATTCCTCCTCGAAGCTCGAACCTCGGGTGTTTTGAAGCTATGCTTCGGCACGGTAACCCTTGCTGCCCAGCAGAAAAGGTATTGATTGAATGAGATTTACACTGGAGAGAATGACCGAGGATATTTAGAAGGCTTCCCTGATCTAATCACAGGTGCCTTAAGTGTCTAGGGTTATACGCGTGAGATACGAGAAGGGGGTATTGAGGCCCTTGGACCGAGTCAGTTTTCGGGATGGTGAGGAGTTAGTAGTATTCGTGCGCAAGCGTAGGGTACGAGAAGTCCTAGATAAGTACATTGGAATTTTCGGTGAAGCAGACGCTGAGGAGCTTGAGATCCTTGAGGAGGAGGCTCAAGTTCAGTGACCGGCGTATTCCTCGACACTAACCTCCTCCACAATGTCCTCTCAGAACTCAGCTCACCGGCCGAGCTGGTGAGGTCGTTAGACGAGGACAGAGCTCAAAGGAATGAAGGAGGATTGACCAGCTGCGTGATAAGAGCTAGTGGGCTGACGAGAGGACCACGGGCTCCTTGCCGTAATACTCAGCTACCGTTATCACGTCCACTCGTTCCTTTTCAGCCAGTTCGTATACATCCTTCAGTCTCTCCCTGAACCTGGGCTCCCTGGGGAGGTGGTGATCCAGCAGGATCAGATCGCACCCGGCTTCCCTGACTATCCTCCTCAGGTTCTCTACGGCCCTCCTCAAGTTTATCCTATTCAGCATGTATCCCAGAGTGTAAGTGGCTGGTCCGTCTATCAATGCCACCCTCGGCCTCTCCCCTATCACCCAGTCGGCGTAATCCTCTATTATGGGTCCGTTCACGTCCGAGGTGTACAGGACCTTCTCGCCAGCCCTCTCCACCACCAGACCTACGACCCAGCCTACCCTGCTGAACTCTACGCCGTGGAACATGGGTCGGGTGAACCTCACCTCGGTCTCGCCGAAGGTGAACCCCCTCCCATCGGCGAACCTCAACCCGAAGGCCTCACCATCGTGCTCCGGTACCCTAGCATATCTCCTCCACCTCTCGACCCTCTTGGAGAACCACTTCATCCCCTTATCCAGTAGCTCCCTCTTCCTCTTCGAGTAGTCGGCGTAGTCCAGGCTCATGGCGTGTGGAATCTCCTCCAATGGGTCCCCGATCTCCAGCTGAGAGGGCTCCTCCATAACCTCATCGAGATTGATCCCCTCCATGGAGAACAGGTTGGTAAAGAAGTGCAGGGCCCTCTCCCTCTGAGAATCGTTTATGTACTCGTTCGGGGACTTGGCCAAGATCAATCTGCCCCTGTAGAAGGACTCCTCGAAGTCCGTGTAGTGGTCGTAGTGATAGTGGGTTATGACTACCACATCTGCATCCTTCACCGCATTGGAGATGGCCTCGTAACCCTCAATCAGCCACCTCTCCTTCATCTCCCAGGATGCGGGAAAGGAGGGGTGCATTATCGCTACTCCGGGATCCACCACGATGGAGACGTCGGGAGTTCTGATGAGGGTGCAGAAGGACTTGGCTCCCAATGAATCAGCCCAGATCGGTATCAGCTCCATGTTCCCGAGTTTCATTGCTCTTTGGGAGACCACCATTTAAACAGCCGGATTCTCCTACAAAAGCCCATCGACATCGGTGGGATCGGGTTCCTCGCCTCCGCCTATCCAGAGATTGCCACCCAAGTCCAGCAGGAATTTCCAAATGTTGGTCTCGTCCAGCAGGATCACGCCTTTCGGGTATCTCCTGTGCGGTTTTCCCGCCTTCACCTCGATCTTGAGGCCATCCGCCACCACATCTATCTCGTAGCCGTTCCTGTAGTAAAATACACTTCCATACTTCCTGTAGACGTGTTCCTGAACCACCCATTCATAGAGGGCGGATTCAAGAAACTTCTGGCCCGCCCACTGACTGAACACCCTGGCTAGTGCAGGATCCCTGAAGAAGAACTTTCTCTCCTTCCTGTACTTCACCCCATCATCCTTTAGATAGGCTATTCCTATCAGATAGAGATCCTTCAGAAATTCCAGATATGTCTGGACGACCTTGTAAGAGTAGCCCGATGTATCGGCAGCGAGGGAGCGGTAGCTCACAGCCGATGGGGCCTTCCTGAAAAGGGACGCCAGGATCTCCTTCACGATCTCCAGACTCCTCCCGAATCTCACCATCTCGTTCAGGTACCCGCTTATCAACTCCGCATCGGGCATGCCGTTCATCTTGGACAGGAAACCGCCCACCTCCAAGTACTCCTGGAAGGCCCTCCTCAACTGGCTATCTGTATCTGCCCCCATTATCTTTGCGTACTCCCCGAATGAGAGGGGAACGACCTCCACCGTCCTTCCCTTTCCCCTCCTTCCTGGGAAGAAATCGACGTCCCTCCTAACCTTAATCGATGAGGAGCCGGTTGCAACTATGACATCCCCCAGAAGATCTCCCGAGTCTACTAAGACCTTGATCGGCTTCCACCATCCCTCCAGAGAGGTGATCTCATCCAAGAAAATGTAGGAGTGATCCGCTCCTTTCCTCTTCCTGAACTCTTGGTACCACCTGAGGGTCTCCAGCAAATCCCTGAAGGAGGGGAAGATCTCACAGTTAAGGTATAGAATGGATGCCGGGCTTATGGAATCAGAATTCAGGAGCTCCCTTATCAGGAGCTTGATCCCCGTGGTCTTACCTACCTGTCTGGGACCCACCACGAAGTTCAGTGAGAAGGGCTCAAGTGACAGCTTGTGTATCCAGTTAGGAACAATCTTGAAGCGAAGAGCTCTCCATCTCGCTAAAGCGGGATCTTCCTCGCCCATCCACCATGGATTGAGGGACTCGATCAGCTCCTCCATTGAGAGTTATCTTGTCTCAACTATATAAAAAGCTTGAGAATTTATAATTCTCAATCCTATTAAGTCGCGCCCTCCATGGGATTCCGTGCTGCGGTAGGAGTATGAGGCGATGCATATCTCTTCAAAGCTTCTGACGGGCGGGTCAAGCTACTTAGGATCGAGATCGCGCATCATTTGGAGTGTTTCATCCGTACCGGAACGCTCCTTTTAATTCACCTCCATACCCGTTCTCCTGAGTGACCTTCCGTGAGGACGAGTGTGCTGGCGATTCTGATCGCTTTAGGGGTGATCGCACTCCTACTCCTAGCCATCTTTCTGGCGGAGCAAGGGGCTCCCAATCCAGTTCAGCCGGGTAAGGGCTGGGACGGAAGGGAGAGGGTGAGGATAAGATACGGGGAGGACAGGAGGCAGTTCGTGGACCTCTACCTCCCCGACCGCCGGGGGGTCTGGCTCGCCTTCGTGGTGCATGGTGGGGGATTCAGGGGAGGAACCGCCACGGGAACGAGCGCCAAGACCATGGCCAGCCCCTTCTTCGATAGGGGGTTTGCGGTAGCGAGCGTCGAGTACAGGGTGTGCCCCTCGGTTAAGTGGCCCACTCCCATAGAGGACATCGCCCGAGGGATAAAGGCGACCCTCTCCTACCTCGAGTCGGAGGGAGTCGAGGTCAGGGGTTCCGTATACATTGGAAGTTCCGCGGGCGCCATAGCCGGAGCTCTCCTGATATACGGCCCTGAGGCCGACAGTTACGGAGTATGGAACGTATTCGACGGGTACATCGGCCTTAGCGGCGGATACTGCATCTCCGTGTTTCCGGAAGCTAGGTTGAGGGAGTCCAACGGTACGTATCTGCTCTGCGACGCCGAGATCAGGGAGATGTTTCCGTTCGATGACTTCATTGAGGTTAAGAGGGTCCCTGCTCTCCTCATAGCGGGCGATGAGGATCGCCTCCTCGATGGGAAGGCCGGTACTGATGGGATCAACCATCAGGCCGAGTGCTTCGCCTCTCTGCTGAGGTCCAAGGGCGTACCTGTGAGGACACTGTACGTGAAGGGAGGACACGGTGTCCCGGTGAGGAGGATCGCTGCTGGCGACGACAGGGTTCTCTCCGCAATAGATGGGTTCCTTTCGGACTTGATAGGCGGCTAATTATCTCGGGTTCCAGCGCTGGGGGATCGGCTTAGAGACCGTCGGGTATTGAATTGAAGGTATTGGGCCCCTCGGCTGGGGAGATTCCCACCTGCGTATGCGATTAGGTTTTAAGTCCGCCCTCCCGGATTATCTAGATGCATTCCTTGAGCCTCCTAGTCAGAGGGACGGGTCTTTGGGGAAGATCCGTCCTGCTCTTCGCTGAAAAGCTCTCCTCTAGGCTGGGGGATCGGCTCGTCATGGTGGCGGCCCTCGATGAGGAGGAGCCCCTGCTCTACGAGAGCAACGTGCTGGTGGTGG
>JAMOVA010000132.1 GCA_027061785.1 Thermoproteota archaeon
CAGGAGGAAGTACGGGGCGAATTTACTGGAAGATGGCCTGTCCTCCCTCGAGGCGATGAAAAAGGTTATTGACGTTAAGTCCAGTGTGGACGACATTCTGGGCTTCTCCAAGGCTTTACTTTCGGGAGGTAAGGAGCTCGCCAAATATGGGGTGAGTAAGGGGCTCTCTGAGATGGGGGTTCCTGTGATAACGTCCCGGGGAGGTCTGGTATTGTCATATCTGTCCTTCACCATCTCCGCGGGAGAGGAGATCCTCAGAACCTTGGGGAACATGCTGATGGAGGCAGAAGCCAAGGTGGAGTTGGTTGATGCCCTCCTCGAGGCCGATGAGAGGAACATCGGTCTGCTGAAGGGAGGGGGGAGTAGGGCCGTTACGGTCAGGATACCGGTACTCAGGATCGACGCCAAAGCGAGGTGTGAATGCCTCAGGGGGAGATGGTACCTCACCACCATCGACTTCGAGAGGAGGGAAGATGAAATCGTCTATTACCTGACCGCAAGTATCTTAGGCTTGGATCTGAGCGAGCTAAATTCGCTGTCCATCAGGCAGATAATCCTCGAGATAATGAAGGGGGTCTCGAGGTTCATGGATGAGGAGAGGGAGGAATTCGAGAAGCAGGTGAGCGAGCTGGAGAGGCTCATGGAGTACAAAAGGGCTCTGGACAGAGATGGGCTGATGAAGGGATGCGAGCTGGTGCTCCGGGACTGATCATTCTGAGAGGACGCGCTTACCACGCTCGAAAATTTGTTATAGGTTTCCGGTAGGTAAGCCCGATGGCTGAACTCACCCCGAGGGCCCAAGACTACCTGCGCACCATATACCAGCTCTCGTCCAAGGGGAGCAAGGTGAGGCTCGTCACCCTCTCCGAAGCCCTTGGAGTCAGGATGCCCACGGCACTGCAGATGGTGAGGTCCCTAGCAAGTCAGGGCCTCGTGAAGTACGAGAAGCATGGTGAGATAGAGCTCACCGAGGAGGGCAAACGCATAGCCGAGGAGATACAGACCAAGCACAACCTCCTCTTCGAGTTCCTCACCAAGTACCTCGGAGTTGATCCGGAGGTGGCAGAGAAGGACGCCTGCGGCATGGAGCATCACTTGAGCGAGGAGACTTACGATCGCCTGTTGAAATTCATAGAGTTCATGGAGGGCTGTCCGCACGGGCTGCCGAGGTGGTTGGAGGGCTTCCACTTCTACCTGAAGTGGGGAAAGAGGCCCGTCCTTAGGGCGGAGGAGGAGGCGGTGATAGTTCCGATGAGGAGGCTCTCTGACCTGGAGCCTGGTGAGGCGGGAAAGGTCGTGGCGATAAAGGCGGACCCAGACGGGAGGCTGAGGCTGGCCGAGATGGGAATTGTGATAGGGAGCACCGTTTACGTGGAGGAGAAGTCATGCGAACGGGTGAAGATCAAGCTCATGGGGGGCGAGGTCGAGCTGTCCATCGGCGAGGCCTCACTCATCTCCGTGATATGATATGGGTGGGGAATGCGATGATCTCCATCCCAGTGGGTTTGGGTTAACCCCAGATTTAAATTAAAGAAGGTCTTGCTCGTGCCCGATTGGAATGAACCGGGTTCTCATCTCGCTGATGATCTTCATGCTCTTGATACCCGTTGTAGCAGTATTCTCCCTTCCGTCCGAGGACTGGCGTAAGGGAATGAGTATCTACGAGAGAAATGACGGTGAGGTCACATACCTCAACAGCTTCGGCAGCTCCGTCACCTCCGATGAGGAGGGTAACGGATACGTGGCGGGAGCTTTTGTCCACCTCGTTGGGAATTCGGAGGAGGTGCTGTCCTTCCTAGCGAAGTACGATAAGGGGGGTAATATAGTCTGGATCAATTACTGGCCGGGCAGGTTCGTCGGCGGGTTTCCCGGGTACGTGGATTCAGGTGGCGTGGATCTACTTGCTAAGGCCCTTGACATCGATTATCGAGACGGGTACGTTTACGTGGCGGGTTGCTTCGACAGGGAGACTTCGGAAGACCCCCTCCCGGGATACATAGCCAAGGTGAGGGCTGACGATGGCAGGATCGTGTGGTTCTACCTGTTCCACTTCACCGGGCTCCACGGATACGACAGCTACGTCAATCCCTACTCCATCGATGTGGTCGAGGAGGGAGGTAATACGAGGATCTACGTCGCGGGAGCCATCAGGTATTACATGGACTGGGGAGGGGTGCAGTCCACGGTCTACGGCGGATTCCTAGCCAAGTTCACGGATGGAGGTGCTGCACCTTCGCTCACCTGGGCCAGGGCCCTGGTCCTCAACGACCTCACGCCGGTGGAGTTCAGGTCGGCCAGGGTCCAAGGGGGCAGGGTCTACGCTGGTGGGGTCACCCCCGGTGAGGATGGATCCCTCAATTCGAAATCTGACGCCGTGATGTCCGCTTTCTCGACGAGCGGGGACCTCCTCTGGGCCAAGATCTGGGGAGGGGACTCCATGGACATCGTATACTCGGTCGTGCCCATGGGCGCGAGCGTCTACGGGATCGGTCAGACGGATTCCTTCGTCGAGTATCCTGGCATGCAGGGACTCGTTCTCAAGTACGACCTCTCGGGTAACTTCCTGGCGGGAGTGAGGATCGACACAGATAACCAGACCTCCTTCTCACACGTCACACCGGTGCTGGGAGACCTCCTCATCACCGGCATATCGATGGATTCTGGGAACGGTGGTTTGAGCAACGTCAGGACCTTGATAGTGGGGATGTCCCCGGACCTCGGTGTGAAGTGGAGCGTCCTCTGGGAGGACTTCCCGCTCATGATGAAGTGGCCTTACGCCTCCTCCTTCGGCAACGGATCCATCTACGTTGGAGGGTCCCTCGTTGTGTACACCGACGAGCTAACCGAGGAGAGGGGCCTCGTTCCCGTGGATCTGCACTCGTGGGAGGTCCCCGACCTCAGCTCGGGAGGGTTCTTCTCGGTCGACCTGACCGACAGGATGAGGTTCGTCCCCGCCGGAGACGTCAGTCTGGGTTATCAACTGGGGATCGAGAACCTCGACTTCAACGACGCCAATTTCATGATCGATAATAAGCTGTTCTTCGGGGCCTTCCTGATGAAGATGCACTGGGGAGAGGTCACCTTGAAGGTCAGAGTGGAGCCAGCTGAGGGAGGCATCATCTCACCCCCGGCCGGCAGCTACACCCTACCAAGGGGGGCGGTGATAAGGCTCAATGCCACTCCAAGCGATGGGTACGAGCTTCATTGGATCGTGGACGGGAGAGATGCCGGGAGCAATCAGTCGATAGAGGTGCTGATGGACTCGGATCACACGGTTCAGGCGGTGTTCAGCCCTGTGAAGAGGGAGAGAATAGCGCCTCCAAGCCCGAACCAGCTGGCCTTCATGGACTTCCCTCAGGGCTTCAGGTACATAGCGAGCGAGTCGGACTTCAGGTTCAACCGCGACCTGCTGAACCAGTTCCTCGGTCCGGCTGTTCTCGGTCAGAGGAGCAAGGTGGTGATACTGGGAGGGCCTTACATATACAGGTTCGTCTGGCGCGAGCTCGGGGTCGAGTTCCTGAAGGAGGACGGCTCCTATAGGTCCATGAGGATTCCGTCAGGCCAGTTACTGACATCCTCGTACGGCCACGAGGATTACGGCGCCATTTACGTGGACTCCGCCCACTCGATAGTGAGGGTGGCGGGCATCACGAGATACGGCACCAGGGCAGCTCTTTACTACCTGTTAAACAACAAGGATATTTTAAATGCAGATGGGCTGAGGATCGTCAGGTGGGTCGACCTCAACGGTAACCGGGAGGTTGATGGCTGGGAGATCGAGCTCTTCTGGCCCTGAACCTCCCAGAGGGATGGGGATGAGCGCTGGAGTGATCAGGATCTGCTGCGGGCCATATGAGAGCCTAGCCTACTTGGTGGTGGACGATAGCGGGAATGCTGCCCTGATCGACGCCGGTCCTCCAGCTGAGGAGATCCTGAACGCCTTGGGAAGGGAAGGTGCTTCGCTGAAGCTGGTGCTGCTGACCCACACCCACTTCGATCACATTGCAGGGCTGCAGGGGCTGTCCGAACACTTGGATGTGAGAGCCCTCGCGCATGAGGAGGACATCTCCGTCCTCAGCGATTTCTGGCCCCTCAACATGGGGCCTCCTCCCGATCTTAAACCCCTTGACGGGATCGTGAAGGTCGGATCCCTCTCGATAGAGCCCATCCACACGCCCGGTCACACGCCCGGCAGCGTCTGCTATTACGTGAGGGAGCTGGGAGCCGTGTTCACCGGGGACACGCTCTTCAAGGGGAACATCGGGAGGACGGATTTCAAGCA
Organism: Thermoproteota archaeon; assembly: GCA_027061785.1. Taxonomy (GTDB): domain Archaea; phylum Korarchaeota; class Korarchaeia; order Korarchaeales; family Korarchaeaceae; genus Korarchaeum. The sequence continues at coordinate 4,283 of JAMOVA010000132.1, forward strand.
TGGCAGCCCTGAAAGGATGAAGGAGAGCCTCCTCAAGCTAATGGAGCTCCCTCCATCGACGGCGGTACTTCCAGGTCACGGGGAACCCACTACCATCGGTGCGGAGCGAGCCAACCTGGAGGAATACCTCGGCTGGCTTGGGGCGTAGCGCTCAACCGACTCTGATCACTCCTCGCAGGTGTCCGGGATGGAGAGGAAAGTCATAAG